>NZ_JAQMTY010000254.1 GCF_028330765.1 Spirulina subsalsa CS-330 | reverse complement strand
CGTTTGATCCCCCTAAATCCCCCTTAAAAAGGGGGACTTTTTTGCGTTCCCCCCTTTTTAAGGGGGGCTAGGGGGGATCGAGAGAAGGTGAACATCGTTAAGAGCAGTTTGTGTATAAGCAGTAGCCCCTAGGGAGAGGGGTTTGGGGTGAGGGATTGAGACTGTTACGGCAGACGGGTGCGGAGTTTCATCACATTTTCGCGGCTGAGATTGAGCTTGATTTCAAGGTGTTGCTGAGGGTCGCGCAAGAGGAGGATCGAGCGATCGCCCACCTGAGTGCAGGCAATTTCGGGATCATCGAGGTTGATGGTTTCGTAGCGGATGCCAGGAATACAGAGTTTCATCACCACCGTCGGTTGATTCTGGGGATAGAGATAGAGGGCCTGGCGGGCCATGTCGAGATCAAGCTGCTTCACGGTGATATTATGCTCGTGCTCATCCTCATCCTGTTGCCAATACACCGTGATCCCCGCAATCCGAGGATGATGCAGGGTAAAGGTATGGTCAAAGCGCTTGGGAGTCCAGTCTAATTCTTGGGTGCTGCCATGGGGCAGGATGAGTCGCTGGGCCAATTCAACGGTTTGGCCATTGAGACGGGTTAACCATTGACTGATCAAGGCAAAGTTATCGGCGTTATGGGCTGCATTGCTGTGGTGTTGCCAAATCAGAATCCCGTGCATAGTGTCTGAGAGAATTAAAGTCAAGTGCTTATACTTTAATGGCTTTTAGTGTAATCGGTGTATTGGACGTGATCGGGGGAAATAATGACTAAAAAAGCAGTGTTATGTGGCTATTACGGCAAAGGCAACGGCGGCGATGAGGCGTTGTTAGCGACCCTGTTGCAGATGTTGCCGGAGCATGTGCAGCCGATTGTGCTGTCGGGTAACCCCATGGAAACCTATAAACGCTACGGGGTGGAAAGTTGCGATCGCAACTCTGCCCTTGCCCTTTGGGATGCCTGCCGCAAAGCAGACTATTTTATTTGGGGCGGCGGCAGTTTGATGCAGGATGCCACCAGTTGGGCCAGTCCGATCTATTACGGCGGCGTGATGGGATTCGCGCAACAACAGGGCTTAACCTGTCTCGCTTGGGGTCAGGGGATTGGGCCGTTAAAGCGCCCCTTGACCCGTTGGCTCACGAAACAGGTTTTACAAGGCTGCGCGGCGGTGTCGGTGCGCGATCGCGCCTCCGCCGACCTCGTGCAACAGTGGGAGATCACCCCCGTTCTCGCCCCCGATCCCGTTTGGGCCCTCACGGCGGAACCCTGGGCCGGGAAACCCTGGCCCCGCCCCACCGTTGCCGTCACCCTCCGCCCCCATCCCAGCCTCACGAGCGATCGCCTCCAAACCCTAATCACCGCCCTCGCCCAATTCCAAACCCAAACCGACGTACATCTGCTCCTGGTTCCCTTCCAAGCCAGCCAAGACGGCCCCCTGGCTGAAGCGATCGCCGCCCAACTTCCCCAACCCGTGGAGATTATCCACGAACCCGACCCCTACCGCCTCAAGGGCCTCTTTCAACAGGTGGATCTCGCCATTGGGATGCGGTTGCACAGTTTAATCATGGCATTGTCTGAAGGTTGTCGCTCTGTGGCGTTGAGCTATGACCCAAAGGTGACGCAACTAATGGCAACGGTGGGGTTGCCGGGGTGGGAATTAACCGAGTTGCCCACCGATGCCAGCGCGATCGCGTCTCAGTGGCAACAGTGTTTAGAAGATGAGCCGATGGATGGGGAGGCGATCTCGCTGCTCAAAACCGAAGCCCAATGGCATCGGGATCTGCTCAACTTGGTGATGAATCCCCAGCCCTAGAGTAAAATCAACTCTATTCCCTCGTGTTGTCTTGCGTGTATGAGCTATAGTCTGCGCATTCTTGATCTACCTATTAGTGAACGCCCCCGCGAACGCCTGATCGAACAAGGGGCGAAAAATCTCGCCAATGCTGAACTATTGGCGATTCTCCTGGCCACGGGCCAAGGCCCTGGCAAACTGTCCGCTGTGGGGTTGGGGCAATTGATTTTACAGACCTTGGGAGAGGGCGATCGCGATCCCCTCGATGTGTTGCGCCAAACTGACCCCCAAGAATTGATGAACATCGACGGCATCGGCCCGGCAAAAGCGGCCACGATCCTCGCGGCGATCGAACTGGGGAAACGCTCCTTTCTGCTCCGTCCCGCCCCCCGCGCCCTGATCGACACCCCCCAAGCCGCCGTCGATGCCTTCAGCCATGACCTGATGTGGCAAGCCCAAGAACGCTTCGCCGTCCTGCTGTTGGATGTGAAAAACTGCCTGATCGGCACGCAGGTGATTTCCATCGGCACGGCCACGGAAACCCTCGCCCATCCCCGCGACATTTTCCGCGAAGTGATTCGCAAAAATGCCACCCGCGTCATCGTTGCCCATAACCACCCCTCCGGCAGCACCGACCCCTCCCCCGAAGATATCCACCTCACCGCCCAACTCCTCCAAGCCGCCCAACTCCTCGCCATCCCCCTCCTCGATCACCTCATCCTCGGCAATGGTCAATTCAGCAGCCTCCGCAAACTAACGGAACTCTGGGAACAATACCCCCAAGGCGATTAGCGATCGCAAAACTCGGTAGGATAAGGAGCGCACTGAACGATCAGAGAGATTATGCCTGCTGTGTTACCGCCTTGGGTTGTGCTTGATCCGTTGTTAGAGCAGTGGTTACGGGAGGATATTGGCCGGGGCGATCGCACCACTTCGGCCCTCTTTTCCCCCACCGCTCCCCCCACCACCGCCCATTGGATCGCCAAAGCTGATGGCGCGATCGCGGGTCTCGATTTGGCCGCACGGGTGTTTCAATTGCTCGACCCCCAGAGCCACAGCCAAAAACACTGCAACGATGGCGACCCCTGCCCGGCGGGAACCGTGTTAAGCGAATTCACCGCCACACCGGGAGCATTATTGACCGGGGAGCGAGTGGCGTTAAATCTGGTGATGCACCTCAGCGGCATCGCCACGGCAACGGCGGCCTATGTGGCGCAAATTGCCGATCTGCCGACGCGCTTTGTGGATACGCGCAAAACCACGCCCGGCCTGCGGATTCTGGAGAAATACGCCAGTCAGGTGGGGGGCGCGACGAATCATCGGATGGGGCTAGACGATGCGGTGATGTTGAAGGATAACCATATTGCGGCAGCGGGGGGGATTGGCAACGCGATCGCCCAAGTTCGCGCCGCCATGCCCTACCCGTTAAGCATTGAAGTGGAAACCACCAACCGGGCCGAAATTGAAGACGCGATCGCCCATCACGCCGACATCATCATGCTCGACAACATGACCCCCGCCGCGATGCGCGACGCGGTAGCCCTGATCCGTGCTGCTAACCCCCGCATCCAGATCGAGGCTTCCGGGAACATCACCCTCGCCACCATCCGCACCGTGGCGGAAACCGGCGTGGACTTCATCTCCAGCAGCGCCACGATGACGCGATCGCCCTGGCTCGACATCAGTATGCGCTGGGGTGCGCCACAGCTTGACGTTTGCCAGTGATTAGCGGAGGAGGAGCCAGGCGGATTGGAGGCTACCGATGACGAGGCCGAGGATGCCGCCTAGATTGACGATCGCTTGCAATTCACTTTTAACAATGCCCTGCACAGCGGCTTCTAACTCGGCGGCGGAGGTGGCCATGACGCGCTCAGAAATCACCTGATCGAGGGCAAGGATGGGGAGGATTTTGGCCACGAGGATTTCGAGTTCTTCTTCGAGGTAGCGTTCAAGGAGGAGGGCGAGTTCCCAACTGACGGTTTTTAGGGAGGTGTTGAGCACTTCCGAGTCGCGCAAGCGTTTGAGCAAGATTTTCGCGAGGCCGTCCCAATCCACCGATGCGCCCAACTGTTCGAGAAGGTCGCCCCCTTTATCGCGGACATAGGCGCGGATGCTTTCGCGGGTGGTTTTGCGCAGTTGGCGGACGGTGCTTAAGGGCAGGTTTTGGAGGGAAATATTTTGCAGCCAAAACCGAATGCGATCGCGCACTTCCAGCGATAACACCAACTCTTTTAAGCGAGCATTGGTGATTTCTTTTTCATCTAAACAAAACGTCCGCAACCGCACTAACGAATTGCGCACCCCGAATAAATTTGCCATCACCCAAGTCGTGCCGCTGGTTTTTTCCCGTAGCCCTTCGTCGATGATTTGAATATTGCGATCGGTGAGGAAATCGATCAAAGCTTGGCGGAGGACATCGGGCGGCAACACCACCTGCAAGAGCCAATCGGCGAGTTGGCGGGATTGGCTGTCGGTGAGTTGGAATTCCAACACCACTTGATCGAAAATATAGTTAATTTGCTCGGCTAAAAAATCTTCACGACGGGCCAAAACGCGCAGAATACGCGGCAACGAACCACTAAATAAATCCCGCAAAATATTGGCGAGAATGGTGGCGGTTTTTTGTTCTTGTTCGGCTTGGACTTGTTTGAGGGCCAGTTGCAAAAACCAGAGCAGGGCCTCTTGGACGCGCTCTTTTTGGAGCAGGCGTTTAGTGAGGCGTTGGAGTTCGCCGGGGGTGAGGAGTGACCCCATGATCGTGTCAGAAACGCGCCGAGCGAGGCGTTCTTGGTTGCGGGGGATGAGGCCGGGGGTGAAGGGCAATCGCCATTTGCCGATGTAGATCGCCTGGTAGGGGCGAAACAGCATTTGGATGGCTAGATCGTTGGTGAAGTAACCAATGATGCCGCCCGCAATGGGTGGAATCAACGCAAGCCAGAGGGTTTCAGGTTCCACAAGTCCAAAAAGTAAGCAGCAAGGGGGGCATCGGGCCGAGGGCCGAGAATGACGCGGTTGGGGGATGCGATCGCTGCTGGGGAGGTGATGGAATTGAGGGCGATCGCCGCTTGATCAAGCCAGGGAATGGCCGCAGCCTCTTAACGATTGTACGCTGTTTGGACAACGAGCACCCCCATCATCCCCCCAAAGAGGGGGTAATGGGCGGCGGTGGGGAAACCGGCTTGGTGGGCAAGGTCGATCTGTTCGCGGCCGGTGGGGAAGGTTTCGACACTGGGAGCAATGTAGGCGTAGTCGTCGGTGAGGTCGAAGCGGGTGGCGGTGGGGAGAACGACGTGATCGAGATACCAGGTTTGGAATTGGCGCACCCAGGGATGTTCCGGGCGGTGAAAGTCGAGGATGGCCGCTTTGCCGCCGGGCTTGAGGACGCGGTGGAGTTCCCGGAGGGCGAGGGGAATGTCGGTGACATTGCGCAGACCATAGCCCATGGTGGCGCAGTCGAAGGTATCGGCATCGCAGGGGATGGCGAGGGCATCGCCTTCGCGCCATTGGAGGGTGTGGGTACGGTGGGGAAATCGTGCCTGAGCGCGTTGGGTGGCGGTGTTGAGTTGGGCGTTTGAAAAATCAATGCCCCACACTTCCCCCTGAGGGCCGACGGCATCGGCGAGGAGAAGGGCAAGATCGCCACTGCCACAACAGAGGTCTAAGGCGCGATCGCCCCGCCGGGGTTCGGCCCATTGCACCGCCATTTTTTTCCAGACTCGATGCAGTCCCCAACTGAGTTGTTCGTTGAGGTCGTCGTAGACCGGGGCAATGCGGTCGAAGAGGTCGCGGATATTCTGGGCAGTGGCGGTCATAGATGCGCGGGAAAAGGGCAGAATCGGGGGAGCGTTGCGGGTCGGATTTTAGACGGCGGCAGCTAGGGCCAACACCGTCTGTTGGGCGGCGAGGTGGATCAGGTGAATTTCCTCTTCGCTGGGTTTGGGCGATCGCCCCCATTGCAACGACAGCACCGCTAAGAGTTGGTCGCGATAATGGAGGGGCAACACGAGATGGAGTTGTAACCCCGTCTCTTGGTAGGGTGTACCCTCTGGGGGCGGCGTGCTGGGGGAATTGACCCAAACTTGGGTTTTACCGCTAGCGATCGCCGTTTGCACCAGGGGATCACTGTCAATGGCAACGGGTTGATCGTGGCGACCTTCCGCCCCGCCCAATTGACCCGCCTGCACCTGACGCACCACACAACCATCCGCCGAAAAACTTTCGCCGAGCGCCGCCGCCAAGGGTTCGAGGCATTGAGCGAATTCCGTCGCCGATTGGGACACATCCGCGATGATCGAGAGCAATTTAGCTTGTTCTTCGGCGCGTTGGAGTTGTTCCGTGCGCTGCTTGAGCAGGTCGTAGGTTTCCGCCGCCCGATCAACAACCACCTTCAGTTCGTTGGGGTCCCAGGGTTTGGTGATGTATTTATAAACCTGGCCGGAATTGATCGCATCGACGAGATCTTCCACGTCGGTAAAACCCGTGAGAATAATCCGCACGGTGTCCGGGAAATCCGGCACGGTTTTACTGAGAAACTCTGTTCCTTTCATCTCTGGCATGCGTTGATCTGAGATGATGACAGCCACTTCCCCTTCTTCGGACAGGACATCTAAGGCACTGATGCCACTGTCGGCTTTAAAGACCCGAAAATCACGCCGAAAGGTGCGATAGAGCAGATCAAGATTATCTGGCTCGTCATCAACAACAAGCATTTTGGGTTTCTTTTTACGATCCATACTGGTTATCTGGCGTGTAACATCATCAAGGCCGGCGAGCAAGGTATTCATAAATCGATACACAACACCATCAGAGGTCAGACTGTGTGAATCTTGGTTTCACAGTTCAAAACCATCAACACAATCAGTCTTGGAACAGCATTCGCTTGTATTCAGATTACACCGGATCTTACGGTGAGGTTTTGCTTTTCTGGGAAATCTCATGACATTGATAGCGTTGATAGGGAAAGCCAATCCGATAAAAGTGGAGTGGATCAATCTGACAGTCTTGATCCTGTCGGAGGCGCACGGTTTCCGGAAAAGCATCATCGAGATATCCGGGCGCAATCATCCACAGGGCGTGGGGGGCGATCGCTAATTCCGTCGGGGACAGCGTTGCGAGGCGTTGCCACACGGGGTCATAGCCCTCAGCGTAGCTCAAGAGGGCAAAGGCGGCGGGTTGATCGGGGGGACGTTCGGCGGCGAGGGCGAGGCCATAGCTCAATCCGACGGCCATTTCTAAGGTGTTTTGATAGGCCATAACCACGAGGATGGGGGCGCGATCGCGGTTAAACTGCGCCGCCACCTCCGCCGGGGCATAGGGCTTCTGCAACGCCAGATCAAACACCACACAGAGGCTACTGAGCATCAACACCCCCGCCCACCGCCACCGCCATCGCTGCCCTGACCACACCGCCCCCAACAGCGCACAGACCGCCGGAAAATACACAAAGTGATAGCGGGGCGCGATGCTGATATCTTTCCCCAACCCATAGATCAAGAGAAAATATTCCACCACCACGATCGCCACCACCGTCGTTAGGGTGAAGCGCGTCACCGACGGGCCAAGCTGTCGCCACCCCTCGATCGTCTGACGGATCAGGAGAATAACGAGGACGAGGGTGAGGAGGCCAAGGCCGATTTGCAGCGATCGCGGTTGGCCTTCGATCGGGGGGACGAAGAGCATCACAATCCAGCCAACGAGGGTTTGAGCCAGGGGCGCGAGGCCAGCGGGGGGAGAGAGCCAGCCGGTTTTGGGGCTGTTGAGGTGTTGGAGGAGGACGGAGAGCCAGGGAATAAAGAATCCGAAGGGCAGGCTAAACAGGAGCAGATTGCGCCCCAGGTGGCCAGGGGTGATCGGGGGGCGATCGCGCCTCAAAAAGAGTAACAGCGTCACCCCCTGGGCCAGCACCGCCAGGGCACAAAAATAATGACTATAAATCGCCCCGCAACTAATCCCCCCCCACAACACCCAGAGCCAGGGCCGTTGGCGTTGGTGCTGGAGATCGTGGTGAATTTGGACTTGGGCGGTGAGGGCGATCGTGAGTAGCGCCATCGGGAGGGTGTAGTGTCGCGCTTCTTGGGAAAGATACACCGCAAAGGGAGACAGGGCCATCAACGCCGCCCCGGTTAACGCCGCCGATCGCGAAAACCCGACCCGATTTAACCCATAGATCATCACAATTCCCACCATCCCCCAGAGCACCGCAAAACTCCGGGTCGCCACTCGGAGCGATTCCCTCGGAACCCACTGCAGCCAGGTATGGAGGAGACAGAAAAAGAGGGGCGGATGGGTGGATTGGGTGGCGAGGTGGTGCGCGATCGCTGGGCAATCGGCGGCGGCGTTGAACTGAAACAGCAGCGGCAGGGCGGCCAGGGGCACAACCTGCTCCGTGGGAATGGCCTCAAACCCTAACCCCAGGCCGAAAATACTCGTGATCACCTCATCCACCCAGAGGGGTTTGAGATCAAGGCAGAGCAACCGTAATCCTAGGCCAACGCCGAGGATGAGGAGCAGGGTGAAGAGTTCCGCTCTATTCGAGTTCGTCGGCTTCAGGAATCGCTTCACGGTTTTCCAAAGGCAAAGCGGATTGGTCGAGGCGACGCAGGGGCACTTTTTCCAGTTCGGGCAGAGCCAAGCGTGATTTTTCCTGCTGTTGTTTGTCCTTGGGTAGGAGGTTGGGCAGGGGTTCGGGTTTGTCGAGCCAGAAGTCTGCGATCGGTAGGGTTTTTTCCAGATCATCCAAGGGGCGAGGAATCACCATCACCGCACTAAATTCGCCGATCCGTTCGGCCTCGTGCATCCCCACATCCACCGCCACCGCCACATTGGCCACCGTGCCGCGAATCAAGGCCGTACAAAGACCATCCCCAATTTTTTCATAGCCCGCCAAATGGACATCAGCGGCTTTCAACATTGCATCACAGGCCCCCACCAATGCCGGAAAACCCCGCGTTTCCAAGAGTCCGAGGGATTGATTGCTGAGGCGACTATGGCCGCGCTGTTCCTGTTCGAGTTCAAAATATTTCGAGCCAATGGGGAAGACGGCTTCAAGGTTGGGCATGGGACGCGCCAAGACCATTTTGGAAACCAGTTGCCCGAATTGATCCGCCGTTCGCGCTCCTTCTTCAACGGCGAGGCGCACATCGGCGGTTTTGCCCCGGATAATCGCGGTACAGTAGCCGCCGCCAATGTTTTCATAACCGACGAGGGTTACGCCTGCGGATTTGAGCATCATGTCTGCTGTGCCGACGATCGCCGGAAAACTGCGGGTCGAAACCAAGCCGAGGGCACTTTCGGTAATCACCCGGCGACGGGGCTGGAGTGGGGGCGCGGGGCGGGTGTTCACCAACCGAGACTTGATTTCAATTTGGGACATTGAGACTCACCTATGGATTGCGACGCGGGGGCGGGCATTGTGGAGTGTACCCATCCCCAGTGTATCCCGTTCGGTTCGGGCTGAGTTGAGGAAATCTAATCGAGGGGATTAAGTTTTTTGGGGGTGTTTTAAGATAGGGCGGGGAAATGGGGGATATTAAGATTGGTTTTGGTTCCAAGCGATGAAGGTCATGACAGAATCGGCAATCTTGCAAACGGTGGCGGACTCCCTCGGTTTTATTTCGCCTCCGGTTGATCCGGCGGCGTTGGTGCTGCCGCAGCCGCTGAAGTTGGGGGTGTTGGCCTCCGGGAGTGGGAGTAATTTCGGGGCGATCGCTCAGGCCATTCACGATCGCACCCTCAACGCCCAAATCCAAGTCTTAATCTACAACAATCCCAAGGCGACAGCGAAAGACCGGGCGGCGCAATTTGGCATTCCAACGGTGCTCCTCAACCATCGCCACTACGACAGCCGCGAGGCCCTTGATGATGCGATCGTGACCACCCTCAAAGCCCATGGTGTGGACTGGGTGGTGATGGCGGGCTGGATGCGGATTGTGACGGCGGTGCTGATCGATGCCTTCCCCGATCGCGTCCTCAATATTCACCCCAGCTTGCTCCCCAGTTTCCCCGGCATTCACGGCGTTGAGCAGGCCCTCGCCGCTGGGGTGAAGGTAACCGGCTGCACGGTTCACATCGCCCATCTCGCCGTTGATAGCGGGCCGATCATCATGCAAGCCGCTGTCCCCATTCTCCCCGACGACACCGCCGACAGCCTCCACGCCCGCATCCAAGTCCAAGAACACCGCATCTATCCCCAAGCGATCGCCCTCGCCGCCCACCTCGCCCAACTCTGAATAAGCGAAAAGCTCAGAAATTAAAGCCCCTCGCCCAGCGGGAGAGGGATTTGGGGTGAGGGTGTTCAAACTAGGATGACTCTTTGCCCAAGGCTCCCGGTGCGCCCGTGAGAGTCTTTTTCGGGGAACAGGTGATGATCATGATCGCCAGGGTGAGGACATAGGGAGCCGCGTTAAAGAGGTAATAAAACGAATCAACCCCGACGGATTGCAGCGCCGGGCCTAGGGCCTGCGCCCCGCCAAACAACAGGGACGCATAGAGACATTGCACCGGATTCCACCGCGCAAAAATCACCAACGCCACCGCCATTAACCCTTGACCACTGGAAATTAATTCCGTCCACACCCCCGGATAGTAAAGGGAGAGGGACGCGCCACCAATTCCGGCGAGGAAACTCCCCCCGACAATACTCAGCATCCGCACTTTGAAGATTGAGACCCCCATGGCGCGGGCGGCTTCCGGGGCATCTCCCACCGCACGGATCAGCAGGCCCCAACGGGTGGATTTAAAAAACCACTGCATGGCGGGGGCGAGGATGACCCCAAAGATAAAGAGGGGACTGATTCTTAAGGCGGCTTGGATGGCGGGAACATCGCTCCAAGCACCGAGGTTGAGGGTGGGAATTTGGGGGGCGACGGGTTGAATGAAGGGTTTGCCGAAGAAAAAAGCGATGCCGCTGCCGAAAATAATCATGGCGATGCCGACGGCCACATCATTAACGCGCCGTTGTTGAGACAGCCAACCGTGGATCGCACCGAGCACCATCCCAGCTAAACCGGCCACCAGCACCCCCAGAAACGGAGCCATGACATCCCCGACGGCTTCGCGGCTGAGATAGGAAACGGCGTAGGCGCTCATGGCTCCGGTGAGGAGGGTTCCTTCGAGGCCGAGGTTGATTTTGCCGCTTTTTTCCGTGAGGCATTCGCCTAAGCTGACGAAGAGAAAGGGTGTGCCGCCGCGCATGGTTCCGGCTGCGATCGCTAAGGGAACACCCCACCAACCCAATGCATCCGCCATAGTCTAAATCTCCTCTGTGCGTGTAACGATGAATAGGATAAAGCTGAAGGGATCGTGGGGGAGATTAGGCGGACGGATGCGCTAATTCGCTTTTCGGTTGGAGGGCGGGAATTTTGCCGTAGAGGGATTCGCTATAGAGGACGCAGAGAAAAACGAGACCCTGAAAGAGGAGCACGGTGGCATCGGGTAAACCGTGCGATCGCTGCAAAATCCCCCCACTGGCAAGAATGCCGCCCAGCAACATTGACACGATCGCCGCTGCGAGGGGGTTATGTCGCGCTACAAATGCCACCAGAATCCCGCCGTAGCCATAGCCCACATTCAGGGATTCATTGGCCCGCCCATGCACCGCCGCCACTTCCACCATCCCCGCCAACCCAGCACAAGACCCCGCCAGGAAACAAATGGCAAGGGTGAGTTGCCCCACGGGCAACCCGGCAATTCTGGCGGCGCGAATGTTGCCGCCAGCGGTACGGGCGGCAAACCCGAAGGTGGTGCGCTGAATCAAAATATAGGCAATGATGCAGGCAACGATGCCGTAGATTAACCCGAAGTGAATCCGCGTGCCGGGAATATCGCCGAGGCGGTTGATGTCTTCGAGGGGGAAACTAGAGGGTTTATTCAAGGATGAGGGATCGCGCATTGGCCCGCCCACGAGGTGATTAAGGAGGGCGATCGCAATATAGTTCATCAATAGACTACTGATCGTCTCATTCACCCCTCGCCAATGGCGCAACGCCCCAACGATCGCAATCCACGCCCCGCCAAACACCATGCCTAATAACGCCATGGCAATTTGCACAACGAACGGCGGCGCACTGGTTCCCATCGCTAACCCAGCAATGATCGCCCCAACACCGCCCATCACCAAGGCTCCTTCGTTACCAATGATCACTAACCCCAACCGGGCCGGCAAGGCGGTGCAAAGCGCACTCAACATCAACGGCGCAGCCCGAATTAAGGTGTTTTGCCAAGAACTCCATTGCCCAAACGCCGCCTTATAAATGGAGCCATAGACCCCAAAGGGATTCGCCCCAGCCGCCAGGCAGAACAGCCCAAATAACAACAACGCCACAATAATCGCGCCCATCGGCAGCAGAATAGCTTCAAAGGATTTGCGGGTCAGCATAGGGCAGAATAGCGTCAGGATTTAAGCTCGGTTCACTTTGACATACTCCCCCACTAAACCCTACGGGCTATAGTGGGAGATTCTGAACAGCCAGTTACCTGACCATTTATCCACTCAAACAACGAGAGTTGCAGAGGGTTGCTAGGCTCAACGACTAACGCCATTGATTTATCCT
>NZ_JAQMTY010000253.1 GCF_028330765.1 Spirulina subsalsa CS-330 | reverse complement strand
CTAGCCCCCCTTAAAAAGGGGGGAACGCAAAAAAGTCCCCCTTTTTAAGGGGGATTTAGGGGGATCAAACGCAGACGAGGCCAACATTTGAACGTTATGTATAAGCAGTAGCCCCTAGGGAGAGGGCTAGGGTGAGGGCTTTCCGGGATCTGGCTAATTTTGTCAGTCAACCAGCTATTCCCCCGGTTGCTGAGACGCTTAGAGTCCCAATCGATTGAGATTAATGGGAGGAGCGGCGCAGCTTAGTCCCAATCCAGATCAGGGCAGCAGTGGGAAGCAGCCAGGACGGCTCAGGGATGATGGTGTGTTTTGGGAAATGACTGCCCAATTGCTGGAGATCGGGGCGTTGATCGGTGGCTGGGGTGGAGGCTGCGGTTTCTACGGAGAAGAAGCGATCGCTTCGATTGCGGTTGGGATTGACAATGTCGGTGGTGTGACCCCCTGTGGTTTCACGGATGAGGATGGGATAGCCGATGGCGGTGGGTGCATAGGTGCGAGTGACCACAGCGAGATCGGATTCATCTTGCACATATTGAGGTTGAGGGGGTTGGGTATCGGGAATGTCTTGGTTGATGTAGATCAATCCGCCAATGACATCCGTTTTACCCTGAGCGTGGGTACTGAGAATTGTGCCAGGATTTTCCGTTTTTAACCCCAGCACCCAAAGCTGGCCGCCCTTGTTGATGATTTTTGCCTCACCGGCTGGCGGTTGCCCTTCAACATTCAAGCTCCGCGCCCATAGGGCTTGATTCTGCATCGTGACTTGATTGGTCACAATGTCTTCTAAAAAGGTGTCGCCGCTGCCTTGGGGGGTGTTGGCATAGCTGCGCAGGGAGGATTTTTGGACGACAAGGGTGCGATCGCTATTTTGCAGCACGCTGGCCTCCTCTAACCGTTCGATCACCACGATCGGGGCATCGCCCGCCTCCAGTCGAAAACTCGGCTCCACAGAATCGTTGCTAATCCGTGCGCCCATGCCCGTAATCCGGCGCACTGTGCCGCGAATCTGCACGGGTTCTGTGATCTCATAGGTGCGATTGGGCAGAAACACCGTATCCACACCCGGCGTATCGATGGCGGCTTGAATGTCTGCGCTCCTGTTGCCTTGGGCGATCGCCACCTTGCCCAGATCATCGGGTAAGCGAGGCGTATCGCGCACCGGCAGTTGAAACGGCGGGGCCTCGGTGGCCGTGCCGAGGGGATCAGCGCAAGACCAGTAGGGGATATTCCCCGTCAGCGGCGTTAATGCTCCGGTGTTACAGTCGTACAGTGTGGCCGTGTTGCCATATCCCTGCTGTTCCACATCGATCAGCAATGTGGCCAGGGTGGCATTTTCACCGGGGGTGCTGTTGCCGTCGGGACGATAGCGGGTTGTGATGGCGCTCAGGTCAGCGGGGCCGGTATTCGTGAGACGAGCACCGAGGAGGGAGAGGGTTGCACCGTGGGCGAGCATTTCAACGGCGGGCACGGGGTTTTCGCTGACGAGATTACGCAGGGTTAACACCTGCATGGCTTGGCGAATCCCGGCTTGGGTTTGATCGCGGAGGTGAATATTTTCCATGTGGACGGAGTTGGTTTGACCGCCGCCCACATCAATCCCGTGGGCAAAGCCGATCACCTCTAGATTTTTTACGAGGAGGGGGCCCACTTCGGGGGCGGTGAGGTCGAGGCCGCTGACTCCTTGGCGATCGCCCGATCGCACCTGAACATCAAACACGCCGCCGCCATTGTTGGAATTAAATTTCAGGGCGATCGCGCCCGGATTATTGCGCCCGGTATCGAGGGTGAGATTTTCCACCCGATTGCGGAACCCATTGGCGCGGTTTTCCCCGGTATCCAACAGGGGTTTGGGCGAGGTGCGATCGCCAAATCCCGCCGCCCCATCCGCCAGCTTCAAAATCGTACCCTGCCGACTCTCCCCTAAAACCGTCGTGCGTTTATAGGCCAAACCGTCATGTTCGCCCCTGGGCCATTGCACCGTGTCCCTGAGCAGATATGTCCCATCGGGAATGTAGATAATTTTATTGCCATTGGCAATCTCATCGCGGGATAATGCCCGCTGAAACGCCGCCGTATCATCTGTTACGCCATCCCCCACGGCTCCATAGTCCCGCACATTAATCACCCCGCCCGCCGCTTCCGGCAATGCCGGGAAACGCTCATGGCGTTCCGTAAAAAAAGCCTGAAGGGATTGATAGGTTTGGCTGGCAACAGGTTGAGGGAACAGTGTTGCTGCGATCGCCCCCACCGCGACAGGCAACAGCATCGCCTGAACAATCAACATAAGACGCACAGAACATCGCATAACCTTTTCTGAACTCAAACCTAGCAACTGAGAAGGTGAACCAAGACGGTGCTGTCGTTCCCCTTGGTCAAACTCTCTCCAATGATCATAGACTGCTGGATGTTGATCGCTGATCAGTCTATGGTTGACAGACTACGTTGCATTGCAGAACCCACAGCCCCAAACCATGGGGCCAAAACTCTGGCTTTATTCAGTGGGTAGGGGAGTGGAGATATTCATTGAATTCACGATCCAATCTACCGTTTCTTGCTTCAGCCATCCTTTTTGAGCGGCAATTTCACCAAAGCGTAATCCCTCTTGGTTTTGCGCTTCGAGAATTTCTTGGATTTGCTCATCATCTAACAGGCCCGCTAACTTGAGATACATCCCAATGGGCTGCCGGATGTCTTCAACGGGGAGTTGCGGTAAATGTTCGATCAGAAAATCCACGGTTTCCGGCTTCAGCCAACCCCGCTGGGCCAGGATTTGACCAAATTGGAGATTGGGGTATCGCTCTTTGTCGGCCAGGATTTCCTGCACCTGTTCTACGGTTAAGAGACCCGCTTTTTGGAGCAGTTCGCCGATGGGTTGAGCGTGCCGGTATTGATGGATGGGTTGTTTGGGGTCTTGGAGTTTGGCTTGGGCTTGGAGCGCGATTTGTTTCGCAGCCAACAGGACAAACGGCGGAATCGTTCCGGCGTAGCGTTTCCAAAGGCGTTTGGGTTCTTGTTGGAGGCGGTGGAGCCATTCGAGACCCAGTTGCTGCATCCGTTCGGGGGCGCGTTGCACTGTGCCTGCGTAGAATGGAAAGACGGCCCCAACGCCAAGCATGACGGCGTTAATTTTGCCGCGATGTTCAATGATCCAACGTTCTTGCTTGGGGCAACCGAGGGCGACAAAAACGAGACCCGCACCGCTGGCGTTGATGCGTTCGATCAGTTCTTGGTCTTCTGCGGGGGTGAGGGGGCGGAATGGTAGGGGTTCCATGCCGGCGATCGCCAGTTTTTGATATTCTTGTTCGAGGCGATCGCGCATTTTTTCGAGGGTTTCCGCATCAGACCCCACAAAGGAAACACTCACATCTTCATGTTGGGCCTGATCGCAGCAATATTGAAATAAATCACTCCCCGTCACCCGGTCTTGTTGGCTTAAACCCAGTTGCTTCATCACCCACACCAGCGGCATCCCATCCGGGGTCACCAGATCCGCTTGCTGCAAGATTTTGGCAAATTCAGGATTCCAGTGTGCTTCCATCAACATGTGGACATTAGCCGCAAAGACTCCTTTACTCCAGCCTGCCTTAGCCCACTGCATGACCGTGCTGATTTGTGACTCCAAACTCATTGCCGTCACGGGTGAACCAATCACCCCCACGTTGGGGATATAAAACTCTAAATCTGAATTCTGAACGGGGCCTGAGCCTTCGCGAATACTGACCATGATTAAAGCTCTGGTGTAATGATGGATAAGGGTTAAGTGATGGATTGAATGGCTTAACACTTAGCCGGTGTTAATCGGCTCACAGGATGTTGTTACCTGGCGCACCTGAAATAGAGACGGGTGGTGCAATGTGATCAATCATCATGCGGGTTATACCGATTAATCATAGCGTAATTTATGGGGCTGGCAAGAAGGCTATGCAGTATGATTACGGGACTTTTGAGAAATACACCATTGGGATGGTCACACAGTTAATCCGTAGTCTTGCGTAGTGATTGAGACTAACCCTAGGCGATTTACTCAGCCATGAGACCCATGGACTGAGCCACCACTCTGTTCCTTAGGGATTTTTGGGCGTGCGGGCGACTCCGTTTCACGCCATCGCCTTGGCGTTCATCCTGACCTTCACCGTGAGCCGACTGTTGGGCTTCCCGCCGATTAAGCTAAACGCGGTAAAATGCTAAGGCTTAACGCACCGTTGTCCACCTTGTCGCAAAGAAGAAACGCTCCATGATCCGTGATATTTTTATGCCCGCACTCAGTTCCACCATGACTGAGGGAAAAATTGTCTCGTGGACCAAACAGCCTGGTGACGCAGTTGAAAAAGGCGAAACCGTCGTTGTTGTTGAATCCGACAAAGCTGATATGGACGTGGAATCGTTCCATGCTGGTTATCTGGCTGTGATTATTACCCCCGCTGGGGAAGAAGCTCCGGTGGGAAGTGCGATCGCGCTCCTCGCTGAAACTGAAGCCGAGATCGAACAGGCCAAACAACAAGCTGCCTCTCAAACCAGCGGTTCAGCCCCCGCCCCCGCCGCCGCTCCTGCTCCTGCCCCGGCTGCTCCCGCTCCGGCTGCCCCGGCTCCGGCTGCTCCCGCCCCGGCTAAAACAGGTAGAATCGTTGCCTCTCCCCGGGCGAAAAAACTCGCCAAGCAATTCAAAATCGACCTTGCGACGGTCAACGGGTCGGGCCCCTACGGTCGGATTGTGGCTGCTGACATTGAACAGGCTGCGGGCCAACCCGCCACAGCATCGCCCGCGCCGGCAGCGATCGCAACCCCAGCCCCCGCCGCTGCTGCTCCCGCTCCCACCGTTTCCCCCGTCACCCCTGGGGAAGTGAAGCCGATGAACACCCTCCAAAAAGCCGTCGTCACCAACATGATGGCGAGCTTACAGGTTCCAGACTTCCGCGTTGGCTACACGATCACCACCGATGCCCTCGATGCCCTCTACAAGCAGGTGAAGCCCAAGGGCGTAACGATGACCGCCCTCCTCGCCAAGGCCGTGGCCGTCACCCTCGCCAAGCACCCCATCGTCAACGCGAGCTATGTGGAAAACGGTATCCACTACTCCAGCGGGATCAATGTTTCCGTTGCGGTGGCGATGCCCGATGGCGGCCTGATTACGCCGGTGTTGAAAAATGCCGATCAATTGGATCTCTACAGTTTGTCTCGCACCTGGAAAGACCTCGTAGCGCGATCGCGCTCCAAGCAATTGCAGCCCGATGAGTACAACAGCGGCACATTCACGATCTCGAATTTGGGGATGTTTGGGGTAGATCGCTTTGATGCGATTTTGCCGCCGGGTCAAGGGGCGATTATGGCGGTGGGTGCGTCTAAACCGCAACTGGTGGCCGGTGATGATGGTCAATTTGGTGTCAAGCGGCAAATGCAAGTCAACCTCACCTGCGATCACCGGGTGATCTATGGCGCAGATGCGGCATCGTTCCTCAAAGATCTCGCAACGCTAATCGAAACCAATCCCCAATCCCTCACACTGTAGGGCCGATGGTTGGCCTAGGGTCTGTCTTTGCCTAGGTCTAGCTCCTGCTAGGTCAACGTTTGCGCGTTATGGATCAGCAGTAGCCCAACGTAGGAAGAGGGGTTTCGATGACTTGTCTGGGGGACATTCACCAGCCCAAAAAGCCCTCTCTGTTGGGAGCTACTGCTTATACACAAACTGCTCTTAACGATGTTCACCTTCTCTCGATCCCCCCTAGCCCCCCTTTTTAAGGGGGGAACGAAAAAAAGTCCCCCTTTTTAAGGGGGGAACGAAAAAAAGTCCCCCTTTTTAAGGGGGGAACGAAAAAAAGTCCCCCTTTTTAAGGGGGATTTAGGGGGATCAAACGCAGACGAGGCCAACATTTGAACGTTATGTATAAGCAGTAGCTGTTGGGAGAGGGCTGGATAGGAGTGGGCATCAACCCAGGTTTTATTCGTCGTCGTCGTCTTCGTCATCCGTAGGATATACAAAACTTTCAGAGCGTCCGGTGAGGACGGATTTACCTTGGGACAACGCTTTTTGAGCCGCGAAGGCTGCTTTCCGTTTCCAGTTGGCGCGACGTTGATCGCGTTTTGCATTAGAGGTTTTCTTCTTGGGGACTGCCATGATCCTGTGTTTCTATTATTCGGGGTCGGTTATCTGACGTAATTGGTCAGACTTTTCGCAACCTCCCATTATACAGGGAAGCGGCGAAAGTCGAGCCATGGTTTAGATGATGCGATCGCATCCTGCCATTTTTCCGGATTTCTTAATCAATGGTTCTCACCCATTCTTCCTGAGACTAGGGCATACTGAAGGTTAATCGTTGGTACTGGCGTTGAGTCAGGTCACAGTCTAATCCACTTGAACCGAGCCGATCCACTCACCTGCCAGCGACTTTCAGAGATAGAACGCTGTTGAATCATTTGAGAGAATGAGCCGATGATTGAAATGACTGTTGCGGGTATTGCTCTCGATGCCTATACTCGGAGTCCCATTGTTCTACTCAAAGATGGGTCTGATCGTCGTGCTCTCCCCATTTGCATCGGCCAAGACCAAGCCAAATCAATTATTGGGGCGCTTGAACAGCATGACCCGCCGCCTCGCCCCCTGACCCATGACCTGATCGGCAATATTTTCGACAGCCTCGATCTTTCTCTGTCGAAGATCGTGATTCATGCGTTGCAAGATAGCACGTTTTACGCTTTGCTCTGTTTGGAATGGGGTGATCAGACTCGCGAAATTGACTGCCGCCCTAGTGATGCGATCGCGATCGCCCTGCGCACCAACAGCCCGATCTGGGTTGTGGAAGAAGTCGTCGCCGAAGCCTCGATCCCCGTCGATCGCGATGCCGACGAAGAAGAACGCCAAGCCTTCCGCGATTTTGTCGCCGATATTAGCCCCGAAGACTTCATCAAAATGGGACGGCGACAGGGCACGAGCGAAAGTTAACCCCCAAGCCCATGGACTATCGCCGGTTTGGTCGCACCAACCTCAAGCTTTCGGTTTTTTCCCTGGGGACGATGCGCGGCCTGCATGATCCCCAACAGTTTCAACGCACCCTATGCGCTGCCGTCGCTGGGGGCATTAACCACATTGAAACGGCTCAAGGCTACGGCAATAGCGAGATCTATCTGGGTCAAGCCTTGCAATCTTTACCACCGGGGGAGCGCGATCGCCTCATCCTCACCACCAAACTCACCCCCACCGCCGACCCCGCCCAACTCCGCCCCCACCTCGAACAGTCGTTACAACGATTACAGCGCGATCGCCTCGACTGCTTCGCCCTCCACGGCTTAAACACCCTAGAGCATCTCCACTGGCTCAATCGGGGCGGTTTCGACGTGATCAAAAAGGCCCAGCACGACGGCTTAATCCGTTTTATTGGCTTCTCCACCCACGGCCCTTTAGATCTGATCCTGACAGCCCTCCACACCTACGCCTTCGATTTTGTCAATCTTCACTATTACCTCTTCTTGCAGCGCAATGCTCCGGTGCTCGATGTTGCCCAGGCCCAGGATCTCGGCACGCTGATTATTTCGCCCCGCGACAAAGGCGGCCAGTTGTTTAATCCCCCCGATCGCCTCCGTTCCCTCTGTAATCCCATCTCGCCGGTGGGGTTGAATTACCGTTTTTTACTCGCCGATCCCCGGATTACCACCTTGAGCGTCGGAGCTACCACCGCCGCCGATCTGGATGAGCCGTTGCAGTGGGGCGATCGCACCGAACCCCTCACCCCCACCGAAGCGCAGATCCTCGCCCGTCTCCGCACCGCCCAAGGTGAAACCCTTGGCCCTGACTATTGCCAGCAATGCTACGCCTGCCTGCCCTGCCCCGAAGCGATCCAGATTCCGGAAGTCTTGCGGCTGCGGAATCTGGCGGTGGGGTATGGGATGACGGACTTTGGAAAATACCGTTACGGGATGTTTGAAAAGGCGGGCCATTGGTTCCCCGGTCGCAGGGGCGATCGCTGCACCGACTGCGGCGACTGTCTGCCCCGTTGTCCCCATCACCTCAATATTCCCGCCCTCCTCCGTGACACCCACGATCGCCTCCGGGGCCCATCCCGCCGCCGCCTTTGGGACGATTAACGCCGTTGTGGGTTAATTAGGGGTGTGGGATTTCACCAAAATATTGTTGGTGGTGTAGATGTCGAGGGGAATCCCGGCGCGATCGCTGATCCGTTCGAGGGCCTGTTCGAGGGCGAAGACGTGATCCATGACATCCACTTGGGCTTCAAGATTGTTTTGCGATCGCGCCCGTTCTGAGGTTTGGCGCACCTGTTCCACATAGGCCGGGGTGAGGCGCACCGTGATTTTGGCGTTTGTGACGGTGTAGACGCAAATTTGGCGATCGTTGAGGCGGCAGACCTTATCGAGATCGGTCTTGGCCTGTTGCAGTTGAAGCGAGCCTTCTAAGCGGGATTCGGCCCGACTGAGGGCATCGCTGTAGGTATTGACCAAGGGTTGGGCTTGAACCGCGTTGAAGCTGTCTCTGGGGATTTGTTTCAGGGAGGCGATCGCCTGATTCCACCCATTGATCGCCTCTGTCCAGCGGTTTTGATTGGCGGCGGCTTCGGCTTGCGCCGCGAGGCGAAGGGCTTTGCTGTAGGCGTTGGTGGCGAAGGTTTCTTGGGTTTGGCGATCGCGGGCTTCCTTGAGTTGCGGTTGATAGAGTCCCAAGAGGCGACGGGCTTCAGGAAAGGAAGTCGTGGCCGGGGGAATGTTGTTGAGAGCATCAATAGCCGTTTGCCAGGTGCGATAGGCCAATTGCAAGTCCGGCAACGATTGGGCAATGGTGAGACGCACTTCCGCCACTTTGGCCGCTTCCTGGGCCAGGGCTAGGTTTTCGACGGCGGTTTTTTCCGTCGTCAAGCGTTCGTTAACAATGCTGACATTTTGGCGATATTCCTGCACCTTTTTCTGGGCAAACCGATAAAACTCGCTCGTGGGGGGCAGGGCATCGAGGCCGGCGATCGCTTCATTCCACCGATCTAACGCCCCTTGCCACTGCTCCACCGTCAGGGGCGGATTCTGGGTCGCATTGGCCGCCGCATTGGCCGCTTTGAGCGCGTCCACCAGTTCCGCCACATTGTCCACCGTCAGTTCATACACTTGCAGCAGTTCTGCCGCGTCGTCATGGCTCCCCGACCAGGAGGGGATCGACTCCAACAGCAACAGGGCGCGATCCAGTTGGGTTTGAGCTTGGAGGACGGCTTGACCGGAAGGCGGATCTTGGAGGGTGGCGATCGCTTCATTGGCCAATTCCTGCGCCACATCCAACGTCCGACAAGACCGCAGCACACAGGGACGACTCAGGGCGTAAATACTGCCAAAAAAGACCCCCACACTAATCACCGTCCCCACAATCAACGCCGGAACCCAAAACCGCTCATCCAGCGATCGCCAAGACAACCCCTCCGCGTCTGGCTCGATCCCATCGGTAATCGGATCACGGGGCGCGGTCTCGGTATCCGGCTCCACCGCCAGAAACCCATTTTCCCCATCCTCTGCCGCTGCGAGGATCAAATTATCGGTTTCCATGTCGATCAATTCATGACCCGCCGCCGCTTCTGATGCGGTTTCCGGTTCCGGTGGGGCGAGGTTTTCCGGTTCGGGGGGTTCATGCACCAGCGCCCCCTGTTCGGCGATGCCTTCCGGGGTATAGGCTCGCACCTGGGCCGCCACGTCCACAGCCGGGGGGCGCGGAATGTAGTTATGAAAGGCGTAGGGTTGCGATCGCCCCTCTAACTTTAAATACATCAAACTCCGGAACCGTTGATGAAAGTCCGTCTCATGGAACACCCGTTCCATCAACCGAAACACCCGCGTCGGATGGGCCAATTCCGGGCCACGATGTTGCACTACAATCAACAACGTTGTTTGCTTGAGCGTGCCATGGACATGCACCGGGCTTAACTCCGGCAATTCCGTATGGAGACGTTGCTGGACAAGGTCTTCAAAAATAGCCAGTTCAGTGGGAGGGACAGCAGTGCCAAGCATCACAGATTCAACAGAATGGACTTCAACGACAACGCCACACAGAGCGCGAGCAGGTGCGATCGCATCTCGAATTCGCAACCCTTAAGATACTGTGCATCATTATGGCTGAATTCTTAGGAAGGGGAAGCGATTGAGCCGAAAATTCCCGTCAGGGGCGATCGCATCACGCCCCACCCATTCAGCCCCACCCATCCAGCCCAATCCAGCCTAACCGAAACCCCCCTACACGAATTCCTGGTTTTTCTAGGTATAGTGTGCTACAGGTTATTTTTGATCATAATTTACGCTAGGGATAGAGGAAGGAGCGTTACACTGGGAGACTGAAACAGTCTCTTAGCAAAATACAGGACGTGTTGTGATTCAAACTACTCTCAACCCTCCATTCTCTCTATCATCCCAAGCTGACATCAGTGTTGTGAAACGGGATGGAACCCATACCCCTCTGAACATCAAGAAGATTCGCGATGTTGTGGCGTGGGCCTGTGGGAATCTTGAGGTCAACCCCGTCGCCTTAGAGTCAGGGCTGACCACTCGTTTACGGCATGGTGTAACCACGCGGGAGATTCAAGATAATCTGATCAACTGTGCCCTGGAAATGTGCAGCCCAGAAGAACCGGATTGGCGTTATGTAGCAGGACGGCTTCATATCTGGAGTCTCTGGAAAGACACTCTGGTCGCCCGGCACTACCAATACAGCAACTACGCCAAAACAGTCAGCAGTCAGATCGCCGCGAAAGCCTACGATCCTCGCATCCTTGCCTACAGCCCGGAGGAACTCGCTGAGGCGGGAACCTGGATCAATCCCGATTACGATCTCGATTATGACTATGCCGGGGCGGTGATACTAACGAAGCGGTATCTACTCCCAAATGAATTGCCCCAAGAGGCATTACTCACCTGTTCTCTCCTGATTGCGTCCGTGGAGGAACCCCAAAACCGGATGGTGTGGGCGCGACGGATTTATGAAGCGATCGCAAGCCGCAAAATTTCCCTTGCCACTCCCATCCTGGCAAATCTTCGCGTCCCCGGCGGGTCTTTGGCATCGTGCTTCATTACCGCCATGGAAGACAATCTGGAGAGCATCTTCCACGAAATCACCAACACCGCCCGGATCAGCAAAGGCGGCGGCGGCGTGGGTATGAACGTCTCACGGATTCGGGCTACAGGGTCACGGGTGATGGGCAAGGAAAACGCCTCCGGTGGCGTGCTGCCTTGGGTGAAGCTGTTAAACGATACAGCGATCGCAGTCAATCAGGGTAAACTTTTCTGCCCCATCGCGGCGTAAGTCACGATGCAAACTCCTCTAATTGCTGGAAACTCTCAGTAAATCACTAAGAACAAGAATTGGTGTCATAATGAGACAATCAGCAGCCAAGGGAGTGCAAAATGTCAAAAGAGCAACGATACAAAACCGAGATTCAA
The DNA here is from genome assembly GCF_028330765.1 of Spirulina subsalsa CS-330. Classification (GTDB taxonomy): domain Bacteria; phylum Cyanobacteriota; class Cyanobacteriia; order Cyanobacteriales; family Spirulinaceae; genus Spirulina; species Spirulina subsalsa_A. The sequence goes on along the minus strand of NZ_JAQMTY010000253.1, from coordinate 15,203 downwards.
TTTATTAAGGACAATTACTTGTCGATGAGCGCACGGGAAATCTCAACAGAATTAGGGTTAGGAATTGATGTTGTTAAACGGCTAGCAAGGTCGTTTGTCTATGACATCAACGAATCCCTAGGTGTTGAGGGTCTACCGGGCTTCAAGATCATCAAGGATTCCCCCATTCACGCCGTTAACAATAAAGGAACGGTAGTACGAATCCGAACCCATAAACAGATCCGCCCAAGTGTAAATAAAAAAGGATATTTCCAAGTTTGTTTGCAAGGGAAGAAAAGCCACAGGGTTCACCGACTTGTCGCAGAAAATTTTGTGCCAAATCCGGGTAACAATCCGCAAGTCAATCACATTGACGGAAATAAATTGAACAACTCCTCAGATAATCTAGAATGGGTCACAGATGAGGGAAACAGATCCCACGCCATAAGAAATGGATTGTGGAAAAACATTCCTCAAAAAATATCTCAACGTCAGCTAGGAGAGGGCAACTCCCGATCCAAACTTAAGGAATCTGACGTTCTTGATATTTACAATCGACTCAAAGCAGGTGAGGGGGTTTGCCAGATAGCCAAGCATTACGGCGTTAACCATGCCAATATCTGTGCTATCAAGTCTGGTAAATCTTGGAAAGCGTTGCACGACTTGCACTTCAAGGTTCAACGACCAGAGCGTGATTGCTCGTAGCCTCAAGTGAGGCGAAATGGGGAGCCTCCTATCTCTAGGAGGGTGATATGGTCTGATCTACCGGGTGACTGGTAGCGGTGGTTAAAACCACGGGCTAGGATTAACGACCTTAGCTGAACGTAAATGGGACGACGCGCCGGGGCTGTGACAGTTTCCCTCGATATCTGGCATCTGGATATCCCTGAATTTTTGGAGTGTCAGACCGAGAACGGGGACGTGAGAAGGAAGGCGTATGACGTTTTTCCACAGATTGTCATCGTTGACGAATTTATGCGGCGGGTCAAAAATAAGCAAGACTGGACATTAGTAGACCCCTACGAAGTGAATCGCGTCTTAGGCTTTGAGTTGGCGGAACTGTGGGGCGATCGCTTTGATGCCGCCTATGCCGAAGTCGAGCAAGCCTGTAGCGATGGCCGCCTGAAATTGTTCCACCGGGTTAATGCACGGGAACTGTTCAAAGAAGCGATGCGGACGCAGGTAGAAACTGGACTGCCCTACATGAGTTTTAAAGACACGATTAACCGTTTAAATCCCAATAAACATGATGGTTATATTCCGGCGACGAACTTGTGTGTTGCCCCTGAGACTAAAATTTTGACCCGTCATGGTCAAGTGGCGATCGCAGAGTTAGAAGGTCAACAGGTTGATGTTTGGAATGGGGAAGAGTGGTCAAATGTCCTGATTCGTAAAACGGGGGAAAACCGGGAACTGATCAAAGTTACGTTAAGTAATGGAGAAATCTTAGAATGTACCCCACAGCATCACTTTTGGATCAAGAATCATTACCAACGGCGACCAGAGCGCATCAGTGCCCAAGACCTCCAGCGCGGTGATAAGCTCATCAAATACGAACTCCCTGTAATGTCCTCAGAGTTTGATGTTGAGTTTCCCCATGCGTACACGGCTGGATTTTTCACCGGAGACGGTAGTTATGGCGGCAGTGATCATCAATTCCCAGAAATTGATCTCTATGGAGAAAAGCGCGAGCTACTCCCTTACATTGAGGTTCGCAACAAACTCCAGGGCAGTAAGCATTACACCCGTGAACTTGATAAAGTTGCTGTTTTTGATGATATCCAACAGGATCGTATTATTTGCAAATTACCGTTAACCGTTCCGCCAAAATTCACAGTCCCGATGAATGGGTACACGGTAAAATCCCGGATTAATTGGCTTGCCGGATTATTGGATAGTGATGGAACAGTTTCACGCAATGGTTTGAATGAAAGTGTGTCAGTCTCATCTATCAATCTTGAGTTTTTGCGTGAGACGCGATTAATGCTTCAGACCTTGGGGGTTGATTCGTTTATTAACGAAATGCAAACGGCAGGGTATCGCTTATTACCCGATGGTAAAGGAGGCCAAAAAGATTACTATTGCCAAACGGGTTATCGCTTGCTAATCAGCAGTGTGGGCTTGTCTAAATTGGCAGAATTGGGGCTAAAAACGCACCGATTAAAATGGGTTTATCGGAAACCTCAACGTGCTGCTTCTCACCATATTCAAGTGGTTTCCATTGAACAAGCCGGGCGTATTTCTGACACATACTGCTTCACCGAACCGAAGCGCCACATGGGAATGTTTAACGGTGTTTTAACGGGGCAATGTGTCGAATCGTTCTCGAATGTCACCCCTGGCAAGTTTTCGCATACTTGTAACTTGGTTTCGCTGAATTTAGCGAATATTGATGATGATTTAGCCCATCATTGTGAAACATCGGTGCGGATTTTGGATAATACCATCGACCTCACAAACGCCCCCTTTGCGGCTAGCGGTGCGCATAACGATCGCTACCGGACTATCGGAGTTGGCGCGATGGGGTTGGCGGATTGGCTAGCGAAGCGGCGTTTGAAGTATGGCGATCGCACCGACATCAGCGCCCTTTTCGAGGATATGGGCTACCACTGCACCCGCTACTCCATGGAACTCGCCCAGGAGCGCGGCGCGTATCCTGCCTTTGAGGGTTCAGAGTGGAGCCGGGGCAATGTTTTAGGCGGGCGTGATCTGGATTGGATTGATGCCAATGCCACGCAGCCCGAACGCTGGCATCAACTCGCACGGGACATCCAAACCCACGGCATCCGTAACAGCCACGTTACAGCGATCGCACCCAATACCTCATCCTCCCTCGTCCAAGGCTGTACCGCGTCGATTTTGCCCACCTACAGCAAGTTTTACTACGACAAATGGGCGAAAGGGGTTGTGCCAATCGCGCCGCCGTTCATTGGCGATCGCTTCTGGTTCTACACCGAAAACAAAGTGATGGATCAGCGCATCGTTGTGGATGCTGTCGCCACGATTCAACAGTGGATTGATACCGGTATCAGCATGGAATTGCTCTTCAACCTAAATGAAGGCGTGTACCGTGATGGGGTACTGACGGCCAAGGATATTTATGAAACCCTCATTCATGCGTGGGAATCAGGCTGTAAAGCCATTTACTACATCCGCACCGTACAAAAGGACAATTATAAGGAGTCCGACCACTGCGTCGCCTGCGCGAATTAACCAATAGTTACCAGTGTAGGAAATTCTCGCGGCTCTGCGTTATGATCCAAAAAGTCCCAAAATAGCATGAAGTTCGTGTTTGACTTCATCTCTATTATGGGACGTAAAACTATCGGAATTTTTTGCATATTTTACCCAACATGATCGCACTTGAAAACCAAAAAATGCCGATCAATCCGATCTTCAATCCGGAAGGAGATGATCGAATTGAAAACCGCTCTATGTGGTTCGGCAACGTCACCAATCTCATGCAACTCAATGATGTTCGCTACCCTTGGGCGGTGAACTTGTATCAACAAATGCGTGAGAATTTCTGGATTAACTAGGGAGTCCAGATAAAATCCCTTGAAAACGGTGAAACTCTGGATTTTAGAGATAATATACCCCAGACAATACCGTGCCAAGCTGCAAGCGAAAAACTCGCAGAAGGTGTAGAGACTATCGAAAGGGTTAACACCTGAGTAGAGTAGGTGGGAAGCGATCGCCCATCGAAGCGGGGGACTCCTTTATTCTTAAAAGGATGATGATATAGTCCGATCTATATGGTGACATATAGCAGCTTTTCAAAAGCGGGCAAAGCGTAGCGAACTTTGTTGAACAGAATGACCTCAAAAGCTCGACATCACGCAAGATGTCACCGATTATCAAAACCTTACACGAGAGGAACGCCGTGCATTTGATGGAATTTTATCCTATCTAACGTTCTTGGATTCTGTCCAAACCTGCAATATTCCGCACATCAAAGCCTCAATTACAGCTCCTGAAATCAGCCTTTGTATGGCGGAACAAATTAGCCAAGAAGGGATGCACAATCAGAGTTAAATGATGGCTCCTTCAGTCGGTAACGACTGTCGAAAACCTCTCTAATTGCTGGAACCTCTCTAAAGGTTTAGAGACAATCAGCAGCCAAGTAACAAAACCATGAAATCAATTCCTTCAGCTCCTGAGTATTTAATCGCAGAAAATGGAATAGTCACTAAAAACGGCAAGCCACTAAAGATTAACCGATCTGGCTCTGTTCGTGTGGCAATTCGTCGAAAAATGCGTTTACTCTCAGAACTTTTGGCAGAGACGTATTTAGGAATGCCAATAGATAAAAAACACTTAGTAATTTATCTTGATGGAAACCCAATGAATACAGAGTTGTCAAATTTAATGTGGGTTGATCGAAACTACTCTCAGATTGATTATCCGGTCATTGACTTCTCTGGTGAGTCATTTCACCATGCCAATCATTTAGAAGTTAAGCAGTATTATGTAAGTGAGTTTGGTAAGATATTGAATTTTGCCACTCAGCGAATCATAAATCCTGCAAAAGACTCTATGGGATACTTTAGGTTTTCATATTATGTCCCTGATCAGGATGGTTTGATGAAAAAGACGGTAGCAGTACATATCTTAGTCTATCAAACCTTACGAGATGTTTATGATAACACCAAGTATGAAATTAACCATATTGACGGCAACAAGATAAACAACAATATTTCTAATTTAGAATTAGTTGATCATCAAGAAAATGTCCGTCATGCAGTGCGTACCCATTTAAAAAGAGTCAAGTATAGTGAAGATCATATTGCACGGGTGATTTTCATGCTTCAATCTGAGAAATCCTGGACAGATATTTTTTATGAATATCTCCAACCGCATTTAGGCTTGACAAAGCAAGCAGCATTTTCCTTGATCAATGGAATTTCCAATGACAAAAATGCTTATGCAGAAAAGTGCCAGAATCTTGGTTTTGTTAAAGGTTCAACGACCAGAGCGAAAGCTCGTACACGATAAGCTGAAGATCGTGGAAATGGGAGGCATCCCAATGGGATGAAGATATGGTCTGCTCTATCTGGTGACAGGTAGCTGTGGTTTTGCCCACGGGGAAGAACTTGCGATTCTTTCTGAACGAAGGTATCAGTACATGATTGAAACCATTATTCCGGCGGAACGTCGTGCGGATGTGTATGATTTTTGGCGCACTGATCGGGTGTTGCTAGAACGGTGTAAATTTGTGGCGGGAATTTATCAGAAATATCTGGATGAACCCACGGCGGAAAACTATTTTGTGTCTCTGCTTGCGGACTATATGCTAGAAGGTCTGTACTTCTATAATGGGTCAGATTAATTCAAGGCCCACCGATTCCGTAAGGTGTCGGTTAACATCCCTCAAATTGCTGGAACCCCCTAAAGCCCCTGAGCCAAATCGGAGTAGGAAACTACAAACGTAACGGAGCGAGAGCAGAAAAAAATCAAGGGATGGTGCTGAAGCCGCAAGGCAGCAACGCCACAACAATGGGAAATCAGCAGCGAAGCCCTGTTAAAAGGGGAACGTTCAACGAGTAGACGGGGGACATCCTAGCGACAGCCGCAAAGGAAAAAGAAAGTAGGATGAAGGTGTACTCTAGCCCCTCGTGAAAGCGTGGGTAGTCGCGTTATCTATTTCTATAATTTGGCATCGCGGATGTTGATGCCAGGTAGTGCGGATATTTTCAAGATGATCAACCGTGACGAATTGAGTCATGTGCGGTTATTTCAACGAATCATTCCGGAGGCGATGGAGTCGTTAAATCACTCGAAAGATCAGGTGTATGAACTGTTTGATGCGGCGGTTCAGCAGGAGATTCAATGGTCGAATCATATTGTGGGGAATCAGATTCTGGGGATTACGGATGCGAGTACGGAGCAATATACGAAGTATTTGGCCAATAGTCGTTTGCGGGCGATTGGGCTGGATAATTTGTATGAGGGCGATCGCTACAAAAAATCCCCCTATACCCACCTAGAGCGGTTCAGCGATACGAAGAAAGACGGCAACACCAAGGCGAATTTCTTTGAATCTGGGGTGACGAGTTACGTGATGTCGTCGGGCTTGACGGGTTGGGATGAGATTTAGCGATCGCACCCTCTAGCCTTTTAAACTGAATCAAACCCAATAAAGAAGGGGAATCTATCCCCTTCTTTATTGGGTTAGCGCAGGCACAATCCGCTCACTGGCTAACTTGCCGCCAAAGAGGTTTCGTGCCACGGGACCTAGTTGCAGTGCTGCGGCTCCACCCATGATGAATAGGTTGCAGCCTGCCCAGCGGAGATGGGAATCGAGAATGGGTAATCCGTTCAGGATCGGCAAAGGATGGCGATCGCGCACATCGGATAAAAGCGACCAATGGTTAACATCTAGGGTGGTTCCGGTTGCCAGCCAGATGCGATCGATGGGCAGATGGGCAATGCAATGATGAACATCCGATTGATTGCAGGTGACTTTCCAGGCATCTCCTTTCCACTCCGCTGCCTGGACTTGACATTTTTCGTAAAATGACAGCCTGCCTTCCCGTTCCAGGCGGCGCAGTTTGGTGAACAGGGCGGGGGTGAGGGAGCCACCATTCCGGGCGGATTGAATCCTGTGCCAACGGGTTTCCCAGTCGGGTTCGGCGTGAAACCCCTTCAGGTATTTGGGGCCGAGCCATCCCGGATCGGCATCAAACAGCTTGTCGTAGAAGGTGCGCCGCGCCATCATGATGACCTGTGCGCCACGGGCGATCGCCCCCACCGCCAGATGCCCACTGGTGAGACCACTACCGACAATCAGCACCCGCTCTCCTGCCAAGTGCAGCCCTCGCAAATCAATCTGGTGGGAATGAAGCAGGCGATCCCTTGGATAGCTCAACGGCAGCGATCGCACCCATTCCGGAAGGTTGGGCGTGCCTCCGGCGATCGCTAACACCACCCGCTTCGCCGTCAACCCGCGACCATCTGCCATCCTCAATCGAAACCGCTGCTGTCTTTGGTGCTGAAGGTGTTCGATACGCTGCACCCGTGCCGGAATCACCCGCCCCTGCAACTCCCAGCGGCGAATCACATCCTGGCAAAAATCCTGAAATAGCTGGGTTCCTGGTAAGTCGTAGGGGGGAAAGAGTTCCTGCGATCGCGATTCTGCAAAGGAACGCAGCGCGTGGGGATTGGGGTCGGGATGGTGAACAGCGGGCGATCGCAGGTGGGGAATGTCATACGCCGCAAACTGATGCTGCCATTGCCGCAACCAATCCCCCGCCGGATCGAGCACCACGAAGCGGTTCCGCATCGGCTTTTTCTTTTGCAAGAGGTGAGTGACCAGGGTTAACGCCTGGGGCCCTGCCCCCACAATGGCGATGTCAACGAATTTAGGGAGTAGTGATGGCTCGACGGGCGATCGCATAGCTGAAACCAAAAGAGTTGCACTCAATACCGTAACTCAATACGATAATGATTATCGTTCTATTTTAAGTCGTCAGGAGTTGTTTATGATTGCTGCCATCCATCCCACCGACGATCGCTTAACAGTACCTGTGACGGTGCTGACAGGCTACCTGGGAGCCGGGAAAACGACCCTATTAAACCGCATCCTCACCTATGAACACGGCAAGAAGGTGGCGGTGATTGTGAACGAATTTGGCGAAGTAGGCATCGACAACCAGTTGGTGGTAGATGCGGATGAAGAAATCTTTGAAATGAACAATGGCTGCATCTGTTGCACCGTGAGGGGCGATCTGATCCGCATCATTGGCAACCTGATGAAGCGACGCGACAAGTTTGACCATCTGGTGATTGAAACCACGGGGTTAGCCGATCCGGCTCCAGTAATTCAGACCTTCTTTGTGGATGACGAGGTGCAAACCCAAGCCCAATTAGATGCGGTGGTGACGGTGGTAGATGCGCATCATATCTGGCAACACTGGGAAGCAGAGGAAGCGGTAGAGCAGATTGCCTTTGCCGATGTGATTCTGCTCAATAAGATTGACCTGGTGACGGAGGCGGATTTGGCGGCATTGGAGCGGCGGATTCGCGGGATGAATGCGATCGCCAAAATCTATCGCACCCACGACGCGCAGATCGATATGGATGCCCTATTGGGGGTCAATGCTTTTGACTTGAACAACGCGCTGCAAATTGACCCAGAGTTTCTTAACGAAACAGCACACGAACATGACGAAACCGTGGGTTCTATTGCCCTGGTGGAGTCGGGCGAACTCGATGGCGCAAAGCTCAACGTTTGGCTCGGCGAACTCCTGCGCGATCGCGGGCCTGATATTTTCCGCATGAAGGGCATCCTCAACATTGCCGGAGAAGACCACCGCTTCGTCTTTCAGGGAGTTCACATGCTGTTCGAGGGTCGCCAGGATCGCCCCTGGAAACCCCACGAATCCCGCAAGAATGAACTGGTCTTCATTGGTCGCAACCTGGAGCAGATGAACCTGGCAGAACAGTTTCGGGCTTGTCTGGTGAGCTAGTGATGCCAAGAACAAAGACACAGGATTTATTCAAACTCCGGTGGCACAAGACGTTATCGGATTACGTGACCGCGATCGCTTGGTCGCCCGATGGAGCATGGCTTGCCGCCAGTTCTGCGGCAGGTGAAGTTGTTCGATACGAGGCAAAGACAGGTGAAATGACCCTGTGGCAGCAGGCACAGGGAGAATCGGTGGATGCCCTGGCGATATCCGCCGATGGCGCATTTCTAGCGGCAGGGGGACAATCGGGAGCGGTTTGGATCTGGCGGTTGGATGGCGGTACTTCCACCCTAGTCACGACCTTGGAGCATTCCCGTGCTTGGATCGATCGCCTGCAATGGCATCCCCATCATCCCGAACTGGCATTCAGTCTGGGACACTATGCCCAGGTATGGGATGCTGCTACCCAATCGGTCATCACTACGCTGAACTTTGAGTCTTCCTCGGTGTTAGATCTGGCATGGCATCCCCAGGGCGATCGCCTCTCCCTCAGTGGCAATCAGAGTATCAAAACCTGGCATCGGCAAGACTGGGATGATGACCCAACAGTGCGAGAGATCGGCGGAGCGAGTGGGGCGATCGCCTGGTCACCCGATGGCAGCTACCTCGCCTCTGGCAATAATGATCGCTCAGTGGTGGTGTGGGAGGAGGAGATTCCCTACCCCTGGCAAATGCAGGGCTTTCCAGGCAAAGTCCGACAGCTTGCTTGGTCGAGGGTTAAAAAAGCGATCGGTGTGCCTCTCCTGGCCTCCATCAGTGCTGAAAGCGTGGTCGTCTGGACAAAAGATCGCGATCCGTCAGTCGGCTGGAATGCTCAGATGTTGGATGTGCATCAGGGAATTGTGAGGGCGATCGCCTTCCAACCTCAGTCGCTACTCCTCGCCTCCGCTGCCGACGATGGCTACCTCTGCCTCTGGCACAACGCCAATCGCCTCGCCCAGATTCTCGCAGGCGCACCCGCCGGATTCTCTTGCCTCGCTTGGAACCCTGCCGGAGGGGCGATCGCGGCGGGAGGAAGCCAAGGAGAACTGCTGGTATGGACGGAGACAACCACCGGAAAAGGGTTTGGCTAACACTAGTGCAGCGTCAATGCCAAGAATCAGGATGTTTGTAGGGTGCTGTTAGCGAAGCGTAACGCACCGTCACGTTGAGCGTTGGACATTCAAGACAATCCGAATAGTAAGTCTTGACGCTGCACTAGCACAAGAGAAACCCGGCAAAAAATGGGGTAGAATAATCAGAATGATAATCATTCTCATTTTTACCATCCATGTCAATTTTGCTTCCCCCTGAATCTGCCTTAGCTTCTGCCCCAGAAGTGGCGGCTAAGTCTGTGACCTTAACGAATGTCTCGATGCGCCGTCCCCGTCGGCTGCGTCGCACGGATGCACTGCGGCGAATGGTGCGGGAAACGGTGCTGACGGTGGATGACCTGATTTATCCCCTGTTTGTGATGGAAGGGGAGGGACTGCGGGAAGAAGTGCCTTCAATGCCCGGTTGTTTCCGCTATTCTCTGGATTTATTGCTAGATGAGGTGAAGGCAGCGCAGGATCTGGGCATTGGGGCGATCGCCCTCTTCCCCCTTATTCCCCATCACCACAAGGACAACGGGGGAGGCGAAAGCTACAATCCCGATGGCTTAGTTCCCCGTGCGATCCGCGCCATCAAACAGGCAGTTCCCCAAATGCTGGTGATCACCGATGTAGCCCTCGATCCCTACAGCAGTGAGGGCCACGATGGCATTGTCGAAAATGGGCAAATTCTCAACGATGAAACCGTTGCCGTGCTGGTCAAACAAGCTCTGATGCAAGCAGAAGCAGGAGCCGATTTTGTGGCTCCCTCAGACATGATGGATGGTCGAGTGGGAGCCATTCGCCAGGCGCTTGATGCAGAAGGCTGGATCAATGTGGGGATTCTCGCCTATGCCGCCAAATATGCCTCCGCTTACTACGGGCCATTTCGGGATGCCCTGGATTCAGCCCCCAAGTTTGGCGATAAAAAGACCTATCAAATGGATGCAGCCAATGCCAGAGAAGCCCTCAAGGAAGTGGAGCTAGACATTGCAGAGGGGGCAGACATCGTGATGGTGAAACCCGCTTTGGCCTATCTGGATGTGATTTGCCGCATTAAGCAGCACACGAATTTACCCGTTGCTGCCTACAACGTCAGTGGGGAGTATGCGCTGGTCAAAGCAGCGGCGCAGCAGGGCTGGATTGATGAGCGAACGGTGATGCTGGAAACCCTGACCAGTATGAAACGAGCGGGAGCCGATGTGATTTTGACCTATTTCGCGAAAGAGGCGGCTCTCGCTCTGCGTAGCTATTGACTGCATCGATAACCGATTACGTTCTTTCATCAAGACAATATTAGTGATGACCTTGCATTTTTTGAACCGTATTTCTGGCAATCTACAACGAGTTTCGCTGGTGGTCGTGGGGACGATCGCCCTTGGTTTGGGTAGTTGTGCCACCACTGCGCCCCCTAGGAACTCAGAATCCTCAGATCCAACCGATGCAGACGTTGTCGCGTCTTCAGATGATCCGTTGCAGGTGGTGACGACGTTCTTGCCCATGACCCAGTTCACAACGGCAGTGGCCGGCGATCGCGCCGCAATCACCCAATTGCTGCCCACCAACGTAGGGCCCCATAACTACCAAGCCAAACCGGGCGATGCTCAAGCGATCGCCACTGCCGATGTGCTGGTGCAGAATGGTTTGGAAATGGAGTTTTTCTTGGACGACATGATCGAGAACGCCGAAAATGTGGATCTGATGATCATCGACTCCAGCGAAGGCATTGCCACCCTTGAGATCGATGAGCACGGTCATGACCATGATCATGACCACGCCGAAGGGGAAGCTCACGACCATGATCACGCTGAGGGAGAGGATCACGACCACGCCGGACATGGCCATCATCATGGCGAATTTGATCCCCATGTGTGGATTGATCCGAAACGGGCGATCGAGCAGGTGAAAAATATTCGAGATGGTTTGATTACGGCCGATCCAGAGGGTGAAGCGGAATACACCGCCAATGCTGAGGCCTTTATCGCTAAGTTGGAGGCTCTGGATGCTGAGATTACAGACATGCTGGCCCCCTTTGCAGGGCAAACCTTCGTCGTGTTCCATGACTTTGCATCTTACTTTGCCGATAGCTATGGGCTGCAATCTGAAACGCTGGTGGGCATTCCAGAAGAGAACCCGTCACCAGAAGATGTGAAGCGATTGATGGAAACGGTGCAGGCGGAAGGTCTGAAAACAATCTTGACTGAACCCCAGGCAGGGAAAGCATCGTTTGAGGCGATCGCCAACGACCTCAACATTAACGTCAGTGTATTTGACCCCATCGAAACGGGGAGTTCCGAAGCGGTTCAGCCCGATTATTATCTAACGATAATGCGCCAAAATGCTAAAAACCTGGTGGCCAGCTTTGAAGCCTCTGAGCAAGCAGGGCTGCCGCTCTGGATGCCCCAACCTGTGGCAGTTGTACCCCAGCAGATCGGCTTAGGGTTGTGATTTTGAGGCCCATTTCAGTTCTGAGTCAGGAGTTTTGATGTGAGCAAGCCGGTTTTAGTGATTGATGGGTTAACGGTTTACCGCGAAACTCATCTGGCGGTCGAGCAGGTCTCTTTTGCGGTGCAACCCGGCACAGACACCGCCATCATCGGCCCCAACGGAGCCGGGAAAAGTACGCTGATTCAAGCGGTGTTGGGCATTGTCCCGCGCCAGTCGGGGGATGTGTTTGTGCTGGGGTGTCCCTTGTCGTTTCAAGGCAATTTACCCGATGCCGTCCGCCAGCGGATCGCGTATTTGCCGCAACATTTCTGGTTAGATCGCCGCATTCCGATCACAGTCTCCGAATTAGTGGGGCTGGGTTGGGATCGAATGGGATTGCAACTGCCCTGGGTGGGAAGACGGACACGTCACCAGGCGGTGCGTAATGCATTGGCTCAGGTGGAGGCATGGCATTTACGCGACCAACGGGTTAGTAGCTTATCGGGCGGGGAAACGAAACGGGTGTTGCTTGCCTACTGTTTGGTGCGGCCGCGATCGCTGTTGATTTTGGATGAAGCTCCGGCGGGTCTTGATCTGCGCAGTGAGTCCGATTTTTATCAGTTGCTTTATCAACTCAAGCAGGAACAGGGTTGGGCCATTTTGCAGATTTCCCACGACTTGGGTATGGTGCGCCGCAATTGCGATCACGTCCTCTGCCTGAATCGTAAACTCCTCTGCCAGGGCACTCCTGATCATGCCCTCGCGCCTGAGCAATTGTCGTTAGCCTACGGGTCAGAATTCGTTCGTTATCATCACACCTGTCAACTCAATCATAAATTATGACCATTGAGGCTGAATTCACTCGCGTTATTGGACTGTTTCAACTCCCCTTTATGCAGCGGGCACTCATGGGCGGCGTTTTGACTGGATTGATGGGGGGCTTGTTGGGCAGCTTTACCATTCTCCGACAGCTTTCTTTCTTTAGTGATGCCCTCGGACATTCTGCCCTGTTGGGCATTAGCATTGGGCTATTGCTGGGCCTTGACCCATCCTGGGTAATGCTTCCCTTTGCTGTTTTGTTTGCCCTGGCCGTCACTTATTTTCTAGAACGCACCCACCTCTGGACGGATGCGCTCCTGAACATTATCTACTCGTCCTCCTTGGCGATCGGTGTTATTCTGCTTAGCTTTCGAGACGAGTATCAGGGCGGCATCACCAATCTTCTGTTTGGGGATATTCTGGCCGTGCAAACGGCTGACTTGATTTTCAGTGTCCTGTTGTTGGCGGTCTGCGTGACATTTATTGGCTTGACGCTGCGATCGCAAATTCTCATGACCTTGAATGAACCAATGGCGATCGCCCGTGGTGTCTCTGTCTCTACCCAGCGCACCACCTTCATTGTGCTGCTTTCCCTAGTTGTCGGCATTTCCATTAAGGCGATCGGGGTCTTACTGATCAGTGCCTTTGTGGTGATTCCTGCCTGCGCCGCCCGTCTGTTGAGCCGCGAATTCACCCATTACATTCTGATTTCCGCAGGTTTAGGGGCATGCAGTGCCGTAGTCGGCATGATGGTGTCGGCCCTCGTTGACTTGCCCTCTGGCCCTAGCATTGTTAGCGCCCAACTTGCCATTTTTCTATCGGCCATTCTTGTTTCCAAAACCCACATTAGCCCAAGAGGGGTTTAGCTCAATCAGACAGGGGAGAGGCGGTTTCTCCAGGAGCGATGTGCGATCGCTCCTGACTTGGGGCAATCTCGCCGGTTCAATTCGAGCGATCGCGCTAATCCCGCAACTGCACCGGCATGGCGAGATAGGTCATTTTCAAACCACTCAGGGGCGTGAAGATCACCGGCTGCGTGGGCGAGTTGAGATGGATGGTGATTTCACTACTCGACAGGGCTTTTAACCCGTCCATTAAATACTTCACATTGAACGCGATTTCTTTGGGCGTATCACTGCTCACGGTCGCGTCCATCGATTCCCGGCCACTGCCCACATCCTGGGATTCCACCGACAACTGTACCTGTTGCCGCTCTTGGTCAATCGTGCAGCGCACCACATTATTTCGAGAATCCGCCAAGACCGCAATCCGCTCTAGGGCACTTTGAAATTTGCGGCGATCCACATTAACTTGATTGGAAAACTGCGTCGGCAAGAGTTGACGATAGGCAGGATAAGCCCCTTCTAGTTTGCGGCTGGTGAGTTTGAGATCATCCCCCAGTTCAAAAACGACTTGACCCGCATCGATATGCAGCGTTACCCCATCTTCTTTATTGCGGAGGCCGAGCATCCGCTCCAATTCCCGTAACGCCCGCGCGGGAATGGTCACCTCAAGGCCATCGGTGGCGGTGTTGGCTTCGGCATCGTCGTCGCGATCGTTGGGGGTTTCGAGGACGGCTAAACGGTGGCCGTCGGTGGCAGCAAATTCGATCGCATCCCGACCGAGGGTGACATGAACACCGGTTAAGACTTGCTTGGTTTCTTCGGTACTGGCAGCAAACAGGGTCGATCGCAACCCCTCCGCGAGGGACTCCACCGGCAGCAGAATCGAGTCGCCATCATCCACGGTGGGCAGTTCGGGAAAGTCTTCGGCGTTGAGGCTGCGCAGTTGGTAGCGGCCAGAGGTGGAGGTGAGGGTGACGAGGCCGCCTTCGTCGGTGTCGTCGTCTTCGTGGGTGAGGGTAATTTCGCCATCGGGAAGACGGGAGATGATGTCGCCGAGGGTTTTCGCGGGTAGGGTGATGTCGCCGCTCTGGGTGACTTGGGCGGGAAAGCTGGTTTCGATCCCAAGGCTGAGGTCAAAGCCTCGGAGCCGGATACGCTGTTTGCTTTCGTCCGCAATTAACAGGACGTTGCCAAGCACGGGATGACTCGGACGAGCGGGAACGGCTCGACTGACGAGGGAAAGATTGCTGTTGAGGTCGCTTTGGCTGCAAACAAGTTTCATGGCAACGGAATCACTCAAAATTTCAAATCGGAATTCCCATTGTGTCAGACGTGGGAATCAGGCGATTTTTCGATCAGCCTTGAATCTTTTGCCCAGTGAGGCATACAGCGATTTAGCAGGAATTTTTTATTTTATTTTTTGGGGTGGGGGGTGATACCCCTCTTTTGGGGTGCTATCTTCAATGCAAAAAGAGGACTCCCGCTACACCGTTAGGTTAGCGGTGAGATGAATTTTTGCCAACAAATAAACCGACCAACGGGAGACGACTGAATTCAGTTTTGTGTTAGAATCGGGAGGCCAACGCACCCAAGTG
>NZ_JAQMTY010000252.1 GCF_028330765.1 Spirulina subsalsa CS-330 | reverse complement strand
CAGGATAAATCAATGGCGTTAGTCGTTGAGCCTAGCAACCCTCTGCAACTCTCGTTGTTTGAGTGGATAAATGGTCAGGTAACTGGCTGTTCAGAATCCCCCACTATAGCCCGTAGGGTTTAGTGGGGGAGTATGTCAACTGAAATGGCGGAGTTGGTCAGGCTCACATTACCAAGGCTAGAAATCCCGCCGCCGCCGCCCGTCGCAAAATTACCTGAAACAGTGGAGTTGGTCAGGCTCACATTACCCCCGCTAGAAATCCCGCCACCGCTGCCAGTCTTCGTCCCACCCGTAATCGTGAGGTTGTTGATTGTGGTTGTTCCCATCGTCGCAGAGATGTTAAAAATTCCAAACGGGCCACTCCCCTGAACCGTGGAGCCATTGCCATCAATCGTCACCCCGATCTGCATCCAACTAATCGTTGAGAGGAGGTTCACCGTGCCGCTCACACTAAACGTTACCGACTCATTATTTCCCACCAGAGCTAACGCTTGGCGTAGGGAGCCTGTGCCAGCATCATTTAAGTTGCTGACGGTTTGATTGGCTAATGTCCCATGCCAACGGCTCAGGGTGCGATCAGTAAACGGCCTGATGGCTTCAATGGTTCCCGTACTGCTTTCTAAAACCCAATCCCCTCCATAGTTGCTGCTCCCGGTCCGATTCGTTGAAGCTGCCACCTCTGCCCCGGTGATCGCGGCCAGACTCGCTATGAATGCCTCACCCGTGGCCCCCAAGGCCGTGAAACAACTGTAAAGCAGTAAATCCGCCCCCTCGGTGAGGGAATCTGACCAGGTGCGTAACTGGGTTTGATAATTCTCGACGTTCTCGCTGTTGATCCACTGATTGCCGAGCCAGAAATTCCCCTGATTTCCTTCGGCAACGATCGCAACCGATTCCAATTCCCCCACCGCATCACTGATCAGGGATAACTGTTCGGTGATCGTTGCAATGCCGTTTTCATCACGATCGATAATTTGTGCGATCGTTCCCGCCTCAGCCCCAAACAATAACGCCTCTGGATTGTCCGCCCGTGCATCAATAAACACCGCCTGATCGGGATTGTGCCCCGACTCTGAAAAGCGCACCACTCGCGCCTTCCCGCTCACTAAATCCGGTGCATCCACCGTCACCCGCCCCGCCGCAAATAAATCCGCCTGCTCTGCTATGACTGGCCCCGCCAGATGCACATCACCCGTCACAATTGACCCTTGTAATTCCACCCCGCCCGCCGTTAGCAAGCTGGGTAAATCCATGGGTGAAATTCCGGCGGTTAGGGCCTCCTGGGGTAAATCCAAACTCAGCAACATTCCCGCTTGGGCCACATTCACCAAACGAGACCCCGGTACGGCTGCGAGGGTGACGGTAGGGGCAGCGATCGCCCCCCCGTTGATCACCGTTCCACCCAAAAGCGTGATGTCCTGGTTCGAGGTGAGGGTTCCGGTGTTGACGATCGCGCTGGGTTCGGCGCTTAAAAAGGAAAACTGATTGGGGTTGCCGATCAGGGTGGTGTAGTCATTTGCACCCATGGCATTAAACCACCCTCCCTCGAAGCCGATGCGATCGCTCGTCGTCGCCAAGAAATCCCCGCCCACATTCAAACTCGCCCCCGCCCCAAACACAATCCCCGCCGGATTGATCAGGTACAGATTCGGAGTCGCTTGAATCAGCCCATTAATCACGGATGGATCACCCCCGGTCACTCGCCCCAAAATATTCGTGATCCTGGGATCACTTAAGAAATTGGCAATTTCGCCGCTGCTTAACCCAAATTTTTGAAAGGAGTGAAACAGGTTTTCCCCGGCTTGGGTTCCCCCATCGATGTGATAACTGTTGCCATCAAGGGTGACGATTGTGCCTGTGCCGTCTGGGGCAGGGGCGATCGCTTGGGCGAGGACTGGGTTAGCACAGTATAGGCTGCTCATGCCAAGCAAAACGGCGCAATGGAGAGTTTTCATAAATTGGGGGGCGATCGCTTGTTTTCGGTATGAATTCAACAACTCTCCATCAGTATAAACAGGGGATTTTCTGAACTAATCCCAAATCCCACAATCAGAAGCTACAGATCACGGTGGGCAAGATCGGAAAAAACGTGAATCTCGATGATGGGAGAGGGTTGCCGAGATTCACGCTTGAGGATGTTGCGGTGCGATCGCGCCTAATCAGTCAAACTATCGAGACTGAGGGGAACAAGATCGCCGCTCGTGGTGAGGCCGAGGAGCATGGCGGATTGTTCCGGGATGAGGTGGCCGGTGAGGGCGCAATGTTCGTCTTTTTCGGCGGTGGCGGGCAGGGAGGCGCGGATATCGTGGCGGGAAAATTGGGGGCGATAGTCGCCGGATTTTTGTTGGACGTAATTCCACAGGATGCTGCGGATCAGGGCTTGATAGCCGGTGTTGCCGGATAGGGTTTTGAGTTTGTCTTTGAGTTCGCGTTCTAAGCGAATGCTCGTGACTTCCATCTCGGTGGTTGAGGTGCGGGTCATTGTTTGCATGGGTGTTGCAAAGCCTCCAAAAAAAGGTGTGGACATTCTAGTATTACAAGTGTAGTATTTAAAGCATGGGTTGATCCAACCCCCAGCGCAAATCTTTAAATTCGAGCGATTTTGCTTGAATTCGCGCTGATACTTCGTTTTTTTGAGCCGATCGCCCTTAACGCGATCGCACCCTTGGAGGCTTCATGCGTTCTTTAACTCTTCTACTCCCCAACCTTAACTCCGGCCTGACCTTGATCTCTGGCGGCACGTTTAGCAACGTCGGCCGTGAGCCATGGCAACTGTTGGGATCGAACGCTGATGCCGTCGAAAGAACGTTTTTGACCGGGTGTGATCATGGCGATCTCAACGCATCTATGGCGCTGAAGCCGGACTATGGCCGAATTAGCGATCGCCCGAACCCCTTGATGATTGTTTCACCCCCCCGAAGCGGGCAAGCGCCCCGAACTGACCCCAGTTCTGCCCCTGGCGCTTAACCTCCAGAGTCTGCCCTTAAGACCCCGCTTCTTCCCCATGAGAAGCGGGGTTTTGGTTTGGATTCTGACCCCGGATCATGACCCGCCCCACCAGAGTAACCAGGACGTTGAGCCATGACTGCCACAGAAGTTTTGAACCGTTCCGTTGTCGTGTTTTCCCACAGCTACTTGCCCCTGATGCGGATTACGCTGCGGCGGGCGGTGACGTTGATTTTGACCGGGAAAGCCGAGCCGATTTTACTGTACAACCCCGCTGTGTGGGCGGTGCGATCGCCCTCTGTCAGCCTGCAAATTCCTGCCCATATTCGGCTGATCATTCCCCACCGGGAACGGGGCTGGAATGTGCCCCCGGTTAGTCGGCGCGAAGTCCTCAAGCGCGATCGCTCCACCTGCCAATATTGCGGCAGTCGGCACCATCTCACCCTTGACCATGTTCTACCCCGCTCCAAAGGCGGTCAACATACTTGGCACAACGTCGTTACGGCCTGCGCAACCTGTAATGGTCGCAAGGGCGATCGCACCCCCGAACAGGCCAAAATGCCCCTGCGCACCATTCCCAAAGCCCCCATCCATCCCACGGTGATCTTCGCCGAACAGTTTTGGGACAGCGTTCAAGATAGCCCCACCGGCTAGACCCCCTTAACTCCCCTTTTCATCCCTTTGCCTTCAAAACACCGATGTTGAAACTGATTTACCACGAAGACGGCTTCTGGTTGGAACAATTGACCACCCCACTCGAACGGTGGTTAAACACCCGCCTCATGGTTGCGGTGCGTTCCGCCCACAGCCTCACCCTCGAACCCAGCACCGCATCGTTCATCCTGCCGGACACCGTCCCCCGCTGGGATGAACTGGATCGCCTCTCTCGCCAAGAAGCCCCCTGTGCCTTACTCGTGGAACCCTGCGATGAAGGCTATGTGGAAGTTTGCCTAAATGGGATTTGGGTGGGCGAAAATCCCGAAGCCGAAGCAGGGGTATTTGTGGCTCGCTTGAGCGATCGCACCGAATTCCTCGTCTACAAGCTCTGGCAAACCGCCGAATCCCTCGCCCAAGTCAGCGGCGATTTCCTGGATTAATGAGCGATCGCATCCATCATGATCCGATGGGTGGGTGCGATCGTCCATGGATTTCCCAAAGCTTGACATAGCACTAGCCAGGGCAGTCAGGACATTCAGAGACTCTGGAACAAGGGGCTTAAGCCCCTTGCCTGTCCTAACGAATTTGTCCACTGCTATATCAGTCCAGCCAATCAATTCGATACAATGATTCCCAACAACATCACAGACAGAATCCACAATCAAAATTTCCATAGATTGTAATGGCATGAAAATCGCCTCCATCAAAATCAAAAATTATCGTGTTTTTGAAAACATAGAAATCACAAATATTCCCGCCTTCTGTGTCATCATCGGAGCAAATGGCACAGGAAAATCAACTCTATTTGATGTTTTTGGATTTCTGCGTGATTCACTAAAAAACAACATTCGCCAAGCCTTGCAGATTAGAGGCGGATTCAAAGAAGTTATCACCAGAGGTAAAGAACAAGAAAACATCGAAATTGAGCTACAGTTTCGGATGAAAATCTTGGATACAGAACGATTAGTAACCTATGTTCTCATTATTGGACAAGTCCATCAACGCCCCGTTATTAAGCGAGAAATTCTCAGATACAAACGTGGTGAATATGGTTCACCCTTTCATTTTCTCGACTTCCAAAATGGTCAAGGCTATGCGATCAAAAATGAAGAAGATTTTAAAAGTGATGAAGAATTAGAACGGGAAGATCAAAAGCTAGAGTCCGCTGATATTTTAGCGATTAAAGGACTAGGACAATTTCAACGCTTTAAAGCCGCCAATGCTTTTCGTTCCTTAATTGAAAACTGGCATGTTTCTGACTTTCATATTAGTGATGCGAGAGGGAGCAAAGATGAACTGTATGCCGAACATCTTTCCCCCACGGGCGATAATATGGCCGTTGTTGCCCAATATATTCATCAACAATATCCCGAAATTTTTAACCGAATTTTGCAGC
Source organism: Spirulina subsalsa CS-330 (assembly GCF_028330765.1). Lineage (GTDB taxonomy): Bacteria > Cyanobacteriota > Cyanobacteriia > Cyanobacteriales > Spirulinaceae > Spirulina > Spirulina subsalsa_A. Next base: position 2,872 of record NZ_JAQMTY010000252.1, on the reverse strand, counting down.
GGATGAAGGAACGGGTTCCCGGTGTGTCTACCGTTGAAGCCAAGAATACCGAAGACGGCAGACTCATCCTCAAATTTCAAGACCAGGCGTTTAAAGACCCATTCATTGATCGTTATGTCTCCGATGGCACGATGAAAATGTTTGCCTATTTAATCTTGCTCTTTGACCCGAAGCCCCACCCTTTATTATGTGTTGAAGAACCTGAAAATCAACTTTATCCTAGCCTTTTACGGGAACTTGCCGCCGAATTTGACAGTTACGCGAACCGGGGTGGACAGGTTTTTGTGTCTACCCATTCTCCTGATTTTCTGAACGCCGTTCCGCTAAAAAGTATCGTTTGGCTGACCAAAAACAAAGGCATTACTAACCTCCAGAAAGCGGCTGATCACGAAATTCTTAGAAATCTTGTCAAAGCAGGCGATCAGCCTGGTTATCTCTGGAGTCAAGGCTGGTTTGAAGGAGTTGCGCCCTGATGCGTTACGATGTGATTTTTTTGTTAGAAGAACCTTCAATTAAAGTTATTTTAGATGCAATTCTCCCTCAGGTTATTCCGGATGGTATTCATTATCTCTGCCTTGTTCACCAAGGCAAACAAGATTTAGCCAGTTCTATCCCTCGAAAAATCAGAGCATTTCAGTATCAGCCTCAGACAAAATTTGTCATTGTTCATGATCAAGACTCCCACGACTGCAAAAGTCTCAAGGCTGAATTATTCAATCTTTGTCACACGGCCGGGAAACCGACTGTATTGATTCGGATTATTTGCCGTGAACTTGAATCATGGTTTCTCGGCGATCTAGCCGCTGTTGAACAAGCCTATAATCTTAAGCCTCAGAGCCTCAGTAAACGACAAACTCAGCGCAAATTTCGCGATCCGGATCGGCTTAATTCTGCGAAACAAGAACTGAAAAAGCTGGTCGGTGAATATTACGCGGCAACCCACGCTAAGGCGATCGCGCCCTATTTATCCCTCACTCACAATACCTCTCGGAGCTTTCACATTTTCCTAGCGGGCATCCGCAACTTCATTGCAGATCTCGTTTAGAGGAGGTCGCGCACGTCTTTGACTTGGCCGTGAATGGCGGCAGCCGTGACCATGGCGGGACTCATGAGCAGGGTGCGGCCTTGGGGGGAACCTTGGCGGCCTTTGAAGTTGCGGTTGGAAGAAGAGGCGCTGATTTGGTTGCCTTGGAGTTTATCCGGGTTCATGGCGAGGCACATGGAGCAACCGGCTTCGCGCCATTCAAATCCGGCGGCTTGGAAGATTGCGTCGAGGCCTTCGGCTTCGGCCTGTTGCTTGACGCGCTCGGAACCGGGAACGACGAAGGCTTTCACCTGGGGGGCAACCTTGTGACCTTCGGCAATTTTGGCGGCTTCGCGGAGGTCGCTGATCCGGCCGTTGGTGCAACTGCCGATGAAGCAGACATCAACGGGCGTGCCTTGGATTGCTTGGCCGGGTTGGAGGTTCATGTAGCTGTAGGCTTCGTTCATGACGGCGCGATCGCTCTCCGCCACATTATCCAAACTGGGGATACATTCATCCACGCCAATCCCCTGGCCCGGCGTAATCCCCCAAGTCACCGTCGGGGCAATCTCCGCCGCATCAAAGGTCACAATATCGTCATACTCGGCATTGGCATCGGAGCGAATGCTCTCCCACCAGGTCACCGCTTGATCCCAGTCCTCGCCTTTGGGGGCAAAGTCGCGCCCCTTCAGGTAGTCGTAGGTGGTTTGGTCGGGGTTGATGTAGCCGCAGCGTGCGCCGCCTTCGATGGACATATTGCACACGGTCATCCGCTCTTCCATGGACATCGCCTCGAAGGTCGTCCCCGCGAATTCGTAGGCATAACCCACGCCACCCTTCACGCCCAATTTCCGGATGATATGCAAAATCACATCTTTGGCGTAAACCCCAGGGCGCAGCGTGCCGTTCACTTCGACGCGGCGCACGTTCAATTTTGAGAGGGCGAGGGTTTGGGAGGCGAGGACATCGCGGACTTGGGACGTACCAATCCCAAAGGCGATCGCCCCAAATGCGCCATGGGTGGAGGTGTGAGAATCACCACAAGCAACGGTCATGCCGGGTTGCGTCAGGCCCTGTTCTGGGGCGATCACATGGACGATGCCTTGGTTGCCAGAGCCAACATTGTAGAAGCGGATGCCGTGCTCTTGGCAACTTTGTTCGAGGGCTTGGATCATTTCTTCGGCGAGGACATCGGCGAAGGGGCGGGCTTGGTTTTCCGTGGGGACGATGTGATCGACGGTGGCAACGGTGCGCTCTGGAAAGAGGACGGTGAGGTTGCGATCGCGCATCATCCCGAAGGCTTGGGGGCTGGTGACTTCATGGATCAGATGCAGACCGATGAAGAGTTGGGTTTGCCCTGATGGCAACGTCCCGACGGTGTGCAAGTCCCAAACTTTATCAAACAGCGTGCCCTTACTCATAGTCCCGTGAAGTTCTCAATGGTGCGCGATCGCAACAGCCTAACCTGTGATGGTTCCTGCTGTTGTGGTCATAGACTCCAAATTATATCGCCAGTTCGAGCGATCGTGCTACAATGCGGGACGGTAAGCGGACGTGGCGGAATTGGTAGACGCGCTAGATTTAGGTTCTAGTATCTCTGATGTGAGAGTTCGAGTCTCTCCGTCCGCATAAACCTTAAACCCTTACAAAACAAGCAGTCTTAGGTTTTTCCTGAGGCTGTTTTTTAGTGCCATCTACCAAAAATCTACTAAACCTATTGTACCCATTGGTGAAACGGTAGACACTACCAGTAAGTACAGGGATAAGGATCGATGATGAATCAGAGTGATTCCTTGGCAGGTGGGAGAGCATACCACAGTCACTCACACCGTCAAGGGTACGCTCGAT
>NZ_JAQMTY010000251.1 GCF_028330765.1 Spirulina subsalsa CS-330 | reverse complement strand
GCGTTTGATCCCCCTAAATCCCCCTTAAAAAGGGGGACTTTTTTGCGTTCCCCCCTTTTTAAGGGGGGCTAGGGGGGATCGAGAGAAGGTGAACATCGTTAAGAGCAGTTTGTGTATAAGCAGTAGCCCTCTGGGAGAGGGGCTGGGGGTGAGGGCGATCAAGTCAGTCAACCAGCCCCAAACCCCTCGCCCCGTGGGAGAGGGACTTTTGATCTGTCCGTGATGATTCCTGAAAAAGCTGTATGAGATGATTATTTTTGAGGATTTAATTCACTAGATTTTGTATACACATGCAGTTGTGAATTGACCAATTGCCGCGCATCACTAGGCGGAGACCACGCCTGATCAAATTCACCCCAAGGGGTCGGAATTGGGGGGGGTTGGAGTGGGCCAATTTGGGCGATCGCACAGATCGGCTTTTCTGATTGCTCCCTCGACAAACTAACCTGATTTGATTCATTGTCCACAAAAACATGCCGCACCTGTGGCATCACGCCCGGCTGATCCCGCAACATCACCCACAGGGGATATTCCCACGCATCAGCCCCCGTCCAAAGCCCAATGCGATCGCAACCCGTTTGCTGTAAATAAGCAGCGGTTTCCTGATAGCTAGCGGCATAGGGCAACACCATAAAATATTGCGCTTGGCGGGGAATCGTGAAAATATTTCCGTGAGTTGCGATCGGTTTTGTCTCACTCCAGAGCAGCCAAAAGCTAGAGGAGGCTAGTAATAAAAAGCAGAGATATAGTGCAATCCGACGTTTAAAATAATCATCCATCACAACACCAACAACGGGAGCGATCGCAATAAACAACGGCAAATGTAAACGACTATGCCAAATTTGCCATTTCAACACCCCACAAAACAGCACAAAGCCAACCCCCACTGCCCCCGTATAAAAAAGTAGTCCTTTGTTATGCGCGAATGTTCTCGTCAGTTTCCAGCCAAGAATCACCAATACAATCACTAGCAAATATAAGTGCAAGGGGTTTCCGGCTGTCACTTCTGATGTGGAAAATGCAGCATTGAATGCAGACTCTTGCCAGTTGAGACGCGGATCATCCGCAGAAATGCCAATCTTTTGATGTAGTGCAATGACAGAATTTTGAACAGGGGCGATTGTGGTGTAAGAAATGGGTAAATGGAGGGCAATATTTTTAATGATATTGGATAAAATGGCACGAGGAGTCAAGAGTTGATTCGTAAGCTGATCATTACCGGTGAAAACAATCGAGCCGAACAGATGCCAATTCCGCCCATAATGCCCCAGGTTAATGACAAAGGGGAGGACAAGAAACGCAATTTTTGGGGTGCGAAAAATCCGCCAGTGGCGAATGAAGATGCCGATGATGAAGGGGAATGCAAAGAGATAGCCGGTGCTTTTGGTAAAGAAAAGGAATCCGAGGCTGGTACTGAGACGAAGGAGGAGGGGCAAGGTGAGGCGATCGCGCCCCATCGCCACGAGGCTAAAGTAGGCAAAACAGACTAACCAAAACCCGCAGAGATAATCATTTTTCGGGCTGGTGGCTTGCAAGATGCCCATGGGCAATGTGGCGACAAAAACGAGGCTGTAGATCTGGCCGCGCCGACTCGCGCCGAGGTGCTGGGCAATTAGGGACACCCCCACGAGGCAACCGATCGCACTCAGCCATTGCACGACATTAAGCCAGCGATCGCTCCCCCCCAAGGCGTACAGATGGAGCATCGCATATTCTGCCCCTGGGGTTTGGTAGAGTTGGCGGAGGTTGGCGGTGGGATAGTGGGCAACGCTCCCCTGTTGGAGCCAATGCATGATCCGGGGCAGGTGATAGGTCATCGCATCCCAAGTGTTGGGCGGGGCGATCGCCGCCATGATCCCCAACAGCAGCAGAATCAACCCCACCCCACCAAGGAGGACGCGATCTTCGAGATCCAATGGTGCAACCTGTTTCGGGCTGAGGTGCTGCCGGGGTCGTCTCGTTCCCCAGGCATAGGCTCCGCAGCCGAGGCTAAAGAGAACCCAACTGAGGGCGATCGCCAGGGGAGTTAACACCTCAAACAGACTCAGCACCTCCGTGCTGAGGATGACCCACCCAGTCACCAGGAGGGCCAGATCAAGAAAACCCTGCCGCCAAGGGTGCGATCGCTTCCCCATCAACTTCAGCCAGAGTGTCGTGAACAGAGATAACCCCCTCACACAGGCTTAACTCTCGGTGTAGTCTAGGTGATCAGAGTATCTTTAGACTTGTCTTCACCCAAGGGGGGCAGGGGACGTTTAGCGCGTCGCCGTCCTTGTTCATCAAATTCGCCTTCTTCAATGCGGATTTGGATTTGAGGGCCAGAACTCGCAAGGCGAATAATAATGCCATCGGACACCGGAATTTTAGTGATGCGCTTGCCGTCAATATAGGTTCCGTTGGCCCCTAGATTGACAACTTCCCAGCCTGCATCACGACTGGGGCGAATTTCCACATGATGTCGAGAAACAACAGCACTGTAGAGAATGACTTCATTGTCCGTGGATCGACCAATGCGAATCACGGTTTCAGGATCAAATGTCCAACTCTGTACAGGGACAGCCTGAAGAGGATGGAGCAAGGTTAAAATAATGACGGCTGTGGAAAGGTTCACCTCGGCATTCGGGTTATCTTTTAACTCTTCGGGGGCATTGGAGTTCATAGAGCTGGTCCAAGTGCTTAACATCCTAAGTTCCAAGTTTACTCTGCTCACCCCATCTGTGGATGACTTGTGACATTCATCGAATCATACGCTAATCCGGCTTCACAGACATTGTTAGGATTTCGGGACAAAATGGCTAACGCCGACGATGGCAAGAACAGATTGAGGGGAGTAACGGGACTGAGAGTTTACCGGTAAAGGATGGCTCAGTGGTGAGAATCTAACGTTTGGCAACGGCACCAACGAGTTTAGGATGACACTAAAGTTTGATGGAGTCAAAGCATGGTGTTAGATTACTTCCCCATCTTACTGTGAATTTGGCCGATTCTGATGAGGTGCTACCTCCCCCCACCCACAAAAACCAGAGCATCCCATTCTGGAATGAACGGTGATGCTCTTGGGGTGCGATCGCACCGCCGAAGGTCAGGACTTAGAGCACGCCTGCATTGGCCAGTCCGAGAATTAAACCGGCTCCGAGAATATGCCCAAAACTAGCGGTGGCCAAGAGTTCAGGAAACCCAAAGTTATTCCAAAGACCGGGCTTGCTGGTGGGTAGAGAGGGGCCTTGACCCGGATTTTTGATCGCAAAGCGGCCAATGGCGATCGCCAACACATTACAAAAAATCATCGTCAAGGCAACGTTGGTATTCCAGGAAATGGTGGTGGCCGTGAGTAAAAGAGGCATCATTTAAATCGTCCGTTTGTAATCGTTGAGACAGCATAAACTGTGGAAACTATACGCAGAATTGGCGGCGATCGCTGGATAGGTGCGATCTTTAGTAATAAAATGAAACCCTCGGATACAAATCTTTAACGTCAGGGTTAGAGGCAAAAACACACCATGGCGAAGGACATTCGGATTAAGATCTGTGGCATCACGCAGCCTGAGCAGGGGGCGGCGATCGCGCAGTTGGGAGCCGATGCCCTAGGGTTTATCTGCGTCCCAGCCTCGCCCCGCTACGTCACCCCCGCCCAAATTCAGGCCATTATCCAGACCATCCCCCCAACGATTGAGCGGGTGGGAGTGTTTGTCAATGCTGCCCTCGGAGAAATTAGCCATGGGGTGACGGTGGGCCAGTTAACGGGGGTGCAACTCCATGGGGACGAATCACCGGAATTTTGTCGGCAACTGCGTCAGGCTTGCCCCTCGGTGACGATTTGGAAGGCGGTGCGGGTGCGATCGCCGGAAACCTTAACCACCCTGTCCGACCATATCCCGTTCGTAGATGCCCTGTTACTCGATGCCTATCATCCCCACCTCTACGGCGGCACAGGACACACCTTAGATTGGGGCAGTTTGCAAACCTTCGCGCCCCCCTGTCCGTGGCTGTTGGCGGGGGGCTTAACGCCGGAGAATGTGACGACGGCGATCGCGCAATTGCGACCCGATGGGGTGGATGTATCGAGTGGGGTGGAGCGATCGCCCGGTGATAAAGACCTCGATCGCGTCCGGCAGTTAATCCAAGCGGTGCGCCACGGGAGCCGCCGGGATGATTCACCCTAGGGCGGCTTGGATCTGGGTTTGGATGGCGATCGCGTCTTCTTCTGATGTTGCCGCGATCGCATAGCCCCAACGCCCCTGATCAACCTGAGCCGTATGGGTCACAATCACCCCGCCATCTGCCTCAGAACGCGGATACAGCCACGGCGTTAACCGTTCCCATAACTGTGGGAGCGATCGCGCCGCGCCACTGTCCGCCCCCGCCACACTAAGCAGCACCCACATCGCCAAATAATCCTCCCCCCACAACCACCGCGCCAGATCATCCAAATGCGTCCCCCCGGTGCGCCGCGCATTCACCTCAAGCAAATACAATTCCCCACTATCCGCCACAATACTGTCGAGATCAAAATGTCCCTGATAGCCCTGGGCTTGGAGGTGGTGGGCAATCTCAAGCCCGGCTGTGATTAAAGGCACATACCAGGGTTGTGTTTGAGACTGTCGGCTTAGTAATTCCCCACAATAGCGACCTGCGCCGCGAAACACCTGCTGCCCCACTTGGGTTAAGCGCGGTTGACCACCGCCCCAGGGAGGAATGACGAATTCAGCAGAGGGGGAAAGGAATTGAGCCGAGGGAATACAGGCTTCCACAATCCAGGGGAGAGATGGGGTTTTCGCGTGGTCTTCAAGGTGGGAGAGGAGCGCGGCGGGGTTGGCGGCTTCGCCCCGCAGATGGCCAAAGCCGAGGAAGCCGGTATTGGGTTTAAGGATCACATCATGACCTTGGGCGGTGAGGGTGTGGATCGCGGTGTGGGCTTGGGCGGGGGTGGTGCAAGGGATGCCGGGGGGCATGTGGTCGAGGAGATGCGGGCAGTGGGCGGCGAGCCAGGTACGGAGGCCGATTTTTTGTTCAATCTGATCACAGAGGGTGCGATCGCGGGGACTTTCGGGGAGGGTGACGGTGAGGGATTGGGCGCGGAGGGCGGCGGCAAACCGCAGCAGGGCGGGGGTGGTGCTGTAGGGGATGAGTTGAACGGGGCGATCGCCAATGTAGGCGAGGACGCGCTGAAATAGATCGGGATCGGTGGCGATCGCATCACAAATCCGCGTCGTCGGGTCGGGCGGGGCGAGAATTTCGGTGTGATGATAGCCCAGTCGTGTCAACATCGGCGACGGGGTGATCGGTCGTTCAAGCAGGACAAGTTTGCGATCGCCCCACCAGAACAAACACCGCTCCCCCGCCGCCTGCACCCCCGCCACAAGCAGCGGATCACAGGTAGCCAAAAACTCGCCATAGGCTTCACAGGCGTTGCTAATCACCAGCGTCGCCAGGGCATCGGAATGAGGAGCAGGAATCATCATCATGGAATTATTGACAACGCAGTCAAGCGTCGCAGCTTAATTAGTTGTAGTTGTAGGGTGGGTTAGGCGGCTGAAATCCCCGCCATAACTACAATCCAGCAATCCGCCGTAACCCACCGATTAACGTGTGTCGTGACTAGCACCTTAGTTAGAGGGCGATTCAGGAGAGTCGGAGGCATCGGATTCCGGAGCTTGGGGGTCAGGATCTGCGGCTTGGGCGGCACTGCTGCGGCGACGGCTGCGAATTTCCTGCGCTTTCTTCTGGAGGTCTTGGAAGAAATCAGAATCGACAATTTCTTTTACCTGTTTATTGCGTTTAACTTCGTCAATTTCGATCTTGAGTTCGGCAACCTGTTCTTTAAGTTTTTCTTCCCGTTTCCGCACCTTACTGACCATTAATTCAAAGACCACCGCCAAACGCCCAATTTCATCGGGAAAACGAGCACGACTAAATTGCTTCAAATCTTGGTCATAATGCCCTTCCCCGATCGCATTACTCACATCGGTTAAGGCAATAATGGGCTTCGTGAGAATATCAGACACTCCATAGATCAGAATAAACAGTGATCCATAGGTCACCACAAAAGCAATCACAAAACTATTTTGGATTTGGCGTTGCAAACTATAGACATAATCCGCCTCAATATCCATGCCCAACACACCGATAATAGTGCCGTTTTCATCTTTGAGGGGAGCATAGGCCGAAATCCAACTGCCCCATTCATCTTTGTATAGATCGCGCTCGGTTAAGACCCCTTCTTCAAAGGTGCGCCGGGAAGCCTCAGAAGGGGTGTCAGAATCAAGGAAAAGAAGGGCGCGATCGGGGTTGTATTTCCATAATGAATCCACAAGATAGATGATTTCTAGATCAGTGTCTTCGTCTTTGATTTCACTAATGCGGCGATTGGTCTTAGGGTCACCGAGAATGAAGCTATAGGGATAGACGCGGGGTTCAAGGCGGTGGACGATCTCAAACCAGTCCATTTGGTTTTGATAGGCGGGGGCATCGGAATAGCCTGTGGAGTTGCGTTTTCCGACTTGATAGAGTTGCAACAATTCCGGCACATCAACGCCCTTGACCGCTCCTTCTGTGGTGTTGCGTAAATCGGCTTTTAAGCGTTCGATGGCGCGGGTGGTGGTGAAGCGATAAAACCAATAATATGATCCTGAAAAAACGAGGGCAAACACAAGGGTAAACCCAACCATGATTTTCCAGCGCAGGCTTAAAAATCGGGGGGTGGTGGATGATTGGATGGCGGTCATGGCTTCACTGCGGCGGTCTACTAAAAGTCAAGTTTGTCGAGGACACTCCGGTTGCGCTGACGGCGTTTGAGTCGCCAATTGAGCATACTGGTGTCGTAGACGTTATTCATTTGTAAGACAGCCCAAAATGCAAGACCTGAGACGGCGATCGCTATTCCAGTATAAAGAAAAGGGAGCCCGATTCTCCGTCCGAGTAGCACCATGCCGCCGGTGATCAGAGCACCGACGATCGACCCGATCGCAATTAAATAATTGTCCATAAAGAGGCTGACACGGCCGCGCCGTTCTTCGGGGACGAGGCCTTGGAAGGATTTGCGGGCGGTGTCGTCAATGCCGTATTGGGCGAGTTTTTGGAGGGTGAGGGCGATGGTGCTGGTGGTGAGGGTGGTGAGGGTGGTGAGGAGGGTGAGGCCCGCAAGGTTACAGAGGGGCAGGATGAAAAAGATGCGTTTGAGGCTGAGGTGTTTGATGATTTGGGATGTGCCGAGGCCCTGAAGAAGCATGAGGGCAAACATCCGCAGGAAGGCAAATCCGCCGAGAAACATTTGATAGTTGCCGCTGTTCGCAAAAAATTGTTTGGATTGGTCGTAGAAGTTGAATTCCATGACGATTTCACAGAAGCTCATGGCCAAGATGGCGAGGGTGAGATAGCGAAAGGCGGGGACTTCGCGGACAAATTCCCAGCCTTCGTTGAGGGTTTCTTGGAGGGTTTCGGGGTTTTGTCGGGTGCGGCGGATGGTGAAGTGGGAAAATTTGATGATCAGGAGAATGCCGATGTAGAGCAGGACGTTGAGGAGGAGGAGGTCTTCGCTGCGGGCCTGGGTGAGGCGGCTGAGGGTGGGTTGAGCGATCGCAACGCCAATGCCGAGAAAATTCCCGAAAAATCCCCAACTGGCGAGGGTGGGAAAAATGCGTTTGCTCTGGGAAATGTTGAGCATATCGTTGGCGAGGAGCCAAAAGACGGTGGGGAAAAAGAGATATTGCTGTTCTGAGATTAGATAAAACAGGGAGTAATTCAACCAGGACGGCATCCCGACCCAAAAGGAAATCCGGAGCACGAGAAAGGCCCCGCCCAGGCCAGCGGCGACCCAGGCGATGAGGCGATCGCGATCAAAATTGTCAATGAAAAGCACCTGAAGGGCCGTCAGGGCGATGGAAATGGTGTTACTGAGCACGATCAAGATCAGAAACTGGGGAGCACCCGTCACACTGAGAAAATTACTCAAGGACGTAATTTCTGACATTTTTTGCGCAAAGGCATTGCCCGACAGGATAAACCCTAGGGTGAGCACGAGACCCAACTCGCCAGCCCGCAAATTCCAAACTCGGTTTAAAAATTGATTCACCATACGTGACTAGACAAGATCATCAAAAAGCCCTGATTGTGATCGTTTACGAGTGTGGCGGCCCGATTTCATGACAAAACAGGGATGGTAGTGAATTTCTTGGGCGTGGGGTTTGGGGGTGATCAGGCCCTGCTGTACCAAACTGTTGATGAATTGGGTGGTGTCGGCGGGGTTCATTTGCATGTGATCCATGACGGCATGGAAGGGGGCCGATCGCTGCCGAATCAACCAACTGAGGAAGGTTCGATGTTGATCCGGCAGTTGAAGGAGATCAAAAAAACTGAGGCGTAGGGGGGTAACGGTGGCGGTGATCGAAAGGGTGCTGATCGCTTGGCTGAGGGTGGTGAGATTTTGATAAATGGGGTGATGGGTGAGGTGGGTGCAGAGAGTTTCATGGGGGCCGAGGGTGGCCATGGCGGCAGTCCAGGGCAGAATCGCGATCGCATCCGGACGATAGATTTGTTGCACTTGGGCGCTGAGGGCGTGAAAGGAAATCGCATGGGGAGCTTGGTTAATCACCAGGAGGATTTGGGGGACTTCCAATTGACGAGCGACATCGACAGCGATCGCCGTTTGTTGAAAATCATGCTCATCAATCCCCGACACAAACAGCACCATATCGCACAGGGCCAAAATCGGCAGGGTCTCTTGATCCAACGGGCTGTTCAACTCCACCCACAGATAATCCAGGGGGGACGGCGTCGAATAGCCATTGAGATGTTGACTGAGACGTTCGAGATTCGGTAGCGGACTGGGGAGCGGCTCTAGCAGATGCAAGGTGTCTAGGGTAGCCGCATCGGCGGGAAAACGCGCCTGAATCGATTGCTCCGCTGGTTGGTCAATAATCCCCGTCCGATGACCATTCTGGGCCATCATCATCGCTAAATTCACCAAGCAGGTCGTTTTGCCGATGCCATGTCGAAACGAGTGAACCGCGATCAGGATAGACATAGGCCGCCAGAGCAGAAACGTGGGATCATCGCAATCATAACAAACGAGCCTCTCGGTTTCCGTGGGATATGCCCCGAACCATCTCCCGCCGTACCCCAGCCGATTCCCTAAGCCGCAGAGAGAGACGCTCCGGTTACAACGCCATGATAATACTGTTGCAACTGTCGGGTTGCCGCTGCCCAGCCCCAGCGTTCCGCTTCGGCGCGAGCTTGTGCCCGTAGATGTTCCCGCTCAGTGCTGGCCGCGAGGAGGCGCTGGGTAGCGGTGATCGCGCCGTGGGGATCAGCCGGGTTGAAGAGATAGCCGTTTTCGCCATCGGTGACAATGTCGGGAATGCCGCCGGAATTGGCCGCGACGACGGGGCAGCCTGCCGCCATTGCTTCGAGGAGGACGAGGCCGAGGGTTTCAGTGCGGGAGGGGAAAATGAAGGCATCGGCGGAGGCAAAGGCGGAGGCGAGTTCCATGCCTTGGAGGTAGCCGACGAAGTGGGTGGCGGTTCCGGCGAAATGGGTTTCGAGGGTGGCGCGATGGGGGCCATCGCCGACGATCGCTAAACGCGCAGCGGGGATCGCTTCGAGCACGGGCTTGATGTTTTCGATTTCTTTTTCCGGGGAGACGCGACCGACGTAGAGCAGGAGGGGGCTGTCGGGGTGGCCGCCGGAGAGGCGATCGCGCATTTTCACCGTGGCCAAACTCGGCTGAAACATCTCCGTATCTACGCCCCGCTGCCACAGTTGCACCCGTTCAATGCCGTGGCTGGTGAGTTCGTTCACCATGGCGCTAGAGGTGCAGAGGTTGAGTTGGGCTTGGTTGTGGCCCGCTTTGAGCAGTTCCCAAAAGAGGCCTTCTAACGCACCAAAGCCGTAGTGATGGAGGTATTGGGGCAGGTGGGTGTGGTAGGAGGCAACGAGGGGCAGCGTTAAAAGTTTGGCGTAGTAAATGCCCGCCAAGCCCAGCACAGCGGGATTGACCACATGGATCAGATCCGGTCGAAAGTCTTCGAGGGACTGGCGAATGGTGGGGCGAGGCAGCGCGATTTTTAACTCTGGATACATCGGCAGCGGAAACGCCGAAAGTCCCTCAATTTTTGCCCCTTTATGCTCTTTTAAGCCGCCATCGGGGCAGAAAATCAACACATCATCGCCGGATCGCTGGAGGTGGTCGATCGTGTGGCGCAGACGAGTGACGATCCCATCAATTTTGGGTAAAAAGGTTTCGGTAAAGAGGGCAATGCGCATACAGGGTTCAGAGTCATGGTTTGGATGGCTAGCTGCTATTATTTCATCTTGTTTCGCCCCTGGAACATTTTTTTGGCGGTGCGATCGCACCGTCCCGCCTGCCCTTCCTGAGGGCCGCCGGACTCAACCCCAGACTGTTCAGCAACCGCCCCAGGGTGGCAGGACTCTGAGTCATTGTTGACGGGCTTAGGTGGGAGAGGATGTCAATGATAGAGTTAAGGATGGTGAAGTCAGAAACACTGGGCAAACAAATAATTAAACCATTGTGCAGAAGGTAGAACCAGCGAATGGATGATGTGATTACACAAGCGCAGCAGGGCAGCATTGCCGCGATCATTCAAATTTTGAATGAAGCACTGATCGAACGCGGGGTTAGAACGCGAGCAGTTTTGGCAGATGGCGTTTTGCAAATGCTGTGCGAAGCCGGGACAGATCTTCAGCTTGAACAAGCAACCCTTGTGCCCAAAATTCGCGAAATTCTCGAAGGCATTGAACCGCGCCATATTCGGCGGGTGAATATTTGTAGCCGTATTGCCCAGGAACAGCAACTGATGTGGCTCGAAGACATGGCAAAAAATCCCGACAGCCATCTGCTCTGGTCAGAAGAAATTCTATTGCAGCGTCCGAATTGGTGGCGGCGGTTGCAGCGCAGGATCACGCCGTCCTCGTTGCCCCCATCCCCAAAACCCCCAGTGGCGTTGAATGTGCCGGTGATGCGCTCCGGTCTGCCGCCGATGCTGCGCAATAGTATTGGGTTGGTGATTCTTTGTGGGGTGAGTTTTGCGGCGGGGTTGGGCTATCAGTATTGGCGATCGCAACCCATCCCCACCACCGCCACGCCCCCCTCGACCCCCGTCGCCGCCTCACCCAGTCCCACCCCCACCACCGTCCTCGTCTCCCCCAGCCCCACCCCAGCGAATGACAATGATCCCTTTGCGGCGGCGGTGCGTCTGGCTGAGCAAATGTCGCGGGCGGGTCAAACTGCCGAAACGGCGAGCCAGTGGGCGACCTTAGCCGAACAGTGGCAAGTGGCGGCGAACCTGATGAAAGCTGTCCCCCCAGATCATCCCCGCTACGCCCTTGCCCAAGAACGCGCCGTCACCTACGAACGCTACAGCCAAGTTGCCCAAGACGAAGCCACCACCCGTCAACCGAACAACTAACCCCCACAGATGCCCCAACCGATGCCGAAATTTCATAGGTTTTCTGGGGAGATACGGTATAACAGTAGGACTTGGATTCCAGTAAATTCACTGAGGCGGCGGAACGGACTTCAGCGGCGGAATGCGCCCGAGTGAATCTAAGGATCGATCCATTGGGCATACTTTACAGGGGAACATGGGATAAACGTAATGACAAGATTTGATGTGCAACAACTGGGTCAGGTCATTCTCCAGCAATTGAGCACGACCCAAGAGCCGGAGCAACAACTTGACCAAATTGCTCAGGTTTTGGGTCAACAGTTAACCGCCCAAGCCTGTTTATTACTGCCGCCCCACGATCGCCAAGCCGGTCTTGAGGGCTATTGGTGCGATCCGGCGATCGCTGTCCCGGATGCGGCCTATCAACAATTGCGCCAACGGAATCCCAGCGTGCAGCGTCCCTACGCAACGATTCAAGAACTGCCCCTCAATGCCGGGGGGGTGGTGCGGTTTGCCCATCAAGCCCCCGATTGGCAGTTGCCGTTACCGGCGGATCAACAGGTGACGCTCTTCAATATGGTGGCGATCGCCCTCTCCCATCTGCAACTCCAAACGCAACTCCACTGGCAACACAACATCCACGAACTCTTCGAGCAACTCTGTGAAGCCATCCGCAAAACCGATGATGTGGATGATCTCTTTCGGGTCACCCTGTCGGAATTGGGGCAATTTTTAAAGATCGATCGCAGCTTTGTGATGCTCTTGAAATATAAAAACCCCCTGGCCCGTGAACCCTTTCGCCAAGCCACCGGCAGCATTGTCAGTCGTTGGCAACTCAATGAGACAATTCCAGCGATCGCCGCCGTAAAAGCGTGGAATTTGCCCGATGACCCGATCTGTCTCGAAGCCTGGCACAACGCCCCCCATGCTTCGGTCTTTTTCCATCGCGATCGCACTCCAATGCCCTCCTCCACCGACACCTTCCTGAACTGGTCTGCCTTCCCCACCCTTCTCCTCCTCCCCCTCCTCGGCTCCTCCCAAGGCAACGAAAGCAAACGCCTCGTCCTTGGCTTCATCGGCTTCCAGCAAACCCAACGCCACCATTGGACCAGTGCCGACCTCGCCATGTTGCGCTGGGTCAGCACCCAAGTCAGCACCTCGATCATCCATCACAACACCCTCAAACAAGTCAAACTCCTCGTTGATAAACGCACCGCCCAACTCAAAGGCAGCCTCGAAGTCCAAGCCCGCCTCTACGAAAAAACCCGTCAACAAGTTGAGCAACTCCGCCAACTGATCGAACTCAAAGATGAATTTCTCGACTCCGTGAGCCACGAACTCCGCACCCCCTTAACCAGCATGAAAGTGGCGATCAAAATCCTCCGCCAACCCCAACTCACCCCCGAACGCAAAAGCCGCTATCTCGACCTCCTCGAACAGGAATGGCAACGAGAATATGACCTCATTCAAAACCTCTTAAAACTCCAGCAATCCGAATCTCAATCCCTCCTCATTTCCCTGCAAGACCTTGATTTAGTCGAATTTCTCAAACCCTTAATTGAAGCCTTTGAGCAACGGTGGCGCAGCAAAAAACTGCGGGTTAATGTCTTCCCCTCCACCACTCCGTTTATCGTCTGCTCCCATCCTGAAGGGTTAGAACGAGTGATTAATGAATTGCTCACCAATGCGGGGAAATATTCCGCCGCCAACACCACCGTTGACATTGAAATGGGCTTTGAACAGGATCAAATTGTGATTGATGTATCTAACTATGGTGCAGGCATTTCTGAAGCGGATCAAGCACGTATTTTTGATAAATTTATGCGGGGCCAAGGGGTGACCCAGCAGGGCATCGCCGGGACGGGGTTGGGTTTGGCGTTGGTGAAAAGTTTGGTGAAACATCTCGGCGGCGAAATTGCCGTCCAAAGCCAATTGGCAACGGATGAGGCGCTCGGCAAAACCTGTTTTACCCTCTCGCTACCGATTACGCCCGCCCCGAATTCCTTCACCTCCGACCCGCCGGTATCCTCTTAACTTGGTTGACTGACTTGATAGCCCTCACCCCCAACCCCTCTCCCAGAGGGAGAGGGG
>NZ_JAQMTY010000250.1 GCF_028330765.1 Spirulina subsalsa CS-330 | reverse complement strand
TAACGTCCACTGAATGTCCCGCAGCAGACAACAAAAACTTAGTTATGTTTCGATTTCTCCTTCATAAACTATGCCGCCCCTGTGATCAGGTATTTCTTTTTGGTCGGACATTTTATCTGGCGAGAACCACCAATATTGCCTCTCTAGGCACACTTGGGTGCGTCGGCTTCTCGATTCTAACACAAAACTGAATTCAGTCGTCTCCCGTTGGTCGGTTTATTTGTTGGCAAAAATTCATCTCACCGCTAACCTAACGGTGTAGCGGGAGTCCTCTTTTTGCATTATTAAGATAGATCAGATCTTCAGAACCGCCGCGATCGCTGCGATCGCACCTTAACCCCGATTCACCAACACCGGACATTTGGCATGGCGCACCACTCGTTCCGCCACAGACCCTAGGAAAAACTGTGACACCCCCGTACGACCACTGGCAGAAATGACAATCAACTCAATGGCGTTTTTCTGGGCATAGTCAATAATTTCTGAGCTTGGACTCCCGATCACCACAGAAAATTTCATTTGTTTATAACTCTCGTCCGGGAAGCGATCGTAAAACGTTTTTTTAACCTTTTCCATGCGGGCTTGATTATCCACGGTTTGCCACACTACCCCCGGCTCGGTTGGCTCCAATGAGGTGAGCACATGCAAAATATGTAGTTTAGCCGGATCACCCACAAATTCGAGGGTCTCCGTCAGGGTTGTATAGGCCTCTTCAGAAAAGTCAATGGGAACCAAAACATTATTGGTTGTAAATAGAGTCATGTTGAATGGTCTCCTGTGGATTGAATTAAACGTGGGATGAACCTCACGACGGGGTAAGACTCAATTCTAAAAATATTGAAGAATAAGGATCGAGCGATCGCGCCAGACTGTTTTAGTCTAAAACAAAATAATCCTCAATCCTGTGTCATTCGTAGCGATTTTTCCCTGGATTTTGATATTTCTTCGCTCTGAATGGACGCGGTTTTGAGGTTGCACGGCTTTGCTGATCATTACGGTGGAAAATAATCCCAAACATCAACAATATTTTGCGGTTCGCGGGTCGCAACTGAGATGATCACAAGCTCCGCAGGGCAACGATGGGGTCAAGCTTGGCGGCCCGGCGGGCGGGAATGACCCCAAAGAACAGACCGATCCCGCTCGAAACGCTGAGGGACAGGATCACCGCCACAGGGGAAACGGTGGATTTTAAGGGCGTGGTGAGGGTCAGCAACCCGATCCCCCCAGCACCGATCACCGTGCCCACGACTCCCCCGATCGCAGAGACAATCACCGCTTCGATCAAAAATTGACTGAGAATATTGGTTTCTTTCGCGCCGAGAGCTTTACGCAGGCCGATTTCCTGGGTGCGTTCGGTGACGGAAACGAGCATGATATTCATCACCCCAATGCCGCCGACGAGGAGGGAAATGGCTGCGATCGCCACCAGCATCAGCGTTAATCCCCCCGTCACCCGCGTCACAATCCCCAAAACATCCTTTTGGGTTCGCACCGAAAAATCATCCTCGTCGGTGATCTGGTGGCGCAGACGCAGCAAGTTTTCAATCTGGAACTGAGCCGCATTGATACTCTCCTCATCCCGCGCACTGACGGAAATGATCGTCACCTGAAGGCCGTAGGGGGACGTGTTGCCCGTCACCTGATTCGCCATGGTGGTAATCGGGATATACACCGCCTCATCTTGGTTTTCGCCTAAAAATGCCCCCTTTGCCTCCATCACACCCACCACCTCAAAGCTCACATTGCCAACGCGAATCCGCTGCCCGATGGGTTCGCTGTCTCCCAAGAGTTTCACCGCCGTTTCACTGCCCAACACCGCCACCCTTGTATTCCGCGTCAGATCCGTATCGTTAAAAAATCGACCCTGGGCCATATCAAAGCTCCGCACCGCCAGAAACTCAGGACTAGTGCCAATCACTTGATTGTTCACATTCCGCCCTTGAAACGAAATGATTCGTTGGGCGGCGATTTGCGGGGCAACCCCATCGACGGCGGGCACTTGGGACGCGATCGCTTCGGCATCGGCCAACACCAAGGTTTGGGGCACTTCAAAGGATGTCCGGCGTTCCTGTTGCGACCCTGGCACGATAAATAACGTGTTTGGCCCCAAGGATTCAAACTCATCCTCTGCCAAATTCTGCGCCCCTTGCCCAATCCCCACCATCGTAATCACCGACGCATTGCCAATCACAATCCCCAACATCGTTAAGGCTGTGCGCAATCGATAGTTCATTAGGGTGCGAACCGCCATGGTGATACTTTCGCGGAGTTCCATTGCCATGATTTTGATTTTGAAGGGGTCAAAATTAGATTGTAGTTTCACTGTAGTGTGGCCGGGGGTTCCTCGCCACCCCTGCGGCATCAACTCCGGAGCAGGAGTGAGCCAGAGGCTCACACTACCCATGACCGTCATCCTCTTGTAGTGCGAGCTTCTAGCTCGCTGTCCTGTGATGAGCGGAGAACTGCGATCGCGCCCGACACCAGTCAAATTTTTGAACGATCATTGCATCCTGTTCAATCCACTTAACAATTTTTCAATATGCTTAAAAATTCACACTTTACCGCCCTAAATACCATCACAAACAGCACGATTCTCCAATGAAATGATGTAGATCAGAAACATCACAAATTCGATTCGCCGTTTCCCTGTCCGGCTAACATTGGATGCTAGGATAGAAATAAACCACTCGGTATAAGGCTTGATGGATGCTTCGGAAGTGAAAATTCGGATTGAAAACTTAATCAAAATATATGGTGAAAACCCCCAACATGCATTAAGACTATTCCGAGATGGGCGAGGCCGCGAAGATATTCTGAGCGCCACGGGCAATGTGCTGGGGATCGCCGATGTTTCCATGACCATCCAAAAAGGTGAACTCTTTGTGGTCATGGGCCTGTCCGGTTCGGGGAAATCCACCCTCGTGCGCTGCATCAATCGCTTGATTGAACCCACCAGCGGGCATATCTACATCGACGACGAAGATGTGGCCCATGTCACTCAAAATCGCATTCGCGAAGTCCGACGCACCAAGGTGGCGATGGTTTTCCAACGCTTCGGACTGTTTCCCCATAAAACCGTTATGCAGAATGTTGCCTATGGCTTGAAGGTGCGTGGCCTCAGCGATACGGAACAACGCAAAAAAGCCCTCGAAGTCCTCGACGTGGTCGGCCTGACCCAATGGGCGGATTATTTGCCCTCCTCCCTCAGTGGCGGGATGCAGCAGCGGGTGGGATTGGCCCGTGCCTTGGCTACAGATGCCGAAATTTTGCTGATGGATGAAGCCTTCAGTGCCCTCGATCCCCTGATTCGACGGGAAATGCAGGATGAATTACTGCGGTTGCAGGCGGAACTCCATAAGACGATTGTGTTCATCAGCCACGATATTCAAGAGGCGCTCAAGATCGGCGATCGCGTCGCCGTCATGAAAGATGGCTACATCGTGCAAACCGGAACCCCCGAAGACCTCCTTACCAACCCCGCCGACGACTACATTCGCGCCTTCACCCAAGACGTGAACCGCGCCCAAGTCCTCAAAATCGGATCAATTACCCGGCAAACGATCCCCGTCATCCTGGGGCAAGATTCCGTGAAAGCCGCTTGGGAGCAAATGCAGCAGCATGATCTGCGGCAGATGTATGTGGTCAACCGCAATGCCCAGCCGGTGGGCATCGTGCAGAAACCAAGCCTCCAGCAAGCCATGCAGGACGGCTGCGAAGATATTGGCATCGTCATGAATCGAAATTTCCCCCAAGTCCGTGCCACGACCAGTTTAGAAGAGATTTTCCATCTCTGTCAGCACGATCTGCCGATTGCCGTCACCAACCAAGAAGGCAAGTTTAAAGGCGTGGTGGAACAGTCCGATGTGTTGGCGAGTATTGGGCGGCTCACGGCTGAGGCTTCAGCCTCCTCTGCCACTGCTGCGGCGTCGGAACCGTTGGCAAGCTAAGTATAGAGGCACTAAATTGACCCATCCAGCTCTTTCGTAACTTCAGATCATCACACCATGCTAGAAATTTTTGAAACCTATACCATTCCCCTCGGCGATTGGGTTGAAATTATCGTGCAATTTGTTGTGGATAACTTTCGCCCCATTTTCCAAGCCATTCGCACCCCTGTCAGCGTCGTTTTAAGTGGAATTGAAGCCTTTTTTCAATGGCTACCCCCCTTAGTTTTGATCGTGGCGGTTGGGTTGATTGCGTGGCAACTCGCCAGTCGTGGGATTGCGATTTACAGTATGATTGCTCTCCTATTTGTGGGCTTTTTAGGCACATGGTCGCAAGCGATGACCACCTTAGCGTTGGTGCTCACCGCTGTCTGTTTTTGCATCTTAATCGGGATTCCTCTCGGCATTTTGTCAGCCTGGAATCAACGCTTTGAACAAACCATGCGACCGGTTCTCGATGCCATGCAAACCCTCCCGGCTTTTGTCTACTTAGTGCCGGTGGTGATGTTGTTTGGCATTGGTGAAGTACCGGGGGTGATTGTGACGTTTATTTTCGCTGTTCCTCCGTTAATTCGCCTGACGAATATTGGCATTCAGCAGGTTTCTGAAGAAGTGGTCGAAGCAGCGATCGCCTTCGGTTCCACACCCCGCCAAATCCTCTGGGAAGCCCAAATTCCTCTCGCCATGCCCACCATCCTCGCCGGGGTCAACCAAGCGATTATGTTAGCCCTCTCCATGGTTGTCGTCGCCTCCATGATTTCCGTGGAAGGGTTGGGGCAAATGGTTCTCCGGGGCATCGGACGCTTAGACGTGGGGCTCGCCACCGTTGGCGGCATCAGCATCGTCCTCATCGCCGTCATGCTCGATCGCCTCACCCAAGCCGTAGGCAAACCCCACCGTTTACCCTGGCGCAAACGAGGGCCTGTCGGTCTCGTGTTGTCCTTAACCCAAGGCAAAACACGTACCCAAAACGCCACGTCATAGCCATCGTTTCACCCGATGACTCTCACCCTGTACTGTTCAATCACGATCAATACCCATGATCCAACTGAATTTCAAATCCTTCACCTTTGGCACCGTCCTAGCCGGTTTACTGCTCGGTTCTGCGGCCTGCCAACCCAGCACCACCGACACCGCCGCCACCGCTGACGGCGACGCCACCGATACCAGCGCCGATGGTGCATTGCCAGGGGACGGCATTACGGTCAGTTCTACCCACGGTAGCTTGCGAGAAGTACGCTTCCAAACCGAAATCGTCAATCGGGCATTACAAGCTCTAGGGTATGAAACCGAAGAACCCCTCGAAATTGTCCCTCCAACGATGTATTTGGCGATCGCCAATGGTGATATCCACTACACCTCAACGAACTGGGAAAAACTTCATGCCGGATTCTATGAAAACAGCGGCGGCGACGACAAACTCGATACCATTGGTGTGATCACCCCCAATGTGCTGCAAGGCTATCAAATCGATAAAGCCACCGCCGATGCTGAAGGCATTACCAGTCTCGAACAACTCAAAGATCCTGAACTTGCGAAACTCTTTGACAGTGACGGCAACGGCAAAGCCAACCTAACCGGATGTAATCCCGGTTGGGGTTGCGAATTGGTGATTGAAAACCATTTAGATGCCTATGGTTTGCGCGATACCGTTGAGCATGATCAAGGTCAATATTCAGCCTTAATTGCCGACACCATTACCCGTTATCAACAAGGCGAGCCGGTTCTTTTCTATGCTTATACTCCCATGTGGTTAGGCAATGTTTTAAAACCGGGTACAGATACAATCTGGCTCGAAGTCCCCTTCACCGACTTGCCCGGAGAACAAGGAGAAGTTTCGGAAGCGGACACCACCACGGCGGAGGGAGTCAATCTGGGTTTTGCGATCGACCGGATGCGCATCGTCGCCAACCAAGACTTCATTGCGGAAAATCCCGCCGCTGAGGCACTCTTTGAGTTGGTGGAAATCCCCATCGAAGACATTAGCGCTCAGAACAGGCTGATGTATGACGGGGAAGATTCAGACGAAGATATTGCCCGCCATGTCGATGAGTGGATCGAGGACAATCAAGCAACCTTTGATGGTTGGATTGAAGCCGCAAAAGCCGCCGCTGAGTCGTAATCCGTCCACGCCTTCAGCCCATCCTAGAGGGCGCTGAACGCTAAAACGCTAGGCTGTACATGGTGTTGAACATCACCCCACAGCCTAGCGTTTTCCGATCTTGAGATCCTATCTCGAACGGCGATCGCACCTCTGCTTCCATCCCAAAACCCAATCACCCCAAGGTTGTAGCTTCGCAGTTGCATCTGCATCCTACCAAGCAACGGGAATGAGCGATCATAGGGTCAGGTGAGTCCCTTAACTGTAAGTCTGACAATACTTAATATTGTTCGTTTTCGATGCACTTACGGAGGGATTGGAGTTCGCGCAGGCGTAAGGTCAGCGTTTGGTAATCGTCTTTTGTGAAGTCTGCATGGGTGTGTTGCAGCACTTCGTCGCTTTCTTGCACAATGGCATCGCGAAGAAAGTCACTGAAACGGCGACGGTTGATGCCTTCGAGGAGAATAATCGGGACATGGATTGGCTCACCATCAACGGTCATCTCTTGTACCTCAGGCGGGGTAATGCGGCTAAAGGGAGACTTCGCCAACCACTCATAAAAGTCTTCGGAAACATCAAGGTAGTCGGCAGCTTCGCGGTCTTGGGTGTAGAAGGTGATGTCAAGCACGGTTAGAGATTGACCTCCTTAGACGGGGCAGCGCGATATTGGCTAGTGGTGATGTTTTCAGTATGATAATACTGCCCTAGTTGGTAGTTATCCAAGTGAGAGTTGACATAACACACCCAAGCTCTAACGCATAATTTAGTATCATGGTTAGTCAAGCAATACAATCAATTTATCCAAACATAACTGCTATCAAGGCAAAAATGTAGATTTTTGTATCAAGAAAGAACATTTGTATTGATTCTTTGGACTACAAGGGCAAATAAAATAATGACCAAATCTCCAGAAGCTAATCCCAAAAACCTGTTATCACTTGTGCGAAATGCGTACAGTGGTAAATTAGTTATTCCTGATTTTCAAAGATCATTTATCTGGGATAGAAGTGATATCGAAGAATTTCTTAGCTCACTATTACATGGCTACTTTGTCGGCACTTTTTTGGCTTTAGAATCTTCATCTAGAGACTCAATCTTTAGCTATACTTTCATCGAGGGTGTTAAAGAGTGTAATCCTGAACTAAGAAAACCAACTTCTTCGAGAGGAAGTGTAGACATGTTATTAGACGGTCAACAGCGCTTAACATCTCTCTTTTATGCCATATACAGTCCCAATATTCCTTTAAAAGGAACTAAGAATTCTTTTGAGTTCTATTTAGACTTAAAGAAAATCGTAAGCAATGATATTGATGATGCAATCATTGGAATATCAACTAAAAATAATAAGCAAAAAAGTGAATTTGAAGCTAAGTATGATGAAGGCTTAGTTGCTCCAATATCACTGGTAGGATCTCAAAGTGATTTTATTCCATGGTTATACGCAGGAAAAGGAAATGTGTGGAGAAAAGAAGAACAGCAATTGATTATGTCTGTTCACGAAAACTTATCCCAGTTCATGATTCCGGTAATAACTTTACCAGAAGACACTCCACGTTCTGATATTGTAAACACTTTTGAAAGGATTAATCGAACAGGTGTCAGTCTTTCTATCTTTGATCTAGCTACTGCACAACTATATTCACAAGAGATTAATCTCAGAGATCTCTGGAAAAGTTTTGAAAAAAATAATAAGAATGTCTCTAACTTTTTGGATCAAGTATCTATCTTGCGAGTCATTGCATTAATAAATGATCATGAAATTCGTCGCAAAAACTTGCTGGATGCAGTTAATCTAAAAAAGGAAGATTTTGAAAATTCATGGCAAAACGCAGTCAAATATATTTGTGATGCTTATGAGCGAGCCAAAAATAGTTATGGTGCATTTGAAGATAAGTGGATCTCATCAAAACAGCAAATAGTTGCATTAGCAACTTTACTATATAAAGCATCCGAACAATCACCCTATCTTTTAGAAAACATCTACAATAAAATAGATACTTGGTACTGGTATTGCACTCTAAGTCAACGCTATGATCGTCACTACATCACTCGAGTTTACTCAGATACAAAAAGAGTTGCAAAATGGATATCTGGTGGTGACATACCTGAATGGATGTTACAGACAGACTTCCAGGACATGAACTTCAAATCTGTGCAGCGTTCATCGGGCAATACTTCATCTCTATATAGAGGGTGTATAAGTATACTGGTACAGCAAGGCGTTCGAGATTTTCTGACTGGTCAATCATCTGTCTCGTCAAAAAAATATGAAGATGATCATATTTTCTGTAAAAGCATTTATAAGAATCACCCTTTTGTTGATAGTGTTCTTAACCGTTCTCTAATCACGAAAGGAACTAATCAGCGTAAAGGAAAAAAGTGTCCATCAGATTTTTTCAAAGATTGTCTTACTGGTCATGATAATAATGAAGAACGCTTACTATCAACACTTCAGACTCATTTGATCTCAAAAGATGCATATGATGCACTAAAAGCAGATGACATAGATCGATTTATTGATGCAAGACAACGATCTCTAGGGGAAGCTGCCAAAAAGTTAACTACCGTAGATCGATAAAATGATTTTTTCTTGACATTGAAAAATTCTACTTAAGCACAAAAAAAGCGGGCATAGCTAACATTTAGCTCTGCCCGCTTCTCTCAAGATTGAGTGGCTGAATGATGGACGCTTTACACCAGGGAACTGTGACCCAAGGCGAGACCGGCGACGAGCATCCCGAAGACGAGGAAGGGTTGGGCGCTGGCTTGGTATTTCACGTCGTTTTTGAGGGGGTCGCGGAGGAAATACATATCTTGGAAGGTGATTTGCGGCACGATGAAGAGGATTAAGATCGTGGCGTAGAGGTTTTGGTGAATGAAGATTAGATAGGCGGCAACTCCGGCTTGGAAAATGTCGATCATTAAGACGCAGATCCACGAGGCTTTTTTAACCCCGAACATCACCGGCAGGGATTTTAACCCCAGTTGGCGATCGCCCTCCACACTTTTGAAATCATTGACGATCGCAATCCCCAACCCCGCCAAACTGTAGAACAGCGTCAACCACACAATCGTCCAATTCAACGTCCCAAACAGGGCATGGCCCGCACACCAAGGCAGGGTGATATAGCTCGCGCCGAGGGCATAGTTACCGAGCCAGCCGTTTTGTTTGAGCTTCAACGGCGGCGCGGAATAGATATAGGCGAGAAATGTGCCGATCGCATTGATCAGCGTAATCATCGGAAAGGAATTCCCCGACCACAGATCGAGGAAAATCGCTAACCCAAATCCCCCCGCGAGGAGAATCCCGATCTGCGCTTTGACCTGGGGAATCGAAATCACGCCGGAGGGAATGGGGCGGTAGGGTTCGTTGATTGCGTCGATTTCGCGATCGTAGTAATCATTGAGGGTTTGGGTGTAGCCGGTCATGATCGGCCCGGAGAGGAGCATACAGGTGAAGGCCTTGAGGATATCTTCAAAACCCCACACATAGCCCCCCGACGATGCCGCCCCGCAGACCACCCCCCAGATCAGCGGAATCCAGGTGATCGGCTTCATTAATTGGAGGCGAATTTTCCAAATATTCGTTTCGAGGGCGGCTCCCTTCATGCCTAACATTTGCCGCGCTTTGGAGCCTGCTGGGGTTGGGGTTTGTTGTTCGTCTGTCATGGGTTCAGGGGCTACAGGGAAATGATCAGGTAATGGTCTTGGAATTTCGCCCCTTTGACGGGCTGGCCGGAGAGGGGCGGCGGCAGGAAGATGTTGCGCCGTTGATCGCCGGCTTCGATGGTGAGTTCGGGGCCGTATTGGGTGAGTTTGACTTGTTTTTTGTCGAAGCCGGGGAGGAAGACCCGTACTTGGCGGCTCGTGGTGTCGATGGTGAGGGGGCGGGGGATGTGGTCGGTGTCGCGGAAGTTGGGGAGGGTGGCGGCGATCGCCTCCCAATCACCACCAGCCAGAGTGGGGACGGCAGTACTGGGAATCGGTAAAAAGGCCTGCACTTGGTCATCCGTGGGCGTAGCTTGATTCCACAACACACCGCCGACGCTTAACCCCACCTGCTGCGCACTGCCCCAATAATATTGAGCGGTGGCGATCGCGGCTGGATGGGTGTCCGTTACGAGATAGGTTAAGACCCGTTGGGGGTTGGCGATCGCGGTTTTGCCCTCATCGAGGAGGTCTTGGGTTTCTTGGGTGGGTTGGTCGGCGAAATTGTCCCACGACCACGACACATTAAGAATCGCACTGCTCAGGGGTTGGATGAAGGGCGCGATCGCTTTTCCCAAATCCGACTCCAGCAGCACATTCCGAAAACGGCGCAGATACCAACTCCCCGTATCCGGAATCCCCAAGGTGCGCAGGGTGTTCAAATCCGCCGCCCCATCGTAAACAATCACATCGTAGTGATTGCTCTGGTTATAGGTGCGAATCTGATAGAGCGCCAGCGCCGAATCCATGCCCGGAAACAGCCCCAACTCTTGGCCGTAGACATTGCGCAACAGGGGAAACCGCACATATTGCGCCTCCCGTGCCTTAACCTCGTCTTCCCACACGCGGGTCATTAAGTCTGGCGAACTAAATTGCACCGCAGATAGATTGGGGGCGATGCTTTGGGGTTCCGTCCCCACCTCATGACCCAGCAGCAGCCCCAGCACAGGACTCGGATCTTGGGAGGCGAGTAGCACCCGCTCCCCCTGTTGGGCGAGCTTTTTCGCGGCGGCGATCGCCATGGTGGTACAGCCGACACCGCCTTTACCAATAAATGTCAGAACTTGAGCCATGAGTTTGGGGGATGAAAATTAAACTTCTTTGAGTTCGTCTGCGAAAAACCAGGTTTTGGTTTTATCATCGAATTCCACTAATGCCCCGACACCGCTGCCGTCGGTCATTTTGTAGCCTGCGATCGTGCCAATCTTGCCGAGTTTATCCGCAACATCACCCGATACCCGATCCCGAATCCGTCGAACTTGCACTTTTGTCCCGATTTCCATTCCGATCCTTATTTTTTGTAAACGTATGTGAAAACCATTACACAGTTTAGGGCAAAACCTGAACCCCTCGAAACTGTTTCGCGGTTCTTCTGTGGGGATGCGGGCCGATCACCACGGCAAAATTTCGCCGTTGGCGTGCCAGAATGTGCCGCTATTGTCGAGGGTGAGGGCATCGATGCGATCGAGGAGATTGTGAACTGAGGTGGCGGGGGTGATGCCGTTGGGGGTGAAGTGGGTCATGCGGGTTTGGACGAGGCCGGGGTGAAGAATCGCAACGGCGATGCCTTGGGGTTTAAGGTCGAGGGCGAGGGATTTGCCGGCCATGGAAAGGGCGACTTTCGACATTCGATAGCCGTAGGAACTGCCGGAGGTGTTATCGGCGATCGACCCCATGCGGCTGGTCATCAAGACGACTTTTGAGCCGGGGTTAAGGTGGGATAAGAGGGCATGGGTGAAGCGCAGCGGCGCGATCGCATTCACTTCAAACTGGCGGCGAATGCTCTCAAAATCGAGATCATCCAACCCCACCCGCTCCACAATGCCGGCGTTATTAATCAGCACATCAATGGGTTGATCCCCCAGACGGGTTTTAAAGGCGGCGATCGCGTCTGGATCGGTCAACTCTACCCCCGTTTCCACCCGCACCCCCACCGCATCGAGTTCCGGTGAACTCTGCCGACAGACAGCGATCGCCTCATCGCCGCGTGCTTGCAATTGCCGACAATATTCCACCCCAATTCCTCGGTTTGCGCCGGTGACGATGTAGGTTGCCATGGGTTTTCCTCCTGATTAGGCTGAAGTTGGCTTCGGGGTCACTTCGCTACACACTTCATAGAATGCGGTTTCCGGCGGTGCGGCGAACAGATGCCCCATTTCTTTAATCAAGGCTTCGTGAACCTCGTTGCGGTTGGCTTCCATGTCTTCGGGGTTATCCCAGAGGATAATCGCGATCCCTTCATCAGTGCCGGGTTTTTGGAGCATGTAGGCCCCTTCAAATCCCTCGGTATAGGTGGACACGGCTTTGACAAAAAGCTGCTCGGCTTCGTTGAACCGCCCCGGCTTGAAGGCTCCGATCGCCACGTAGGCGTATTTATGTTTGAGAAAATCTAAAAATTCCGACATGGTTCACCCTCCTCACAATAACTCGATGGTGTCGTCTAGGTTTACCTTGCCATCCTCTCCGGTGGAGCGGGGAATTTGTGGGATTTTTTTAACGATTTTGTCAAATTCGCTTACAGTGGGCGGTGCGTGCTGTGTCTGAATCAGGATTTGGGATGGGGTTAGAGCAGATTCGGATTGTGTTGGTGGAACCGGCGGGGCCGTTAAATGTGGGGTCAGTGGCGCGGGTGATGAAAAATATGGGACTGTCGCGGCTGGTGTTGGTGAATCCCCACTGCGATCGCACTTCCCCAGAAGCCTATCAAATGGCCGTCCACGCCGCAGAGATCCTCGACCAAGCGCAGATCGTGGCAACCCTACCGGACGCGGTGCAAGGGTGCGATCGCGCTGTCGCCACCGCTGGCCGGGACTGCAATCTCACGATTCCCCTCGAACCGCCCCGCCACGCCCTGCCCTGGCTCCGTGCCACCCCTGGCGAGGCGGCGCTGATTTTCGGTCGCGAAGATCGCGGCCTCACGAATGAGGAGCTCAACCTCGCCCAGCGGGCCGTGATGATCCCCGCAAATCCCGCCTATCCATCCCTCAACCTGGCCCAAGCGGTGGCGATTTGCACCTATGAACTGACCCAAGCGGCGATCGCACCCTCCACCCCCACGCCGGCGATCGCTCAACCCACCGCCCCCCTCGACCACCTCAACGGCTACTACACCGACCTCGAAACCCTCCTCCTCGACATCGGCTATCTTATGCCCCACACCGCCGCCGCCCGCATGACCAAACTCCGCCGCCTCTACAATCGCGCCATGCTCACCCCGGAGGAGGTGGCACTGTTGCGGGGCATGATTCGGCAAACGCGCTGGGCCTTAAGGCAGGGTCAAGATTAAGGAGCGATGGAAGGAACCCTCGTTGGAGCGATCGCATTCCCCATTCATTACCTGTATAGCAATCCTATTTGATTCATGAACAGGCAAGGGGCTTAAGCCCCTTGTTGATAAGGAGATAAGATCTCCGACTGATTTAGGATCGCTATAGCGGTGAGTATTAAAAATGGCGCTTACTTCATCAACATTTGAGCATTATGTTAATTTCAAAAAAATCTTAATCACTAAGGTTGAGGGCGCGATTTCAAGCAGGAAAATAGCTGTGCCGCAGTCAAGGTTAAATCGATCGTTTCAGGGTGCATCCCACTTTTGCAGATTCCCATGGCTCGCCAGGGAGCACCCTCATCCCCAGCCCTTCTCCCGCAGGAGAAAGGAGCCAAAAGCCCTCTCCTGAGGGAGAGGGTTGGGTGAGGGATTGCATAACTGGGATGCAC
>NZ_JAQMTY010000249.1 GCF_028330765.1 Spirulina subsalsa CS-330 | reverse complement strand
CCCCCCCCCCCCCCCCCCCCCCCCCCCCCCCGCCCACCGTCAAGATACCCCGCCGGCTTAGTGCGGGGGGCATTGTGTCGCGAGCCAATCAAGGATGAGGGGATTGACGCGATCGGGGGCTTCGTCGTGGGGACAGTGGCCCGCGTTAGGGATGGGGTGAAAGGTAATGGTGGGTTGATCTTGATAGAGTTTGGAACCGCTGATCGGTGTCCAGGGGTCGGCTTCGCCCCAGAGAACGAGGAGGGGTTGCTGGATTTGGGGCAAGAGTTCGGCGGGACTAGGGCCGGGGGGGGCGGTGAGAACGGAGGCGAAGACCTGTTGCGCACCGCGATCGCAGGAGGGTTGATAGAGCAGTTCAACGAGATCATCGGTGACGGCGGCGCGATCGCAATACACCTGAT
Organism: Spirulina subsalsa CS-330; assembly: GCF_028330765.1. GTDB lineage: Bacteria > Cyanobacteriota > Cyanobacteriia > Cyanobacteriales > Spirulinaceae > Spirulina > Spirulina subsalsa_A. The sequence goes on along the minus strand of NZ_JAQMTY010000249.1, from coordinate 6,760 downwards.
ACAGCGTATTTTTAATCCGTCGTTTTTGGCGCACCTGATTAAACAGAAACGGCCCCGTCAGTGGTGAACTAACGAATTTCGTAAATAACCCCATCACCAACCGCAGCGGCGGATTGAGTTCATCGGGGCGGTGGTTCAAGCCCCCGGCACAGTTGAGCAAAATTCCCCCTTGGGTCAGTTCGGGATAGTCCGCCATCACCATTAAACTCAACAGCCCGCCGATGGAATTGCCCACCATCACCATCGGGCGCTGAATTTTGGCCGCCCAAAAGTCTTTAATCTGCTCCACCCAAAGCTCAACGGTGTAATCAAGGGCGGGCTTATCCGAACCGCCAAAGCCCAATAAATCCAAGGCATAGACCTGATACCCCGCCGCTGCTAATACCGGGATATTGTGCCGCCAATGGCCAAGAGATGCGCCGAAGCCATGCACGAGGAGGAGGGGTTCGCCCGTGCCTGTGACGGTGTAGGAAATGCGGTGATCCTGCCATTGCCAGGTTTGGGGGGTCAGCAGGGAGGGCGGTGGTGTTGTTACCATTTTTAAGTAAAGTTTTCTAAAGTTTCGTAACGCTCATCCTATTTTACTGACGATCGCTATGTTAATGCCGGAACAACGCACCAAACTCGACCCCACCGATGATGCTCTGTTTTACGATCTTCCCCGGTTTGTCACCCATGTGGACGATCCGTTCATCGCTCGGTTAACGGAACTGTATCGCGATCGCCTCACCCCCAAGAGCCGCATTCTTGACTTGATGAGCAGTTGGGTGTCGCACCTACCCGACGATGTGGCGTTTTCCCATGTGGAAGGCCACGGCCTCAACGCGGCAGAATTGGCAAAAAATCCGCGCTTGGATCATTACATTGTCCAAAATCTCAACGACAACCCGGTGCTGCCTTACGCGGATGGGGAATTTGCCGCCGTTTTAAATTGCGTGTCGGTGCAATATTTGCAATACCCCGATCGCATCTTTGCCGAAGTGGCGCGGGTGTTGCAGCCGGGCGGCATTGTGATCATTAGTTTCTCCAATCGGATGTTTTATCAAAAAGCGATCGCCGCCTGGCGCGAGGGTAGCGAATCGAGCCGCGTCCAACTCGTGCAACGCTACATCCGCGCCATCCCCGACTTCACCGACCCGGAAGTGATCACCCATGTCGCCGCCGCTCCTGCCCTGCTGCAACTGCTGGGCATGGGCGGATCTGATCCCTTTTACGCCGTTGTGGCCACGAAGCGATCGCCCAAAATCCATCGCGAGGGAGAGTGAAATTCACCCAAAACCCTTACTTTGATAGATGCAACGCTCCCCACCGTTGCCCTAAAACAGGCGTAACTGGCTTCAAACCATGGCAGCAAGACGGGTCAGGTCTTCCCAAAATCAAAAATCATCTAATGTCGCAGCGTCTGATGAGATGATAATGCCATCTCCTCAGTTGTCGAGCTGGTTGACTGACTTGATAGCCCTCACCCCCAACCCCTCTCCCAGAGGGCGAGGGGAGCCGATCCATTTTTCCAGTTCCCTCTCCCCTAGGGAGAGGGCTAGGGTGAGGGCTTTCCGGGATCTGGCTAATTTTGTCAGTCAACCAGATTGCCGAGTCTCTGCTCCCTTTTTTCCTTGTCGCTATGGATGCTACTGCTCCCACTGAATTAACGATCCCCACGGCACTCTTAACGAAAGTTTTGATTGGGGTCGGTGCGAGTTTGGGGGTTGTTTTGTTGATTCTGTTGGTGCGATCGCTCGTGAACCAACTGCTCCAACGCCTCCCCCGTCAAACCACCGCCATTTATCAACAACTCATCGCCCCCGACTTGCTCCTCGTCCTGCTCATGACCCTGTTGGGCGTGGGAGATGTCACCTTGGTGTATATTCCCCTTAACTATTGGTGGTGGCTCGGTGAAACCGCCTTGGGGTTTGTCTTTGGCACGTTATTAATTATTTTTGGATTTCGCTTTTTTCGTCGTCTGTTTGATGAATATCTCCTCGATAATGCGATCCAAAGTCAGCGCAAAGTGAATAGTGAAGTGCTGAATGTGACGAAAGCGATCGCGAATCTCTTACTCGTTGTCATTGTTGTGATTATCTTCGCCCAAGTGCATCGGGTGAACATTGTCGGACTGCTGGCCAGTTTAGGGGTTGGGGGGTTAGCGATCGCCTTCGCCGCCCAGAAAACCCTAGAGCAAATCCTCGGCGGCATCGTCCTTTATTTAGATCGTCCCTTTGTCGTAGATGACTACATTGGTTTGCCCGATGGTACGTTTGGCCGGGTGGAATCCGTCGGGCTGCGATCGACCAAAATCCGCACCTCCGGCAAAGGAACCCTCGTCATCGTCCCCAACAGTTCCCTCGCATCCGCCAACATCGAAAACTTCACCGGAGCCAAAAAAGTCATTTCCCTCTTCTATCTCACCGTCAATCGTCAGATTGAAGACTCCGAAAAAGCCTTTGTCCGTCAGATCATCCTCAACAGCACCCAAGACATTCTCGGCATCGATCCCCGCAGCACCGAAGTCTCATTTCGGGACTTAATCGAGCAGAATATTCCCATCAAAACCCAAGTCCAAATCAACTTTTTTATCCTAGGTTCCGGGGATGTGTCCATGGATTTACGCCGTCAAGTGCTCGATATGGCCAAGCAAAATGTGACGCGCCAACTCACGGACTACGGTATTAAATTTTCCCTAGAAGAACGCACCATTAATGTTGATTCTCCTATTACGATTTGATCTATGGACTTCACGCAACTATCCCCCATTATTCGCCAAATCATCCAATGGCTAGATCAGCATCAATTGCTTAATGCCATTGTCTTTCTCAGTTTTTTCGTCATTGCGATCGTTATTGGCCGCTACAGTCCCACCGTCGTTCGACTCATTACCTATCGATTCGCCCCCCAACAGGGACGGGATATTTACGATCGCTGGATTGATCCGATTCGCCAAGAAATTCGCGTCACCGGCACATTACTACTGATTAATATTTCCCTAACGTGGTTAATTGCCTACGGGGGCATCTATGATTTTGTTCGCCCCATTATGGAACTGAGTGTAACCATTAGCCTCGCCTGGCTGATTTCGCGCTTGGTTCACCTCTTTTTGCAGGTTTATGGTATCGCTTTTGTTCAAAAAATGGGGCTTGATCCCGATGAATTGATTCTCCCCTTTGAATCGGTGCTTAATGTGATGATTGGTTTGATTGCTGCGATCGCCTACGCCCAAAGCCAAGATATTAACCTCATCGGTCTCGTCGCCAGTTTAGGGGTTGCCGCCACCGCCGTCGGTTTCGCCGCCCAAAGTGCCCTATCACAAATCATCGGAACCATCGTTCTCTACCTCGATCGCCCCTACGTCAAAGGCGAATATATCCGCCTCCCCAATGGTCTATTTGGCCGCGTCGAATCGATCGGACTACGCTCCACTAAAATCCGCACCCCCGCCAAAAACACCCTCGTCATCGTCCCCAATTCATCCATGGCCGATGCAGAAATCGAAAACATCACACGGGGTAAAAAGGTGATGGTTTTGCTTTACCTCAACTTTTTGAACAGCTTACAAGTGCAAGAAAAAGCCTTAGTTGAGCAAGTCATTAAAGAAAGCACCGATGCATTAGTCGGCATCGATCCCGGTAGCACTCGGATTCAACTCCTAGACACCGACGAACAGGATAAAAGTCGCGCTCGGGTCACCTTCTTCATTCTCGGCTCTAGTGAAAACTCCATTCAACTCCGCAAACGCCTATTAGAATTAGCCAATGAAACCATTTCCAAACGATTAGCCGAATACGGTCTCGACTTCACAACCCCCGATCCCACCATCTACGTTGATTCTCCCGTCACTCTCTAACCATGCGCCGTTTTACCATAGGGAACCCGTTCATCTGGGTTTGGTGGTAGCAGGATGGTTATAATTTGGAGCAAGTCTTAATTGTGTCGAGGTGGGTATGGCATTTGTTTTAACTCCAGACCAGGAACAGTTCAGCCCGAGCAAGTTCTCGGGTGGCAAGTATGGTAGTGCGGCTGAGGTTATCGCGGCAGTCCTGCGACTTAAAGCAACATTGCGCCAACTCAAGCAAAATCGTTAATCTAACAATCAAGGTATTGACAAAATCATTATGACTGTTTCGCCTCTTGAACCGATTGACCTCGCTTTACCAGAGGGATTCCTGGAGACTTTAGCCCAATACGCAAAGCAGGAATCTCTCTCTTGATCGCGCCCTGCAAATTGCCCTACACGATTTTTTAACTCGTCAGGGGTATATGAGTGAACCGCGCCAACGGCTACGGATTACCCCAGCATCACAGGGCAGTAGCTTTACGGATACTTCAATTCATCATGATGCTGTGTTCTCTAGAGTTAACTAAATCCATGAATTCATTACCGATTCGTCAGGCTCAAGACAATCTCAACCAATTAGTTGATGAGGTGTCGCAACGTCACAGCCCGGTACTCATCACAGGCTCAACCCATGAGGCGGTGTTGATTTCCAAAGCAGATTGGGATGCAATGCAAGAGTCGCTATATCTCGGTAGCATTCCAAGCTTGGTTGAATCAATTCAGCAAGAAGCAAGTACACCCCTCGAAGATTGTATTGAGCTTGAGAATCTAGACTGGTGACTTGGCGGGTTGTTTTGACAAAGCAGGCGGCGAAGGATGCCAAAAAGCTCGCGTCAGCAGGTCTGAAGCGTAAAGCGCAGAAGCTGCTCAATATTTTGGTACAAAATCCCTATCAACCGCCTTACGAGAAGTTGGTGGGGAATTTGGCGGGCTATTATTCTCGCCGAATCAACCAGCAACACCGTTTGGTGTACGAAGTCCATGAGCAGAAGCGGATTGTGAAGGTTTTGAGGATGTGGACACATTACGAGTGATCGATATTTGTCTTCATATTTACGAAATTTTTCTTTTTGCGTCCTGTAACTGAATAAGCGGCTCTGGGGTTGTGGATGTGCGTTAAATTGATGACGGAGGGTAAGGATTCATGTATCTGAAACGCAGTCACAGCAAGGCTTTCAAAATCGAGGTGAGTTCTAAACTAACAGTTCATTCTCAATAAGTACGTAAGACTAGGGATTACAGCCTTATTTATTGAGAATAACAAAATAGCTGAAACCCATACTGAGCAATGCTTACAGCCAAATTTTCATGACCTGAATGCTTACATAATTGTTAAATTAGGTGACACTTAATCAAGCTTTTTTAATAAAGGTGACACTTAATCAAGCTTTTTTAATAAATTAGATCTATTACAAAAATATCAAGATAGCCTAAGAGCAATGAAGTTTAGAAAGTTATCTTAAATTTTCAGAATTTCTCAGTAGAATATAACTGCTGAACTTTTGAGTTGTCTCAGGCTAAACTACAGCCTATCAAAACAGTTTGTACTGTATGTATTAGTACATGGAGGATGTATGAATATCGAGAAAACCATTAAAACATGGTGGTTGTTGCCTCTGAGTGCGATTGCGATTGGAGCAGGATCAATCGGATTGCAAGCACCTGTTGGTTATGCACAACTGCCAGACCACGGAGCAAATCCTTTATATGGGACTGTACAGTTGGGGGGTGATTTTGCACGAGATCCTCACCGCGTTCAGGTTCAAGCCGGAGGCGGTACTGATACACGCAACTTAGGTCTGCCGAATAGCTGTGTTGGCTTTATTGCCCGTTCCCAACCCGATGCCCGGATCAACTACAGGGCGACTGATTACAAGGTTTTGAGTTTTTATGTCACCTCAAATAGTGACACGACTTTGATTATCAATGGCCCTGATGGACGGTGGTATTGCAATGATGATATGAGTGGTTCAACGGTAAATCCTCGCGTCATTTTTGATTCACCTCGTTCAGGGCAATATGATGTTTGGGTTGGAACCTACGGCACAGCTAAAACAGAATCTGCAAATTTGTATGTCAGTGAACGGGGTAATCCATTGTATGGAAGTCTGTCATTAAATGCTGGCTTTACACCAGATCCTCACCGGGTCAATATTCAAGCTGGAGGCAATACTGATGTACAAACATTTAATGTAGGCTCTAGTTGTGTTGGGTATATTGCCATCGCACAACCGGATCTACGAGTGAATTATCAGGCAGGCCGTTATCAAAATTTAAGCTTTGCTGCAACTGCAAATACTGATACCACTCTTGTTATTCATGGGCCAGATGGACGGTGGTATTGCAATGATGATTTTGAAGGCACTGACCCTAAGGTCATTTTTAACTCTCCTGCTTCGGGACGATACGATATTTGGGTGGGAACCTATGGTCAAGCGAAGGTTGAACCGGCACAAATCCACATCAGTGAGATGTGACCATTGATGCTGCTGGTAGGGACGAAAAAGCTGTAGGGGCGAAAAATTTTTCGCCCCTATGTTTTGCAAGGGTTCAACCCCGGATGACGGTGATTTTTCGGCCTGTGGCGGTGACAGCCTCCTCGCAAGTAGTGCGTTCCTCAATATCCGGCAACCCAGAGCGGCGATCCAAGATCACCAACCACCCCCAATCTAAGCCTAGGACCGCGAGATAACCCTCGATCTGCTCTAACCCTTCTGGTAAAGGATCACGCCGTCCATCTCGCCATACTTTGAGTTCAATGGCGATCGCCACTTTCCCATAACTGCAGATTTGACATACTCCCCCACTAAACCCTACGGGCTATAGTGGGAGATTCTGAACAGCCAGTTACCTGACCATTTATCCACTCAAACAACGAAAGTTGCAGAGGGTTGCTAGGCTCAACGACTCACGCCATTGATTTATCCTGAT
>NZ_JAQMTY010000248.1 GCF_028330765.1 Spirulina subsalsa CS-330 | reverse complement strand
TTTGGGATGTATATTTAGGGTTAACTGCTAAAACGATACAGCCAAACTTTTCAGCTACCGACTGTATTTTAAGTTTTAATTCTCCCCAAGAACAATCACGAATTAAGCAGTTTAATGCTCGTTTAGCTGATTGATTATTCTTTAAATATTTGCCGTTTTCATCTTGCTTCGGTTGACATTTTTTACTCATTCCCTGAATGTTTAAATCTTCGAGGACAATGACATCTGCTAACCTGACTAAATGATGAGCAATATTCCATTGGAATTAGGGGTCTTCGAGATATGGGGTGATAAGGAAAAGTTATCAGCTAAAGCAAGATAAAAAACGTCTACGCATATTTTCAAAGTTCATGAAGCCATAAGCCTGACGCTTTATCAGTTTGAGGCGATTATTGATTCCCTCCATCACACCGCTAGTTGTACGGCTCAAGAAATAGTTGCAAATTGTGTCAAGATGGTTCCGAACAGTTTTGACAGCATCAGTGTAAATACTCTGAGCTTTTTGCAGCCATCCTTCAAACTTATTCTTGCCAATATCCCGCTCTTTGCTGTTTTCATAGATGTCGCGAAAATCCTCTTTGAGTTCATGAGCTTTTCGCAACCGCTTTGATTGTTTTAAAACAGATTCTAGCTTTTCTTGCTCATCATCATTCAGGTCGTTTTGATTTTTGAGCAATAACCATTTTACCCCTTTAACTTTGACCTTGAATTTAATCTGTTTCCTGATTTCATTCAAGTTTTTGTTAACTGCTTTCATGACGTGAAATCTATCAACGACTATCTCGGCATTAGGAAACACTTCCTTGATAACGGCAGGAAACCCTCCCCACATATCTACACTGACTTCTTCTACTGCTTCTCTGACTTCTAACGGCTGCTGCATCAAGGCTTCAACGATATCTTCTTGTTGGTGAGAATCGATGACTTCGATTAATTCTCCTGCCTCTAGGTCACTCACTACTGTGACAAAATCTTTGTGCCCTTTCTGTTTCGATATCTCGTCTATTCCCACTCTCCTCACCTTCTGCCAACTTTTTTTTTGATTTCGTATTGATGCTGATGAATGCGGTTAACTTGATCCCATGAGAGATCCTCTTCTCGCCTAACTTGTTCAACACTACTTGCTATGACTCGCTCGTAAACATATTTTTCATATCGTTGGGTAAACCTCCTTCCCCGTTCCACGAACTCTAGCTCTTCTGTAAAATGCTTTTGACATTGCTCACAGTGAAATTGACGCTTGGGGATGTTGAGATATATGATTTGTCCAGATATTGGCAAGTCTCGGACTATCTTGGTTCGTGTTTGGTGTATCTTGTCTGTCTTGTTTTCACAATGAGGACAAGTCACTTCTTCTTCTAAACAATCTAGTATCAAAAATGTTTCTGTGCTTTCTTTGATTACATTTCTGATTCTTACTTTGGGGAGATTAATGAGGTCATCAAGAAGAAAATTCATAGTTTCTTTTTACATGGATATGTGTCTCATTATACCGCTATCCCCCCAAACTCAGAAGACCCCTCTTGTTTGAGTTTTTTGTCATTAAAGAGCCACCACAGAAGAATGTGCGTATCAAGCAAATAGTTTATTCCCATTGCTGTAATTCTTTTTCGAGCAAGGGTTCAAAAAAGGGATCTGAAAGTTTTCCGATGCGTAAGCCTGGGGTTCGAGGGGGTGGGGCTTTAGTGCGTTGAGGTGGATGACTTTTCTTAATGCAATCCCAATCGAAAGTAATGGATAAAATAGTGGATCTCGGCTAACTTTTCTTCTGGGATATCGTGTAATTCCTGAATGATTGTTTGCAGAAACATAGCAGATTGAATTCCATTTCTCATGGATCAATTATAACGATTTTCAGCCCTATGGATGACGATTCCCCCTCATGGCCAGCCGCTCCCTTCAAGATCTTGTGTCATGGTTCTGCCGTGACCGGCATAGGGGCAACGCGATCGCCCCCTCAATCCAAGGCTGATGGGGAGGACGGTTTCGCTGTTGGAGCCACAATCGAACGGGGCTAAGATTGAAGAGTTCCCTTTTTCCGTTGCCCATGGCTGTTGATCTGACCGTTGCCATCCCCACCTATAATGGCGCAACCCGTTTACCGGCTGTTCTGGCGCAACTCAAACAGCAGACGGGGACATCGATGATGTCTTGGGAAGTGCTCGTGGTGGACAACAACAGCACCGATCGCCTTGACCAGGTGGTACGTCAGATCCAAGGGGATTGGTTGCCCGATGTGCCCTTGCGCTATTGCAATGAGCCGCAACAGGGGGCGGCTTTTGCGCGGTTGCGGGCGGTGCAGGAGGCGCGGGGCCTGCTGATTGGGTTTTTGGATGATGATACGATTCCGGCGGTGAATTGGGTGCAGGCGGCTTGTTTGTTTGCGAAGAAATATCCGAGGGCAGGGGCGATCGGGAGTCAGATCCACGGCAACTATGAAGTGGAGCCGCCGCCGAATTTTGAGCGGATTGCGAGTTTTTTGGCGATTACGGAGCGGGGGACGGAGCCGCAACGGTATGAGCCGCAATTGAAGATGTTGCCACCGTCGGCGGGGTTGGTGGTGCGGCGGGCGGTGTGGCGGGAGCATGTGCCGGCGCGGCCGGTGTTGAGTGGGCGATCGCCCACCTCGATGCTCAACAGCGAAGACCTCGAAGCGATTATGCATATTCAAAATGCGGGTTGGGAAATCTGGTACAACCCGGCCATGGAACTGTTTCACCAAATTCCGGCGCGACGACTGAGCCGCGAGGGGTTGCTGTTTATCGTCCGGAGTACCGGGTTGGCGCGTCACCATATCCGGATGTTGCGCCTCAAACCTTGGCAGCGTCCGTTGCTGTTTCCCTTGGGGTGGTTGAATGATCTGCGCAAGGCGGGGCAATTTTTTTGGCAACATCGCGATCGCTTCGCCACGGATACGGTGCTGGCCTGTCAGATGGAATTTTTGCGATCGAGTGTGATCAGTCCATTTTATCTCTGGTGGCAACGATGGAAACGATAAGCTTGGCGATCATTCTGCCCGTGCGCAATCGCTGGCCCCAAACCTGCGCCATTTTGCAGCAACTCGACCACCAAGGCGCGATCGCCCATCATCCGGTGATCGTCGTGGATGACGGATCAACAGACGGCACAGCGGAGCAGATTCGCGCCCAATTTCCGGGAGTGACGGTATTACAAGGGGATGGCAATTTGTGGTGGACGGGGGCGATCGCCCTGGGCATGGACTACGCTTTGGGGCGTTATCCCCAGGCGGCGATCGTTTGGCTCAATGACGATATGACCCTGGCGGCGGACTTCATGACCCAATTGCAAACCGTGGCCCAGATGGCGGAGCAACAAGGGGCGATCGTGGGGGGTGTGGTGAGCGATCGCAACCATCCCGACTGGTACGCCTTTAGCGGCCTAGTGCAGGGGACACCGATCCGCCACCCCACCCAATGCCGCGATCGCCTCAATTCCGCCGACACCCTCAACGGCAACATCGTGATCATCCCCAACCCTGTCGCCCAAACCCTCGGCCTCCCTGATAGCCGCCGTTTTCCCCACTACGGCGGCGACTATGAATACACCGAACGCGCCAAACACCAGGGGATTCCGCTCCGGATTGCGCCACAATTGCAAGCCACCGTAGACTATCAACCCGCCGATGTGGTGCGTTATCTGCCGGTGTGGATGCAATGGTCGCTCGCGTCGGGGTGGCGGCAAAAATGGCAGATTATCCAGGGGGTGCGATCGCTCAAATTCCACCATAATATGTGGCATATTGTGAATCGGATGCATCTGTACGATCCCCAACTTCCCCGCTGGCGTTACGAATGGTTTTACCTCAAAAAAATCGGGCAATGCCTCGCCCATAGTCTCCTCCCCAAGGCGAAAATCCGCGCCCAAATTACCCACCATTGCCAAACCCTCGCCATTCCCCCCGATCTGATTGACGTTATCCTCAAACCCCTATGAAAGTTCTCCACCTCAGCTATTCAGACCTCGACGGTGGCGCGTGCCGGGGAACCTACCAACTCCATAAAGCCCTCCAGCGCATCGGTGTTGATTCACAAATGTTAGTGCTCAAAAAAGACAGCACCGACCCCAGCGTCATCGGCCCCACGGAAAAAGCCACCGAACTGATCGCCAATAGCCTCCGGGGCGTGATCGATCGCTACCCCCTCCGCCGCTATCCCCAGAAAAAAACCTACGTCTTTTCCCCCGCCATTTTCCCCCCGCCAGAGTTGGCGAAAATCCGCGCCGTTAACCCCGATGTGATTAATCTCCATTGGATCAATAAAGGCTTTCTCACCCCGGAAAGTCTGCCCAAGTTAGGGAAGCCGTTGGTGTGGACGCTGCAAGATATGTGGTCAATGACCGGGGGCTGTCACTATTCCGAAGGGTGCGATCGCTTCACCGCCCAATGTGGAGCCTGTCCCCTCTTGGGTTCAACCCAGGAGCAGGATTTATCCCGCAAACTCTGGCAGCGCAAGGCCAAAGCCTGGGCTAATCTCGATCTGCATATCGTCGGGGTGAGTCAATGGGTGGCCGACTGTGTGCGGCGCAGCAGTTTGTTGCACCGCTATCCCGTGGACGTGATCGGCGAAGCGATGGACACCACCATTTTTAAACCCCGCCCCAAAGCCCAAGCGCGGGAACTGCTGAACCTGGACTGCGATCGCCGTTACATCCTCTTCAGCGCCCTCAACCCCACCCGCGACAAGCGCAAAGGCTTCGCCTACCTCCAGCCCGCCCTCCAACAGTTACGCGACCTCCCCAACACGGAACTGCTGATCCTCGGTACAGATCAACTCGACCCCAGCCTCGACATCGGCCTCCCCGCCCGCTATCTCGGCAAACGCTTCGATGATCTCTCCCTCGCCCTCGCCTACAATGCGGCGGATGTGGCGGTCGCCCCTTCCCTAGAAGATGCCTGCCCCAAGGGAGCCTTAGAACCCTTGGCCTGTGGTGTGCCGGTGGTGAGTTTTGATGCCACGGGTTTAAAAGATATTGTGGAACATCAGGTCAACGGCTACCGGGCGGCCTGTTTTGAGTCGGAGGATTTAGCGCGGGGCATTCAGTGGGTGTTAGATCAGGAGGGGGATACCTTGGCGATCAACGCCCGCCGCACCGTGGAAACCCGATTTTGGCCCGACGAAGAGGCCCGCCAATATCTCGCCATCTACGAAAAAATCACCGGTCGGGCATAGTTTCACTTGACGTAATGCCAGCCCTTACAAATCATATTTCTGTAACGGTTAACGAACATATGGAATAAAGTTCATTAGGATTGTAGTGAAGACAATTCAGATTTTTCGTTGAGATCATGTCTAAAGAACGAGTCACAGTATGGGTTGGCGTTGTGAGTCTAGTGTTAGGTGCAATGACGCTGGGTTGGACGGTGTATACCGAGCGGATTCCGTTGGAGATATCAGAAAAAAGTCAGTTTATTTGTTCCCGGCGATCCCAAGAGGGTGGGGAAATTTGGACGGTGTTATATCAGAAGCCCAATCAACCCCCGAAGGATTGGCTCTATATGGTGGAGGAGATGGGCGACGGTTGGAATACAAATTTCCGGTGTAATGATGTTGCGGATCGGATGAACCTCTACAAGGAGGTGGGGTTACTGGCGTTTGATTATCGTAAGGATGAGAAAACACCGCAGCAATGGGTGATCTGTGCGCGAACGAAGGCAACCCAGAACTGTTCCCCTGTGGTGACGCTGATGCCGGGAAGTGAGGCGGAGGCACTGGAGGCGTTATATCGGGTGGCGGGGGCGTTGATGCCGGGAGAGCCAGGGAGCTATCAGAGTTCAGCACCGATAACAGGGGAAAAGTCGGCCCACATTCCGTTAGAGGCGATGTTGTCGGAGGATTAAGGGTGCAAGGGTTGCGCTCTTATGGATGGGTAATGTGAGTAGGGCGGGGTGCATCTGTCCGCTATTGATTGAGTTTTGCGAGGATGGTTTTGCGGTTATTGGTTGCTAATGCATGATTGGGGTCAATGGCCAGGGCTTTATCAATCGCGGCGAGAGCCTCTTGATTACGATTCAGCAGATGTAAACTCCATCCTTTATTATTCCAAGCGAGAGCATGATCAGGATTAATGGAGATCGCTTTGTCATAGGATGAAATCGCCTCTTCGTGTTTCTCTAACGCTGCTAACGAATTGCCACGGTTATTCCAAGCAAAAGCATAATCAGGATCAATGATGATCGCTTTTTCATAGGATGCGATCGCTTCTTCGTATTTCTCTAACGCTGCTAACGAATTGCCACGGTTATTCCAAGCAGCAGCAAAATCAGGATTAATGGCGATCGCTTTGTCATAGGATGCGATCGCTTCTTCGTATTTCTCTAAATTAGCTAACGAAGCACCGCGACCATTCCAAGCGAAAGCATAATCAGGGTTAATGGCGATCGCTTTGTCATAGGATGCGATCGCTTCTTCGTATTTCTCTAACGCTGCTAACGAAAGGCCACGGTTATTCCAAGCATCAGCATCATCAGGATTAATGGCGATCGCTTTGTCATAGGATGCGATCGCTTCTTCGTATTTCTCTAAATCATCTAACGAATTGCCACGGCCTAACCAAGCGTTAGCATAATCAGGATTAATGGCGATCGCTTTGTCATAGGATGCGATCGCTTCTTCGTATTTCTCTAACGCTGCTAACGAAAGGCCACGGTTCCTCCAAGCGATAGCATAATCAGGATTAATGGCTACTGCTTTGTCATAGGATGCGATCGCTTCTTCGTATTTCTCTAACTTGTAAAGCGACCAACCACGATTATTCCAAGCGATAGCATAATTCGGGTTTAGGGCCACCGCCCGATCAAAATAGGACAGCGCTTCCTGATAGTTCTTTTCATTCAGCAACGCTGTTCCCTGCTCAGACCAAGCCTTCGCCGTTCCTGCCGCCATATCCGGTAACTGTGCCACCAGTGTCGGCAATTGTCCCTGCAACTTTGCAATCGGGATTGCCAAACGGAACTCCGCCTCCTCACGGCCATGCACCCCCATCACCTCACCCCACTGATTCACCAACGGCCCGCCACCCATGCCCGCCACTGAATTGTTCGTATAGGCGATGTCATACCCTTCCGGATTGCCCAAATTGACCGCTGAGATTTGTCCCACGGCTGCCTGCTGCTGAGACAGCGCCTTATCACCCCTATCAGGGAAACCAAACAGATAAACCCGGTCAAGTTTTTTGAGCGTGCCGGAATCTCCCAAAGGCAATGATCCATAGGGACAGCCGCCACCGGGCGCATTAAACGTCACAATCGCCAGATCCAGATCCTCCGACATCTGCACCGCCTTAGCGGGGATTGGCCCTTGGTTAACGATGTCCGAATCGTGGGTCGAAATAGCAATCAAATTGCTGGGCTTGACCACATGAGCCGCCGTCGCCACCGTGCAAACC
>NZ_JAQMTY010000247.1 GCF_028330765.1 Spirulina subsalsa CS-330 | reverse complement strand
GCGTTTGATCCCCCTAAATCCCCCTTAAAAAGGGGGACTTTTTTGCGTTCCCCCCTTTTTAAGGGGGGCTAGGGGGGATCGAGAGAAGGTGAACATCGTTAAGAGCAGTTTGTGTATAAGCAGTAGCCCTCTGGGAGAGGGAACTGGAAAAATGGATCGGCTCCCCTCGCCCTCTGGGAGAGGGGTTGGGGGTGAGGGCGATCAAGTCAGCCAACCAGGGACTCCACACCCAGCACCGCATCATCAAAATCAGCATCGATCCTGATCATCATGCAATTATTACATTTTGAATTTTAAAAATTGCATCAAAAAAGTTTTTTTGTAGCCATGATCACAAATAAGACCGAATAAAACTGATATTTATTCTGTACATCATTAAATTCAGTCAAAATTGTTTGTCAATTCAGCGTGGAAAGTCTCAACTCAACGATCGAAATCATCATGTTTCGGGATTGAGTAATGTCTTGATACGGGTTTTACAAACTTTTGCGCTTTAGTCATAATCAATTAGGGCTGAAAAAATAGATTTTCAACAGTAGATTTTTTGGAGAAAAGCATAGGCCAATGTCCTTACAAGTTGAATGTCTTGAGCAGAGTTTTGAAAAAGTAAAGCCCAATGCTGACGCATTCGTCACGAGTTTTTACGACAACTTGACGACCATGTATCCCGATGCTGCGCCGCTATTTTCCAGCACCGACATGGCCGCCCAAAAGAAAAAGCTCCTCGCCTCCCTGGTGTTGGTGGTGGAAAACCTCCGCAACCCCGATGCCCTCACGGACGCGCTCCACGGCCTCGGCGCTCGTCACGTTAAATATGGAGCCTTACCGGAACATTACCCCCTCGTGGGCAATGCCCTCCTCAAAACCTTTGCAGACTATCTCCAAGACGATTGGACGGCTGAAGTCAAGCAAGCCTGGGTGGATGCCTATGGTGCGATCGCTGAACTGATGCTCGCGGGTGCTGACTATTCCGCCGAAGCAGTGGCCCTTGAACCTCCCCCGGCAGAACCGTCACCCTCCCCAGCCCCGACCCCCGAACCCTACATATCTCCCATTGAAGTCCCTGAGTTTGGGATTAATTGGGGCCTGTTTGGTGGGTTGATTGCGGGTGGTGGCATCGTGACGCTGCTGTTACTCCTGCTGTAATCGAAAGACGATGATTTCTTGGTTGAAACAGCACTGCTCAATCCAATCTTTCATCAAGACAAGAACTGCAATTATTGTCCTGATTGTGGGGTTTGTAATTTGGTTTGGTGCAGCCTTTGCAATGGATCAAAAACAGATTTTTCTACCCGGACAAACATCGGAAGGACACCATCTCTTTGAAGCGTCCTGTAGCTCTTGTCATGAAGGATTTAAGCCGGTGAGCAATGACAATTGCAATCGTTGCCATGAGGCGGAATTGGCCGCAGATGTGCATGGGGTGAAGAAGTTTCGCGATCCCCGTTGGGCGGTTCTCCTTGAAGACATTGATGTGCTCACTTGTACGGCGTGCCATAACGAACATGTCCAGATGTTTGGGCGGGGGGTGCATCTCCATCCGGATCTTTGTATGGCGTGTCATGAGGGGATTATTCAGGGGGATCTCGCTAGTCATGATGGGTTTACACCCGATGGCTGTTGGACGGCGGGTTGTCATAATTTCCACGACCATCGCTCAATTTCCACGGCATTTTTAACGCAAAATCTAGATCAACCGTTCATGCTGCCTACGCCAGAAGTGCCGGAATTAGGGGTGGAGGTCACGCTCGATCGCGCCCCGACACCGGATCTAGACCGGGAGTTTTTGGGGGGTGGGACATGAAGCTGATGCCTGTGCTGTTTTGTGGGGTGATGCTCTGGTTGGGGTTGAGTGCGATCGCGCCCCTCACCCCGATCGCGATCGCCTCCCCCATCACCCAAGCCCAACTCGATGAAATCACCACCCAATGGCAAGACAGCACCCACGCCCTCGCCGATGTGAACTGTTCGAGTTGTCATCAAAACGAGGAGACTCAAGAGTTTGTCCAAGCACCCGGCTATGAAAGCTGCCAAAGCTGTCATGAGCCGGAAACCGAGACTTTTTTACTCGGTAAACATGGGATTCGGCTCCAGGAAGGCTTATCCCCCCTGACTCCGGCACTGGCGAGACTCCCCATGCACGCGGAGGCGAGCGATCGCCCCCTCAACTGCAACACCTGCCACGATGTCCACGCCCTGCAAACCCGCCCCGCCGCCGTGGATGCCTGCCTCACCTGCCACAATGACACCCATTCCAACAACTACAAAAATTCCCCCCACGCCACCCTATTCAGCCCTGCTGGGGAGTTACCCCGTCCGGACGCAAGCGCCGTAACCTGTGCAACTTGTCACCTGCCCCGGCAAACCCTAGGGGAAACCGACCGGGTGTTTGTCAACCACAACAACACCTACACGCTGTTGCCTCGCGATCGAATGGTGAGCGATGTCTGTATGAATTGTCATGGTCTTGAACATTCCTACAACAGCATCTTTGACGATGATCTTGTCGAAGCCAACTTTGATCAACGGCCCACTCAAGAGATGGAAACCTTCGAGTTAATTCGGGCCTTTGAGCAACAGCGTTCCAGTCAAAACGCCCCGGAAACACCCCCAGAGTGACACCGATCATTCGCGGTTCTCTCGATTCATATCCACTCATATCCACCAGAGGAGAAATCACACCGATGCTTAAATTCATCAACTATTGGAAACAACGGATTCGCTTAAAAGTATTCACCTTGTACGCCTTGATTGCTGCTGTGTGTATCACGGCTGTGGCCTGTAGCAGTGGCGGTGGTGCGTCAGAATCCGAACCGTCCGCAAGCATACCCCCCGAAATGGTCACGGACTATATTCATACCGTCTTAGAAGCCGATCGCACCGCCTACACCCGGCATGTGGTCAACCGCTCCGAAGTGCTCGAAGGCAAAGACAACGAAAAAGGTGTGTTGACTGTCGAAGCTACCGAAGGTTGGCAAACCGCCGATGGGATTCCCCTCCCGGCACAAATGTTCCGTTTAGGGTCTGAAATTGCCGCCGAAAAAGGCGATGGCAGCTTCACCTATGGTCTAATTTCGACCTGGAACATCAACGACAACCAAGCGCCTAAAAACGACTTTGAAAAAGAGGCGATGGATTCTGTCAATGAAACCGGCGAACCCTACAAAGGCTATCAAGAAATCGCGGGTCAACAGTATTTCTCGGCTCTCTATCCAGATGTTGCCGTTGCTGAAGCCTGCGTCACCTGTCACAATACCCACCCCATTCACCTCGAACGCTATCCCGACAAAGTGTTTGAAATGGGCGATGTGATGGGCGGTGTGATGATCAACATCCCCATTGAAGAGTCGTAATCTAGGATCGATTTCACAGTAAGAGGAAGCCACCACACTTCCTCTTCTTTGCGATCGCGCTCTGCATGATCAATAGATAAGGACTTATGAAACTGAAGGAAATAATCCGGTAATTCCGTAATGCGAGCATCTTGCTCGCTAGAGCAATCCTATTTGATTCATGAACAGGCAAGGGGCTTAAGCCCCTTGTTGATGAGGAGATAAGATCTCCGATTGATTTAGGATCGCTATACACCGAGGGCATTTTCAACCAAAATCATGAAACTTAATTTTGCCAAATTAATTGTTTTAACGCTCATCACTGCGGTTTTATTGCTGCCGTTTGTGTTTAGTCCGCAATATATTGATATTCTGCGCGAAGATCATTTTGATATTCACGCCCTGTTGCAAGGGGAGATGTATAAGCAGATTACCGGCTATATTTCCTTACTGTTTGTTTTGATTGAAATGGTGCTCACCGCCCGCAAGCGGGGCCGGGGCTGGCCGATTAAGATCACAATTCCCGGCTCGATGATGTTGTGGCGGACGTTGCATATTATTCTCGGTGTGGCGGTGTTGGCTTCAACGCTGGTGCATACCGTCGGCGTGCAGGGTTTGAACTATAACGCGATTTTTCTCTGGGTCTTTTTTGGGGTGACGCTCTCGGCGTTGATCGGGGTTGTGGCGGAAACGGGAATTTTAGAGTCACCGCGCCGTTATTTTGGCTGGCAAGCGGCCGATGGCCCTGATGCGATCGCAACCCTCTATAAAGGGCCGTTGATTCGGAATTTGCGATCGCTCTGGTTGGCGACTCATATTATTCTGGTGAGTATCTTTTTAGTGATGTTAGTGGGTCATATTTTCTTGGCCTATTATTTCCGGTAATCGCCATGCTCACAATCACCAGGAAAAGAATGATCAAACGCAAAGGGTTACCGATCATCGGGGCAATTTGTTTAACGCTACTCTGTTGGCTCAACACCGGATCAGCGGCGGCAGCATCATCGCTGACCGGGTTGGCGGCCTTGCGGGCATCGGCCCAGGAGGCGACCCCCTACGCTGTGGCGATGGAGAATGGGAAGCCGACGGTGATTGAGTTTTACGCTGATTGGTGCGGAACCTGTCAGGGGTTGGCGAAAACGATGCGATCGCTCACCGCAAACTATGGCGATCGCATCAACATCGTCATGCTCAACATCGACGACCCCCAATGGATCGACCTCATCGAAACCCACCAGGTCACCGGCGTGCCCCAACTCACCGCGCTCAGTGCGGATCATCGCGTTCAACGCTATCTCGTTGGAGCCGTCCCGAAACCCGTCCTCACCGATCTGTTCGAGCAATTATTGCCCCCGGCTTGAAAAAAAGTCTCGCTCTAGACTTGCAGACTAACGCGGTACATTCGTCGCCCCTTGATCCCGCAACCATTGTTTTTGGGCCGCCGTCAGCCCTTGAGCATCGGTAAACGTTGCCCCGGCCACATGGCAGGTGGAAAAATCCACCTCGATCGCATCTTGCCACACCGTATTTTCCAAATTTGCATTTTCCAAATTTGCATTTTCTAGATTCACCTGCCAAAAATGCGCCCCCTCAAAATCCACCTCATAGAGTGCCGCATCGGAAAAATTCACATTCATCAACGTACTGTGGTTAAAGTCCGCTTCGAGTAATTCCGCACCGTTAAAATTTACATCTTGGACATGGGTATGGCCAAAGTTAGCTTGAATTAATTGGGCATTGAGAAACTCAGCCCCCCGGAGCCGAGCCTCTTGAAAATTGGCCCGTTCTAAGGTGGCGTGATGCCATTGGGTTTGTTCGAGTTGCGCTTTGATAAACTGCGTCCGACAAAAGGAACTGTGATTAAAAAGGGCTGCGGTCATGCGGGCATTACCGAAATGGGCGCGATCGCCGATTGCGTTGGTGAAATTTCCACGGGGGGCGGCACTATCCCGAAAATCGGCCTGCTGAAAATTCGCCCCTTGGGCCTGCAAATCACTGAGCTTCGCGCCATAAAATTTGCTCTTGACACATTGAGTCTTGCTAAAGTCTGCGGCGTTACCGGTGGCGCTATTCAATTCCGCCTCGGTAAAGTCTGATTCTGAAACCTTGGCATGATCAAAGTTTGAAAAATGTAGAATCGTCTGGGTGAATTTGACATTGTGGGCGATCGCTCCTGAAAAATTTCCACTCTTTAGATAAGCTTGATTAAAATCCCCTCCTGTAATCGTACAGCCGGATAAATCGAGGTGACTTAGCTCTGATTTTTGGAGAGATTGACCGGTTTTAATTCGCTCTAAAACGTCGTTGGGCGTGAATAATGTCATAGCGATTCAAAGATTGAAACAAAGAGATGCAATGAATGGTTCCGGTGTGGAATCACTCCAGATTAACATGAAGAATATGACTGTTAATATTCATCTCACCGGAACAGATCACCGGCAAAGAAACCCCTAAATTGTGTCATCCTGCGCTACAGCTTGTTCACTCATGACCCTCACCCCAAACCCCTCCCACGGAGCTACTGCTTATACATAACGTTCAAATGTTGGCCTCGTCTGCGTTTGATCCCCCTAAATCCCCCTTAAAAAGGGGGACTTTTTTGCGTTCCCCCCTTTTTAAGGGGGGCTAGGGGGGATCGAGAGAAGGTGAACATCGTT
>NZ_JAQMTY010000246.1 GCF_028330765.1 Spirulina subsalsa CS-330 | reverse complement strand
TTGATGTGCCTCCTTGTTCATAGGTTTCGACAATTTTTTTGCGAAAATCTAGAGAGTAACGACTCATGAGATTATGCTATGCTCATCTATAACATTGATTCTCCAATTGTAGTGTACCTTGTATTATAAGTAAAGGCTGTAATGCAATCGAAATATTCAAAAAAATATGGGATTATGTTAAAAGAAACCTACCTCTCATTATCTACACTGTATTATTGACAATTGCTTTTCTTTCATTTGTTTTGTATACCAATAATCCTCTTCACTCAGACGCAAAAATAAATCCAAGATCTATTGTTGTTAAAGCTGTTCGTGATGTTAGTGAATTAACAACGGCTGTTTTTGAAATGGAAACCATTGTTCCAGTACAAGAGCGAGTAATGGCATCAACAAGCAAGCTCTTGTACATAGCACATGGAACAGTTCGAGTTGGTATTAATCTCAGTGAGTTTGGAGAACAGAGTATCAATGTTGATGAAGTCGAAAAGTTGATTGACGTAATTTTACCACCTCTAAAAATATTAGATAGTAAGCTTGATGTTGAGCATTCTAAAGTCTACAGTTATGAAAAGGGTTTCGTGGTCGGCCCAAATCCAATTGAATTAATCCCTGAGGCTCAAAAAAACGGTATCCAAAAGGTCAAACAAGCAGCTTGTGAACCTTGGCTGATCAGTGTTGCAACTGAACGTGTAGAATCAACAATTTCCAACTTACTTAGTCAAAATATACTCACAGGTAAAGGGTACAGTATAAATGTAAAATCATCTGATTCATCTCGAACTATTTGTAGTGAAACTCAAGAATAAACCTAAGGCAAATAAGGTTTCCGAGTTCCTTTTCTTTGTCTATTTTCAGGGCTTTGAAAATCTCATGGAGAGAAATCAACAGTAAACGAGGCGAAAAATCGCTCGGTTTCCGTGGTGCGATCGCGCTCCGGGGCGTGGAGGACACCGAGGATATAGAGGCGCGTCCCGACGAGATAAAAGCGATAGGTGATCATCTGTTGGGGGCTGAAGAGGACGAATTGCCGACCGGGAAACGCGCCGAGGGGCATGGATTGATCTTGGGCGATCGCCCAGTCGGTATCCTGCACCATGTAGTCGCGGAGTTCCGTGAGGCGTTGGGCGGGGGTGGCGGTGGGGGTGGCATAGTCAGCAAAGGCGACTACATATTCCGTCTGGTCGTGGGTGGCGATCGCACCTTGGGCCGTGAGGGTTCCGCTGGGGAGAGCGAGGGTGATCGGGTCTTGGGGGGTAACGGGGGACGGCACAGCGATGCGAAACTGACCGGGGGCAGAGGTGACCACCAACCAGATCGAGTCTGGGCGCGATCGCAGTACCGATTCCGGTTCGGGTTGGTTGAGGCGATCGATTTCCGTTTCGAGGCGATCGCGCCCCTGTTCAAAAAAATCCGGGTCGTTGAGGCGTTGGCCGACCGTTTCAGAGACGAGGGACAGCGCGATCGCCCCGCCACCGATTAGCCCCAACCCTAACCCCCGTAAGATTCCTACCCATCCCTGTACCATCGTCCCGCTCCTCAATCTGCGATCCATCCTTTCCCTAGTTTTACCCTGTGGAGCCAAAACCCTGGCCAGACTGTTGGCGATCGCGGCCATCGCCGGAGCTTTTTTAGTCCAGTTAAGTTAGGCGGCTCAGGCTGATCGATTGCGTCGCGCCTCACTTGATTAACGATCAGGTTTGGTCAATGATGCGCTTTACGGCCCACCAGGCAAACGCAGCAAAGGCAATAATCAGGAGGAATATTGATAATCCTCCGTTGGATGTGAGTGTCGTTGCTAACAGGAAAAACAGCAGTCCGGAGACCATGTTTCCAATCACGACTCCCAAAACGATAGTTTCGAGGGTAACGGGTTTTTGTCCCGTAGGCTTGGGTTTGCTCATGAGCGGCGACTAGACAGAATGCCAGCGATGATTAGCCAGAGAAAGAACGCACCGACAGCCGCCTCTTCTGCCCAAGGGCTACCGTAATATCGATACCAGCGTGACAAGGTTTCGAGGATTGCTAGGATGGAGATGATGATCCAATCCAATCCCTTAAACAGCAAATAGGTGACGGCTCCGACACCAACAGCCTGAACAAAGACATTATTCATCAATTTGCGCCTCTATTTTTGAGGTTCTAACGTGATTACCTGACCAAGATGATCGTTTTTATTTTAAAACAGGTCGTCTGAAAAGTTTTCTCGGTTAAGCCCCAACGGACGAGCGAGTACAGCCAAATTCTTAAACATTAAGTCCGCTGATTCATAACGAGCCGTTCAGCCATCTGTTTCTGGGTCAAGCCTAACTGATTCCTGATCTGAAAAATCTTGGTTAGTCTTGGCGATCGCGGCCATTGGCTCTATCCTGATCGGTTAAGATGAAGCCTGAAATTATTGCAGTCCCCATTCCTCCCACGCCCTTGTCCCCTGTCGCCTCCCTCGGTCATCTCTACGGTATCAGTGTCGGTACTGGCGACCCTGAGCTAATTACGCTCAAAGGGTTGCGGCTGCTGCGTCAGGCTGATGTGATTGCCTTTCCGGCCGGTCTCCACCAAAAGCCCGGTATCGCTGAACAAATTATTACCCCCTGGTTTACCCGCCAACAACACCTGCTCCCCCTCAATTTTCCCTACACCCGCGACGAAGACACCCTCATGAACGCTTGGCAGCAGGCCGCCGATCAGGTGTGGGACTACCTAGCCCAAGGTCAAGATGTGGCCTTTGCCTGCGAAGGGGATGTGAGTTTTTACAGCACCTTCACCTACCTCGCCCAAACCCTGCGGGAACACCATCCAGAACTGGTGATCGAAACCGTGCCGGGGGTGTCGTCGCCCTACGCCGCTGCTGCCACCCTGGGGATTCCCCTCACCTGTCAGGGGCAGCGATATGTGGTGCTGCCGGCATTGTATCGGGTGGCGGAGTTGGAAAAGGTGTTGCAGTGGGCCGATGTGGTGGTGCTGTTGAAGGTGGGGTCGGTGTATGGGCAGGTGTGGCAGGTGTTGCGGCAGTGGGAACTCTTGGATCGCAGTTGGGTCGTAGAACGGGCAACGATGCCGGATCAGCAGATTTATGACGATTTGCGCGATCGCCCCACGCTACAATTGAGCTACTTCTCAGTATTGATCATTCATAATCGACCTGTCGCTCCTGATCATTCGCTATGACCCTTCCGTCAATTTGGGCAATTCTTGCCAGTAGCATCCGTCAACCCACGGCGATCGCGGCCTATGCCTCGGTGGGAATGCACGCCATGCTCGGTGTGGCGTTGCCCTCCCTGCCGTTTTTTGCCGATGGGCCCCTCCTCAGTGGCGAGGGCGGAGCACCGCGCAATCAGGTGGGCATGGTGGAACTTTCCGCCCAGGATTTCAGCCGCCTGCCCCTGGCCGTGACGATGCCCACCTCGGCCAATGCGGGGTTACCCGATCTTGCGGTGCGATCGCCCCAATATCCCATCCCTGACCTCAACCAACTCCCCAACTCCCCAATCCGGAGCAATCCATCGTCCCGACCGCTTCCGGGGCCGCAACAGTCCCCCCAGAATCCGAGATCGACGGCCGCCATTCCCTATCAATACCCGATCCAACCCATCCCCAATAATTCGGGGGGCGGCGATCGCCCCCGCCCCTTACCGGAACGCCCCAGTAAAACCATTGTTCGCCCCCCTTCGCGCCTCAGCCCCACCCCCGACCCCAACAATACCGCTCGTCCCAACCCGCCCCAATCTCCCTTTGATATTGCCAATGCGGGCGAGGATTTTCGGTTGAGGGAATATGAAAATCCGGGAGATCAACTGCCGCAGCCTCGACAATTGGGCATTGCGGCGATCTTTAATCAACCCAACCGATCGCGCCCCGAAAAAACCGCCGAAGGCAGTGGCGTGGCCACGCCCCCAGCCGAGCCAGGGACTGAGACTAATCCGAGCGAAATTGCCGCTCAACCCAGTACCCCCGAAAATCCGGTGCTGCGGGATATTCAAGCCCGCCGCGACAATCTCCGGAGCAATCCCATTGATACCACCGATGCCGAGGCTGAAGAAAATAACGCCCAGTGGCTGGCCTCGGTGACTGCCCGACCCCGCGCCTTGGAGATTCCAGGTCAGTATCCAGAGGATGCCTGTTTGCGGCGACTGTCGGGGACGAGCATTTATGGCGTGGAGGTGCAGCCCGATGGGACGGTCACGAATGTGGAGTTGATTCGCAGCGCGGGCCATCAGATTTTTAATGATCAGGCGCGATCGCAAGTCACAAGCCTCGGCTTCCCCAGCGTCAACCGCCCTACCCCGTTTAAAATCACCGTTCCCTTCACCTACGATCGCAACCAATGCCCCGGTTTAGCCGTTCCCGCTCAACCTGAACCCAGTCCGAGTCCATCCCCAGACGCAGATGTCAACCCTGAACCCCGTCCTGATCCAGCGGCTCGCCCCAATTCAGCAGCCAACCCCGATCCGGAACCCGACGCAAACCGTGAGCCAGACGCATCCCCCGATGCTGATCCTGTAGAATAACGCCCCTATGACTACCCCGGCCTCGTTTTTAGATCACCTGCGGGCAGCACAACCCCGCCTCCATCGGTTGCTCGATCGCTTTGTAGAACCCACAGTGCTGGTGGTGGGGGATTTAACCTTAGATGAATTTCTCACCGGGCAAGTGGAGCGCATTTCCCGCGAAGCTCCGGTGCTGATTTTGCGCCACGAGTTTACCCGCCAAATCCCAGGGGGCGGGGCCAATGCGATCTATAACTTGGCCAAACTGGGGGCCAAGGTGAAAGCTGTGGGCATCATCGGGAAAGATGTGCAAGGGGAAGCGTTGCGGGATATTTTCGCCGCTGCGGGGATTGAGACGGCCGGGATGGTGGTTGATTCGAGTCGGCCAACGGTGACGAAAACCCGGATCGCGGGCCATGCGCGGCAATCGGTTACACAGCAGGTGGTGCGGGTGGATCGTAAATCCGATCATCCCCCCAGTTTAGAAGTACAGCTTCAGTTAGCAGCGCTGATCCGAGACCAGCAGCAGGATGTGGATGCGGTGGTTTGTTCCGACTATGGCGAGGGGGTATTCTCGGCTCCGGTAATTGAAGCGGCCCTCCAGCACGATCGCACCATTATCGATGCCCAAAAAGACCTCCCCCGCTACCAAGGTGCGACGATCTTCACCCCCAACCTCCCAGAAGCTGAAGCCGCTGCCGGGTATCCCCTCCCCGACACCGCCAGCGTGGAACGTGCCACCCAGGATCTACGCCGCCTCACTCAGTCCCAAACGATGCTGATCACGCGGGGGGATGAGGGGATGACCCTGTGCGATCGCCATCAAACCCTCCACCATATCCCCGCCTTCAATCGCACCGATGTTTTCGACGTGACCGGCGCAGGCGATACCGTCGTCGCCGCCCTCACCCTCGCCCTTTGTTTAGGGGCGACGGAATGGGAAGCGGCGGTGTTGGGCAATCTCGCCGCGAGTATCGTCGTGCGTCAATTCGGAACCGCCACCACCAACATTGACGAACTGAAAACCGCCCTCGACAATCTTTGTACTGAATTATGAGTTTGATCATCACCGGAACCGATACCGATGTGGGCAAAACCGTCCTCACTACCGCCCTTGTGGCCTATTGGCAACAGTACCGCGACCCCCAGAGCTTGGGCTTGCTGAAGTTGGTGCAGTCGGGCCTAGGGGATGGGGAACTTTATCGCCAACTGTTCACCCTGCCCCAAGACCCTGATACCCTTGTGCCGTTGCAGTTCGCCGCCCCGATCGCGCCCCCCTTGGCCGCCGCCGCTGAAGGTCGCACCGTGGATCTCGCCATCGTCTGGCAAGCCTATCAACAGTTACGCCAGGCCCATGGGTTCGTCCTCGTGGAAGGGGTCGGCGGCTTGGGTTCACCGGTCACCAATGAACTGACGGTGGCGGATGTGGCGGCGATGTGGCGCTGGGAAACGGTGCTAGTCGTGCCGGTGAAACTGGGGGCGATCGCGCAGTCTGTGGCCAACGTTGCCCTAGCGCGATCACACCATCTCCCGATCCGGGGCATTGTCCTCAGTTGCACCCAACCCGTCACCCCGGAACAGGTGGCCCAATGGACTCCGATTCCCTTAATTGAATCCCTCACCCAAGTGCCGATCCTCGGTGTGCTGCCCCATCTGAGTGAGCGCGATCGCCATGATGTCGGCCAGTTAGCTGCGATCGCCACTCAACTCGATCTTGAACGCCTTTGGCCCCTACGCCCGGCCACACCCGCATCCCGTTGAATCCGATCATCGCCCTCAATTCTGCTCATATTCACCGAACAACCGTTGCACAACTTGATACAGTGAACGGATATTTATTCAATCTAGAGAGTAGAACGAGCTATGAGCGAACGTCCGATCATTTTGGGCATTGTTGGGGACAGTGCCGCCGGAAAAACCACCCTCACCCGTGGGATTGCCCAGATTCTAGGCGAAGAAAATGTCACCGTCATCTGCACCGATGACTACCACCGTTACGATCGCATCCAACGTGCCGAAATCGGAATTTCTGCCCTCGCTCCAGACTGCAACTATCTCGACATCATCCAACAACACCTCAGCCTCCTCCGCACCGGGCAACCGATCCTCAAACCGATCTACAACCACGACACCGGGATGTTTGACCCCCCGGAATATATCGTTCCCCGCAAATTCGTGATCGTCGAAGGTCTCCTCGGCTATTCCAGTCGTGCCATGCGAGACAGCTATGATGTCAAAGTCTACCTCGCCCCGCCTGAAACCCTCCGCGCCACCTGGAAAGTTAAACGCGACACCCGCAAACGAGGCTACACCGAAGAAGCCGTCATCGAACAACTGCGCAAACGCGAACCCGACTCCGAAGCCTACATTCGCCCCCAACGCCAATGGGCGGATGTGGTGGTTTCCTTCTATCCCCCTGCCGACGAGTCGAGCGCCGATGACCTCCTGCTCAATGTTCGCCTTGTCCTGCGCCCCACCATTCCCCACCCGGACTTTAGCGACATTCTCCACGCCCAAGGGAATCACCTCGGCAACGCCATCCGCCTCGAACTGGATCGGGACATGGGCAAACCCGTTGATGTGCTCGAAATTGACGGTCACGCCACCGCCCAACAGGTTCAAGAACTCGAACGACTCCTCTGTACTGAAGTGCCTTACTTGGGCCAGTTTTGCAGCTTGACGGGCAACGATGCGATCGGGAATCTCGTCGGCACCACGGGCGAAATCCTCCAAAGTTACCCCCTCGCCCTCACCCAATTATTGATCACCTATCACATGCTCAAAGCCTCGAAACTATCCGGCTTATCCGGCGTTGCTTAAGCCAATCCACCAATCCCGGCAGATCTGTCGGGATTTCTTTATGCAAAGTTAAGCGATCGCGCCATGGGAATCATCGGGCGGTGTGGGGTTTATCGGTGGCGATTGAATGCCCTGGATGCTCTACTTTTCCTCAACAGTATAATCAGAACATAATCATTCATCCGTTTAAACACCATGCAAGCTCAACGAATGGTGCGCCCCTCCAACTTTCTCAATGCAGGGATTGTCTTAGAACAATTTGGAGATGTTCAACTCTTTAAATTCTCGGAAGCACTGCACGAGCGTCGCCATGAACTCCTTGAGAAACACAAGCAAGCGCCCCTGAATCCTGACGAGGCGGCGGAATATGCAGGAATCTGTGACCTCGATCGCATCTTCACCCGGATCAATGCCCAACTTGCTGCTGCTGCCCAATGGTGTCCCCTCAATCCCGACAACTCACCCGTCACCGCGCCCAGTTCCGCTGTGAATATTGCCACTCCCCCGAATATTTAAGTGCTGATCGGTTTCATATTGACCATCTTCAGCCTGTTTCCTTGGGTGGCTCAGATGAATTGGAGAATCTGGCCTTGGCTTGCAGTCGATGTAATCAAAGACGCTCTAATGCCATTCTGGGCATTGATCCAGACAGTAACACCGAGGTTCCCCTCTTTAATCCTCGTCAACAACGTTGGCAAGCTCACTTTATTTGGACAGTCGATACGCTCAGAATCGTTGGACAAACTCCGATTGGCCGTGCCACTGTTATAAAACTTGATTTGAATGATGAGCGTTATTCAGGGGAAGATTCTATCCGTCAGGCACGTTGGTTTTGGCAACAAGGAGGTTGGCATCCACCCCACACTGATCCCGTTCAATCGGAGTCGTTATCACCAGATGCGTAAACTTCGCATGGGCGGATCTCATCCGCCCATGCCCCGAACTATAACCCAAAGGCGGCGGGGGCGATGTTGAGGCGAGAATGTAGTACGGATTTTGTGGAGAGTGTGAGCCAAGAACTCATTTTTCGAGCACCAGGCATCGAAAAGCCAGACCCTGCATAACTTCGTGGGAATTAACGAGTTAATGATTCTTGAAAAAAAGTCTGTAA
>NZ_JAQMTY010000245.1 GCF_028330765.1 Spirulina subsalsa CS-330 | reverse complement strand
TTTGCTGCGCCGCCAGTACAACTGGACTTCGCTCGTGTAGGCTGTCTGATCCATCGTCTCGGGTGGGTCGTTGACCAAGGATTATACTAACATCAAGCCGTCCTAGAAGGACGGGGTTTCTACCCAAATTTTCGATGAAAATACGTTTTTGGGGTCACAGACCATGACGCAAGGTACGCTTGAAATCTCTTCTCCCTTAACCCCGCAGGACTATTTTGCCTGGGAAGCTCAACAACCCCTACGCTATGAATATTTTGATGGGGAAGTCTTTGCAATGGCAGGGGGAACCATTCCCCATGCAGACATTGCGCTCAATGTAGTAAGTCTGTTGCGAGAACCCTTGCGGGGGCGCTGCAAGGTGCGCAACTCTGATGCCAAAGTGGGCATTACTGCCGAGGGGCCGTTTACCTATGAAGATGTTGTTTTAGATGCGAAGGATGAGGTGGCTTAAACAGGATGGCATACTGGGTTTGGTATTTTGCCACAAATGAATCAATGGAAATCCCAAAAGCTCTGATTTTGTGAGCAATTCTCACCCTATACCTATCGCTTCCCGCATAAATCGGCGGAAGTTCCATTAAACTAATAGGCGAGCTTTTTGATCATCTGACGGTATGGATTGGATTACAATCGCCACTATTGTTTCTGCTGGTGCTACTGCTACTGCGGCTTGGATCGCGTGGGAGCATCTCAAACACGAAAAAACCAGCAACCAAACAACGCGACACATCGCGGCTGCTCCAATTCCAGCCCCTCCAGCATTTCCAACGACCTATGGGGCTACGTCTAATGCGTCACTGGAGAGCGAAGTGGGCGCAGACTACAGCACCCTCCGGAAGCTCTTGGCTGCCCAACGCTTCAAAGAGGCGGATCAGGAAACATGGCGTATGATGTTGTGGGTTGCGGCGAGGGAAAATGAAGGGTGGTTCCGAAATGAGGATATTGAACAGTTTCCCTGTCGCGATCTGCAAACGATCGACCGTCTTTGGGTACAGCACAGTAACGGGCGCTTTGGGTTTAGCGTCCAGAAGCGGATTTATAATGAGGTTGGCAAAGATTTTGTTAAGCTAGCCGACCGTGTGGGATGGCGGCGGGGAGAAGAGTGGTTGAAGTACGAAGACTACAAATTCGAGTTAAGAGCCCCGGTGGGACACCTCCCTCGCGGGCGTGGGGGTGGTTGGGTTGATGGCGGAGATTGGGTATTCTTCTCTCGCGTCGAGACTTGTAGATTGTAATATATAAAGGCTACAGGCTTTTTTTAAGAATCATTAACCCGTTGATTTTCACGAACCCATGCGGGGTCTGGCTTTTCGATACCTGGCACTGGAATTCTCGAGTTCCTGAAACCCACTCTCCACAAACTCCGTACTACAACTTTTCCTCAACATCGCCCCCGCCACCTTCGGGTTATAACAATTTGCCAAAATAAACTTCTCCGCCACCGCAATCACGGCCGGGTTCATCACCTCCCGCTGATCCCACGGCAAACTCGTTTGCCCTGGTGAGGGTTTCTTGGCTTTGCGTTTGTTCTGAAAGCCTTGGAGCAGGTTTTTGCCCCAATGATTCCGCTTGGGGGGCTTGGCTTTCAGTTTATACCGTTTACAAAACTTGCGATATTCTGCGGCACATTGTTCTAAGGTTTCCCCTAATGCCAAATACGCCGGATGCCATGTCGTTAAGCCGTCCTCCCCTAAGCGGTCATGCACCCCATAATTGCTGAAATCATATTAGTTGTTAAATTAGTAGAATATGGAGGTCAAGTATGAGTCGATTAACCCTTCGATTACTGGAAACACTACACCAGAAATTGGCTGATTTGGCAGAAGGTGAGGGCGTTTCTTTGAATCAATACATTGTCTATGCTCTGACACAACAGGTAACCCTTTTCTCTTCTATTCGCTCCATTTCTGAAGCAGGAATTCAGGCACAAAAACCGTCTTTCAACTCCTTACTGCAAGAACTTGGAACAGCCTCTTCCTCTGAAATGGCAGCGGCACTGGCTGAACGAGACAGGGTAGCACCAGAGCAAGAATTGGACTCTAATACAGTTGCGCGTCTTCAGCAAAAAATAAAAAACGCGAAAGCATCATCGTAACCGTCCCAGGGACTTAAAAACGGTCAATGTCTCAACGAAATCAATAGGGTTTCAGCCGTTGAATAAACCACGATTTGATTGTCAAATCGCTGAAACGACCAAAACTCGTTAAACGCTTGGGACGGTTACGCATCATCTTTCCCGATCTGATGCGAGAAGAGTTACAATCCTGCATTGCTGACGCTAGCGTTTTTTGCCGTGGCATTGTTTGAACGTTTTGCCACTTTTGCACCAACAGGGTTCATTTTTCTTGGGGTGCAACGGCGGTAAAAGATCGCCATCGAGATAAAACCATTGACCCATTTCCTGACGGAAACGCGATCGCTCATGCAGTTGCATCGCCCTTTTCCCGTCTTGAAATAACGCCACAAACTCAACGATTCCCGTTTGATCTCCCGCTTGACCCTGCTCCGTGGCAATGATTGTTAAACCGAGCCAGGTGACACTGTTAGCCGTTGCTGCGATTTGATGGCGGCTATGGGGTTCACGGTACTGGGGATGATGGGTCTTAACGAGGTAATCAATAGTTTTGGTGCAGTAGGCACTGTAGCGCGATCGCATTAATGCCTCAGCCGTGGGGGCAGGCCGTTGCCCTTGGAGGTATGGGCCACAGCAGTCTGAGAGCCATTGACCACTCCCACAGGGACAAGGGATTGATGGGGGCAGATTCGTTGACACGCTCACCGTTAAATTAACAATCATAACGGTGAGCGTGGGGCGATTCCGTTTTAGTTCCTGACAGCTTGAGCCGTTGAAGCCATCCAGGGTAACGCTTGGGGAGCGATCAAGCTGGCATAATGTGGCGGTAGAGAGTTGGTATGAGGGCGATCGCAGCGATGACTCCAGGGCAGACGGGTTGGCAGTTTTGGATTGATCGGGGGGGGACGTTTACGGATATTGTGGCGCAGCGGCCCGATGGGCGGCGGGTGGTGCATAAACTGCTGTCGGAGAATCCTGAACGGTATGAGGATGCGCCGATCCAGGGGATACGGGAGGTGCTGGGGTTGGGGCCGGATCAGCCGCTGCCGCTTGAGGAGATTGAGGTGATTAAGATGGGGACGACGGTGGCGACAAATGCGCTGCTCGAACGCAAGGGCGATCGCACCCTTTTCGTCACGACCCAAGGCTTTCGGGATGTGCTGCGGATTGGCTATCAGCATCGCCCGGATATTTTCGCCCGGCAGATCGTGCAACCGTCGATGCTGTATGAACAGGTGATCGAGGTGGCGGCGCGGCACGATGCCCAGGGGCGGGAATTGATCCCGTTGAACCCGGAGCAGGTGCGCCAGGATTTACAAGGGGCGTACGATCGCGGCCTGCGCAGTTGTGCGATCGCCCTCCTCCACGGCTACCGCAACCCCGACCATGAGCAGCGGATTGGCGCGATCGCCCGTGAGGTGGGCTTTACCCATGTGTCTTTGTCCCATCAGGTCAGCCCGTTGATGAAGCTGGTGAGTCGGGGCGATACGACGGTGGTAGATGCCTATTTATCGCCGATTTTGCGCCGCTATGTGGATCAGATTGCGGCACAGTTACAGACCGAGGCGGATCAAGCGTTGCCCCGCTTAATGTTCATGCAGTCCAACGGAGGCTTAACGGCGGCGCAGCAGTTTCAGGGGAAAGATAGTATTTTATCCGGCCCGGCGGGGGGGATTGTCGGGGCGGTGAAAACCTGTGGGGTGGCGGGGTTTGACCGGGTGATCGGCTTTGATATGGGGGGAACTTCGACGGATGTGAGCCATTATGCCGGGGAGTATGAGCGCAGCTTAGAAACGGAAATTGCCGGGGTGCGGTTGCGATCGCCCATGCTCGCGATTCATACCGTGGCGGCGGGGGGCGGTTCGATTGTGCGGTTTGATGGGTCTCGGTATCGCGTCGGCCCGGATTCGGCGGGGGCAAACCCAGGGCCAGCGGCCTACGGTCGCGGCGGGCCGCTGACGGTGACGGATTGCAATGTGAGGGTGGGGAAGGTGCAACCGGCGTTTTTTCCGGCGGTGTTTGGCCCCCATGGCGATCGCCCCTTGGATGCGGCGGCAGTAACGGCGCAATTCGACACCCTCGCCGCAGAGATTGGGGACGATCGCAGCCCGGCGGAAATTGCGGCGGGTTTTCTCGCGATCGCCGTCAACACCATGGCCAACGCGATCAAAAAAATCTCCCTCCAACGGGGCTACGATCTCGCCGGTTATACCCTCTGCTGCTTTGGCGGCGCGGGGGGACAACACGCCTGTTTAATCGCTGAAGCCCTCGGAATGCGGCGGATTGTGATTCATCCCTATGCGGGGGTGTTGTCGGCCTATGGGATTGGCTTGGCGGATGTGCGGGTGATCCATGAACAGGCGGTAGAAGCACCCTTAACCGAGGCATTGATCCCGGCATTGGGGGCAATTTGTGAGGAATTAGCCGCCCTCGGTCGTGGGGAATTACAGGCCCAAAATACCCCCATCGATCCGATCGAACGCCGCCCCACAGCCCAATTGAAATATCAAGGCACAGATACCACCCTGACGGTGGATCTCGATGATCGCGCCTCAATGACCGCTGAATTTGAGGCCCAATACCGTCAACGCTACGGCTTTACGATGGGCGATCGCGCCCTCATCGTCGAATCCCTCAGCGTCGAACTGATCGCCCCTGCCGCCACGGCCACAGAATCCCCCCAACCGCGATCGCGCCTCACCCCGCCCCAACCCCGCACCACCGTCCACCTCTTCACCGCCCAAGCCTGGCATGATGCCCCCGTCTTTGAGCGCGACACCTTACAACCGGGGGATGCGATCGCAGGCCCGGCGTTAATTATCGAAGCGACGGGGACGAATGTGATTGAACCGGGCTGGCAAGCGACGGTGAACGATTACGGGCATTTGGTAATTGAGCAGATCGCCCTCATCCCCGGCCCTTCTCCCACAGGAGAAGGGAGCCAGAAGCCCTCTCCCGTGGGAGAGGGTGGGGTGAGGGCATCCATTGCCGATCCCGTCTTGCTGGAAATTTTTAACCATGGGTTTCGAGCGATCGCCGAGCAAATGGGCACAACCCTCCAAAACACCAGCTATTCCGTCAACATCAAAGAACGCCTTGACTTTTCCTGCGCCCTCTTCGACCCGGCCGGGCAACTGGTGGCCAATGCGCCCCATATTCCCGTCCATCTCGGCTCCATGAGTGCCAGCATTGAAAGCCTGATCGCCGCCAAGGGTGACGCATTTCGCCCCGGTGATGTGTATCTGCTCAACAACCCCTACAACGGCGGCACTCATTTACCCGATGTCACCGTGATCACCCCTGTTTTTTTGGAGAGCGATCGCCCCGCCTTCTACGTCGCCTCACGGGGCCACCATGCCGACATTGGCGGCATTACCCCCGGTTCGATGCCGCCCCACAGCACCCACATCGATCAAGAAGGGGTGTTATTCGATCATGTGTGCCTTGTGAATCAGGGCCAATTTTGCGAAGCGGATATTCTCGCCCACCTCACCGCTGGCCCCTATCCCGCCCGCAACCCCGATCAAAACCTCGCCGATCTTCGCGCCCAAATCGCCGCCAACGAAAAGGGCGTGCAAGAACTGCGGCGCATGGTGACCCAATACGGCCTAGAGACGGTGCAGGCCTATATGGGTCATGTCCAGGACAATGCGGAGGAGTCAGTACGGCGAGCGATCGCTTCCCTACAAAACGGCTCCTTCACCTGTCCCCTCGACCACGGCGCAGAGATCCAGGTCAAGATCACAATTCACCCCGAACCCCGCAGCGCCACCATCGACTTCACCGGCACATCCCCCCAAGTGGCCAGCAACTTCAACGCCCCGATCGCCATCGCCCAAGCCGCCGTCCTCTATGTGTTTCGCTCCTTGGTGGATGATGATATTCCCCTGAATGTGGGCTGTTTAAAACCCCTCACGATCATCGTGCCCCCTGGTTCTCTCCTCAATCCCCGCTATCCGGCGGCGGTGGTAGCGGGGAATGTGGAAACCTCTCAGGCCGTGGTGGATTGTCTCTATGGCGCGTTGGGTCAATTGGCCGCCTCCCAAGGAACGATGAATAATTTCACCTTCGGTAACGCGCAGTATCAATATTACGAGACGATTTGCGGCGGCAGTGGGGCGGGGCCGGGGTTTGCGGGAACGGATGCGGTGCAGACCCACATGACGAATTCACGCCTGACCGATCCGGAGGTGCTGGAATGGCGGTTTCCGGTGCGGTTGGAACGGTTCGCGATTCGGCCCGACAGTGGCGGCGCGGGGGCCTATCCGGGGGGGAATGGTGTGATCCGGCGGCTGCGGTTCCTCGCCCCAATGACGGCGGGGATTCTGTCGGGGCGGCGGCGGGTGGCTCCCTTTGGTTTGGCGGGGGGCGGCGCGGGCCAAACGGGCCGAAATTGGGTCGAGCGGGCCGATGGGACGATTGAGGAACTCGACAGTACGGCGACGGTGGCGATGGCGGCGGGGGATTGTGTTGCGATCGCCACTCCCGGCGGCGGTGGCTATGGCTCCGTGTGAACTGAGAACGTGCCTGAACAGTATCAGACAAAGATGCTAACGGTTGCGGTCAGCGGTTGCCAATCGCCTTGCACTCAGCACCAACGGCTTCCTTCAATCCGCTGCACCGCATGCACCGCAATTGTTGGGCTGCGCCAACTGATACTAATATATCAGATATGATATAAGAGACGTATGGACGAAACAGATAAACCGTTGGTTTGGCTTCATGGAGAAGTCAAAACCCCTCCCTTTAGCCAAGAAGCACGGATAGAAACAGGTGTGTTGTTGCGGCGATTGCAGCAGGGTGAAAATTTGGGTTTGCCTCACTCAAGACCAATGCCAAGTATTGGGTCACATTGCCATGAATTGCGAGTTCGAGATGCAAGTAAGAACTGGAGAATCATTTACCGCATTGATAATGATGCAATTCTCATTCTTGAGGTATTTCATAAAACAACAAGAACGACACCCGACAGCATTATTGATACCTGCCAAAAACGCTTGAGTAAGTATGACAACGATCAGGAGGATTAGGGATATGGACGAAGCCAAGAGAAAAAAACTAGAGGACAAAGGCTGGAAAGTTGGAACAGTTTCAGAATTTCTAGACCTCACGCCAGAAGAAACGACCCTCATTGAAATTAAGCTGGCATTGAGCCGCAACCTAAAAGAACGACGGCAAAAATCAATGACTCAAACAGAACTAGCAGATAAATTATACTCCAGCCAACCCCGTGTTGCCAAAGCTGAAAATGGTGATGCGTCTGTCTCTATTGAATTGCTAATTCGGGCAATGCTGGCAACAGGTGCAACCCCTCAAGAAATTGGTCAAGTGATTGCACAAGTAGGCTGAACTCAATCTCCCACAGATAACTTTGCTGTACTGTCCCAACCAAGGACTGAAGCAGCCCAACGCCTCGCATCAGCGGCGCAGCTTTGCTGCGTCCGACTGCATGCGTTTGTTAGGCGGCATGGTTGAGTGCATAAACATAGGCTTCAATTTTTTCACCACTTTCAGTTTTAACGAGCACAGCTACACGCTTGTAACCAGTACCTTCATATTCATCAAGCATTGACCAATGTTCTGATAAGTGATCTGAAGAGAAAACAAAACCCTCAACTTCCTCTCCTTCATCTGATGGCATGATTCCAGGGCAACCAAATTCGGAGCCCCATCCTTCGTCCAGCAATTTTCCTTTTAGTGATGCCGCCTCCCAGTTGCCCGGTATGTCCTCTAAAACACCATGATTTGGCCTTCCAGGTGCGAGTGTTCCGTAAACAAACAATCTTTCCATTTTATCTGCGTGCTCTAGCTGTAATGCCGCCTAACGTTGAAGTTAGCTGTCTAAGGATCACAGCTTATAACGTTAGACAAAGAACTCGCTATACAATAGCCTAGCTCTACCGGCACCGCATTACCAATTTGCCTCATAGATTCTGTCCAAGACCCCAAAATTCTATAGTTCTCAGGGAAAGTTTGAATTCGTTTAGCTTCAAATGTAGTGTAGTAACGTATTTGACCATCCTGATATCGAATCATATTTTCTCCTCCAGGGACACCATGGTCTCCTGCTTTGAGAGCTTTAGATGGCATATCTATATAGCTTCCGGTATGACCAGGATATGATCTAGCACCTTCCCTTAAAACATGCTCAGCATTAAAACTACCTTCAGTATCAGGTTCTGGGAGTTCTCCAATTTGATCTCGAACTGTTTTCCATGGCTTTAAGGGAGGAGAAAACAGAGTAGGCTGTTGTATCAATTGCTCAATCCGCTGTTGAGTTCTTTTATCTAGACAGCCAAATCCTGATGGTTTAATTCCATGCCTCTCCCAGTAATTCAAACTTACAAACTGTGACCAGAGTAAGGAATCAAAAGAATGGGATTCTTGAGGGAAAGACCACTCGATATTCAAATCTTCTCTGATTCCAACAATAAAAACTCGTTCGCGGCGTTGAGGAATTCCATAATTTGCAGCATCTAGCAAACGAAAAACAACATTATATTTGACCCCTTCATATTTTCCTGAAGTATGAATTTTTTCGAGTCTTGCTAAATGATCTTTCCAGCATTTTGAATCTCGAAGAAAAACCTCAGGATATCTCAACCTTAATATTATGTACTCGAAATAGTTGCTAAATGACTTGCGCAAAATGCCCTTAACATTCTCAAAAATAAAGGCTTTAGGCGTACAAACACTTATCGCTTTACAGACATAAGGAAACATATCTCGTTGATCTGCATTTCCCTTATGCTTCCCTCCCATTGAAAATGGCTGGCATGGAGGACCACCTGAGATTATATCGATATGACCAAACTGATCAAATTGAAATGTACGGATATCTGTATTGTAGATAAACTGATCGCCGTAATTGTAAGCCAATGTTAGACAAGCATCATTATTTATTTCAACAAAGGCTTTGTGCTGAATTCCAGCCATCTCTAAACCTTTGGCCAGTCCTCCTGCACCTGTAAACAACTCTAAGCAAGACAGTCTAGGCATCTTCTCCACTCAATCTAGCCATGAAATTTTCAATGCTTTGAAGTAGCTCTTCTTTAGTACCATGAACCCCTTGGCACTTTACAGCCCAGGGTCGCCCTGGATGACAAACATCCCAATCTGATTTTGCTGGCGCGTATCTGCCTTTTCCAGGGTCATGATTGCCGAATCCATCGATCAGAGTGTTCCAAATCGGTTGGTATTTTCTAATAAGTGCAGCTTCCACAGTACCAATTCAATCACTTTCTTTGCCTTCGAGAATCATAAAGCGGCAGAAAAAATCAGATCTATTCAAGTTTTCTGCCAAATCTATGCTGCGACTATGTTCATTAATTCGATTGTTTAACTCGTAGCTCCGGGTGTCTACAGGTATTAGCTGCCTAGCTTGACGCCAACCTTTTGGAACTGCTTTTCCAACATAGATAGGCATGTGGAATGCAGTTCTATTAACCAAATTAAATCTTGAATAAATACCAGATTTTGCAATGCAATATAGTGCATAAATTCCTGTGCCATGAAAACGCTCTGGGACAGGAATTGGATGTACAGGTGTACCGTTAAAAAAACGTATTGTGTCTTTTATGACTTCTTCAAAGTCAGGAGAAACGTAAACATGTTTGGAACGGTCAAATATAGTCATATAAGCTGAATGTAGACCGATAGCTTTAAGCGTAGGAACGCTTCATTATATTAGATCTCTCCGCGATCATGCTTAATATGAGTTGAGACCTGATGCAGCGTATCGCAACTAGACAGCTAACGCGATGCTAAGGGGCTGGTTTGGAGCGTAGCGGAAAACCAGTCCCGCTTGAGCAGCTTGTTAGAAGTTTTACGCATTTTGTTGGCCTATGGGAAAATAGTAGGTGGTAAAATTACGACCTAAAAGTTGAGTGTGACAGATTTTGGTAGCCATCTTGGCCAGTGCCTTATATCCGCGCCTAGTGTCTAATAGATGAAATCGTACTTCATTATACCCGAGCTCGCTTGCCCAACACTTTAGAGTTTTGAAAATCGGGATACCAAAACCCCAAAACTTTTTTGAAATCACAATTGCAATTTCAAAACCGTTATCATCCGGTTGTATTCCACACCATCCGGCTATTTCCCCTGAGATAGAAATCACACGAACTCGACAGCCATCCTTTGCGTCTGTCTCAGCCTTATCCATGATCCATTCTCTAATGCTTTTTGAATCGAAGTAAGGATGCTCAACTAGGTGCGCACGCAAAGATTCCTCATTTACGATACGCATCAAAACTTCTGGATTTACCTGCTCGAATTTCAAATACTCGATACTGCTCATTTCTGGATACTTCTAACGGTGGAGTTGAGCCGCGAACGCCGCTTAGCCAGCGCCGTCGGGCTAACGGCTTTCGTCGGCTCCAACGCAATGTTGTGGTGACTGCGTTTTTGGAGGTTAGCATATCATGTCAAACTTTGTGCTACGCAGGCAGTACAACGGCAAAATGCAGCGGCGGCAGATAACCTTTAACTCAGCACCAGCAGCTTTCGACCGTCCGCTGCCATGACGTGTTAGCCCTCGCTTGGATAATTAGCCTCTCGATAGAAAAGGTAAGCGAGAACCACTCATACCTTTTCTGATGCTGTTCTCAATATCAAGAATCACCTTTTGAATGCCATTTTCTTCGTCACCCAAAATATCTCTTTTCATTAGATTGAAGTAGTCTTCAATGTTTTGTTTAAGAATAGGTCGATAGTTAACTTCCGTATTATGAATGTCTACTGCGTCCCAAACAATAATTGCTACAGTGACTACGGGACCCAATAGCTCTCCACCAACTAATGCCCCTGCTTTACCTAGAAAACTTGCACTTGCCTTAGCGACGACTTTAGTAGCGACCTTCGCAGTTACCTTTTCAATTGCTACGATTGCTGCTTTCGCTAGTAATGCACCACCACCCAGACTTGCAATAGTAAAAGCTTTGAGTTGTAACGGAACTTGTCTTCCTTCAATGTTGGTTACGAGAACTGTTACATTTTCTAAATACTCATTCCAGTTTGCTTTAGGAATATTGTACTTGATACGGATTTTCTCAAGATTTCGTTGCAGTTCGCTGGTATAGATCTGTGAAATATCTCTTGAAATAGTCTTCAATTCCAGCCTTGCGATTTCAGGACGAAGAACACGATTTGTAAACTCCTGAAGAACTTCCTCCTGAATCTTCTCTTTGGCAGTTGGGAGATTTTTATTAAAGACTCGCTTTCCAGCCTGCAATGTTCCATCCAAACCAAATTTTTGCTGAGTCCAGTATCCAAAATACCAATCTAAAAAATCACCGTCTTGGC
This sequence comes from Spirulina subsalsa CS-330, assembly GCF_028330765.1. Taxonomy (GTDB): domain Bacteria; phylum Cyanobacteriota; class Cyanobacteriia; order Cyanobacteriales; family Spirulinaceae; genus Spirulina; species Spirulina subsalsa_A. Next base: position 582 of record NZ_JAQMTY010000245.1, on the reverse strand, counting down.
TTGAGTCAACTCGGTTCATCAAGCTATCAACCCATTGATCAAGTTCATCTGAAGCAGTCGTTAAAGCTGCCTCACGAGCTGCTACTAAGGCATTATCGATTTCTAGTGTGAGTTTATCTGCTTGAATTGCGACTGTAGAACTATCAGATACTCCAACAGGATTAGATACAGAAGACGGTACGCTTCCAAATGCAAAATAACGTCCGAGAGAAGAGAGAATAATGAGAATTAAAATACCCCACAAAATGGTAGAGACAATACGCCAGCCTAACTTTAGGAGCCTCCGCCATGTAGGAATTATCTCTACAGTATCGAGCAATACTAAATTGGCAGCAAGCGATAGAAAAGCTTTTCCTTTCGCCATGTCACACTTGATCCCTGTAATTGCAAGCCAACTCAGCAAACTATCAGACTGCTTTGACACTTCAGGTGCTGTCATAGATTTGTTGACATACTCCCCCACTAAACCCTACGGGCTATAGTGGGGGATTCTGAACAGCCAGTTACCTGACCATTTATCCACTCAAACAACGAGAGTTGCAGAGGGTTGCTAGGCTCAACGACTAACGCCATTGATTTATC
>NZ_JAQMTY010000244.1 GCF_028330765.1 Spirulina subsalsa CS-330 | reverse complement strand
TCTTCACGCCCTTCTTCACGCCCTTCTTCACGCCCTTCTTCGCGGGCTGTGTCCATCGAATTCTTTAAATCACGGTAGTATTTGAGGCTGTCTTCATAGACTCGTAATTGTTCACGGGTAAATTTTGCGATCGCTGCCGTCTCAAAAAGCTTCGTGAAAACTTCCTCCTGTAAGGGTTCGGGAATATCTTGGATCTCCGGTAAATGTCGTAAAATATAAAGCCATTTATCAAAGCGAGTTTCTAGCTGTTCAATCGTTTTTGTGAACTTCGGTATTTCCAGGTAGATAAACGTCAGCTTATCGTAAAAGACCTTGCATGTTTCAGTATCGGTGAGCTTGATGTTATAGCGATATTTATCAGGATCATTTTTATCATCGTCAAAGACAAAATCTAAGATGGCCACCAAGTAAACAGCCGTGAGTTGATAGTTCCATTCATTTTTTGGGGCTTGGTCGCGAATCGGAAACGTCGAATAATAGAGAGCACGATCTTTAAAAAACTTTTGCTTACTTTTCTGGAGTTCAACAATGAACTTTTCGCCCGCTTCATTTTCGCAATACAGGTCAAAAATAGCACGGCGATCTAACTCTAACGATCCAACTTGCTCATTTTTGATATAGTTGATTGAGCAAATTTTGCCTTGTTCTTCTTTGAGTAGTTCGTTTAAAAAATCTAACAGTAAATCTTTATTGGGTTCTTCCCCAAAAAGGCGTTTAAAACCGTAGTCGGTGAAGGGGTTGATGTATTTAACGGGGGGATGTGGCATAACTGAACCGGGGCAGATTCGCGGGGTTATCGTGATCATATCGCAGGGTTAGGGGAGGGGATCGAGGCCCCGCTGCTTGGTACGCTGTCTAGGTAAACCACACTGAACCCGTCCTGCGAATTGGACGCTTTGATTTTGATGAGTGATCCCCGTGCTGGCTATACCTTACCCGTGTTTGCGGCGGCGGCGGCCCTGGCTGCGGTGCAACAGTTGCAGGCCTTGCCAAACAGAACCCCGATTGAACAGGTGGAACTGGATTTGCTCGAACCGCCCCAACGGGTCAGCATTCCCATTGAACAGATCGCGCCGATCGCACCGGATCAAGTCCTCGCCATCACTCGCAGTGATCCGGGGGATAATCTTGACCTCACTCGTGATATGGCGATCTGGGCGATCGCATCTCTCACCCCTAACGCCCCCGAACCGATCACGATCCTCGCTGGGGAAGGGGTGGGGAGACGGAGTGATCGCAGCCCCGCCATCTACGCCTACGCCCATCGTCTGATCACCGCTGCCCTCACCCCCCACCTCCAAGGCCAACGAATCACCGTGCAACTGATCCTCCCCACGGGCCGCCGGTTAGCCGAGCGCACCTCTAACGCTGCCTTTGGGGTGATTGAGGGCCTTTCGCTCCTCGGCACAACGGGGATCAGTCAACCCCTGAGCGCACCGGGTCAACTCACCGCCTACCAAGACACCCTGATCGCCAAGGCGGCTCAATTTGACACCCTTGTGTTTTGCATCGGCGAAAACGGTCTAGATTTAGCCCGCACCCTGGGGGTTAATCCGGAGCAGCAGATTAAAACCGCCAATTGGCTGGGCCCGATGCTGGTGACCGCCGCCGCAGTGGGGCTAAAATCCTTGCTGCTTTTTGGCTATCACGGCAAGTTAATCAAACTGGCGGGGGGCATTTTCCATACCCATCATCACCTCGCCGATGGGCGTTTAGAAATTTTCACGGCCCATTGTGCCCAGGTGGGGGTGGGGGGGGAATTGTTGCGGGAACTGTTCGCCAGTGCGACGACGGAAGCGGCGTTGCAGCGCTTGCGGCAGGTGGATCAGGCCCTGGGGAGTGATTGGGTGAATCGGGTCTATGGGTCGATCGCGGCGGCGGTGGATGCGCGGACGATCGCGTATATTCAGAAACATGGCGATCGCACCCCCGCCATCGGTTCAATCCTCTTTGATCGCGATCGCCACATCATCGCCCAGAGTCCAACTGGCACAGCTATCCTGACCGAGGTGTGCTACCCTGATATCCATAAATAAATCTATCTAAACTTTTAGATGCAAGGTGCGATCGCGGCTCATTCCGTGATTTTACCGTCGCTTTATTTGCTGAGGAGCATCGACGGAAACCTATTCCTCCGATCTTCAACGCCCCACCATCTCGCGTCCTGCTGATGGTGATTTTTAAACAAACCAGCCTATCCTCAAACTCATCTCTGTCACGAATTCGCCTAGCCTGTCTCGTCTGACGTTAACATTCGTACTTCATCTTTACCGGTGCGAACCGCTGCGATGCCATGCCAGACATCTGGATCAGGTGTCATGGAGCGATCGCCACTTCACCCTTTTAACCGTTTTGACTCTACCGAGACCGCAATGACGACATCCCCTCAACCCCTAGCGATAGAAGCCCTCAAATCCGATGCCGCCCAGACGGTCAATCGCCAGATGATCGCCATCCTGGACTTTGGTTCCCAATATTCAGAACTGATCGCCCGCCGAATTCGCGAAACCCAAGTGTATTCGGAAGTGCTATCCTACCGCACCACCGCTGAACAACTGCGACAACTCAACCCCAAAGGGATTATCCTTTCCGGTGGCCCCAGTTCGGTCTATGACGACTATGCCCCCGAATGTGACTCAGAAATTTGGGATCTGGATATTCCCATCTTGGGGGTGTGCTATGGGATGCAGTTAATGGTGAAACAGTTGGGCGGCAAGGTGGAACGGGCCAAGCAAGCCGAATATGGCAAAGCCGCCTTGATGATTGATGATCCCACCGATCTGCTCACCAATGTTACCGATGGTTCGACGATGTGGATGAGCCATGGGGATTCCTGTTCGACGCTGCCGGAAGGGTTTGAGGTGCTGGCCCATACGGACAATACGGCCTGCGCTGCGATCGCTCACCACAGCCGCCATCTCTACGGCGTGCAATTTCACCCGGAAGTAGTGCATTCTGTCGATGGGATCGCGTTGATTCGCAATTTTGTCTATCACATTTGCAATTGTGACCCGACTTGGACGATGGAAACCTTCGTCGAAGAGGCGATCCGAGAAATTCGGGCACGGGTGGGCGATCGCCGTGTGCTCCTTGCCCTCTCCGGTGGGGTAGATTCGTCTACCTTGGCGTTTTTGCTCCATGAGGCGATCGGGGATCAACTCACCTGTATGTTCATTGACCAAGGCTTCATGCGCAAAGGTGAGCCGGAACGGTTGATGAAGATTTTCAATGAGCAGTTTCATATTGAGGTGGTCTATGTTCATGCTCGCGATCGCTTCCTCGCCCAGTTAAAAGGCGTGACCGATCCCGAAGAAAAACGCCGTCTGATTGGCCATGAATTCATCCATGTTTTTGAAGAAGAATCGAGAAAACACGGCCCCTTTGATTACCTCGCCCAAGGCACGCTCTACCCCGACGTGATCGAATCCGCCGACACCAATGTAGACCCTAAAACCGGGGAGCGCGTCGCCGTCAAAATCAAAAGCCATCACAACGTTGGCGGCCTGCCCCAAGATTTGCAATTTAAACTCATCGAACCCCTGCGCAAACTCTTTAAAGACGAAGTGCGCAATGTGGCCCGGGCGATCGGTCTCCCCGAAGAAATTGTCCGCCGTCATCCCTTCCCCGGCCCCGGTTTAGCGATTCGGATCATCGGTGAAGTGACCGCCGAACGCTTGAACATTCTGCGGGATGCGGATTTTGTGATTCGCGATGAAATCAGCAAGCAAGGGGTCTATCACGACTATTGGCAAGCCTTTGCGGTGTTGCTGCCGATTCGTAGCGTCGGGGTAATGGGGGATCAACGCACCTATGCCCATCCGGTGGTGCTGCGGTTTGTGTCTAGTGAAGATGGCATGACGGCGGATTGGTCGCGGGTTCCCTACGAACTCCTCGAAATCATTTCTAACCGGATTGTGAATGAGGTGAAGGGGGTGAATCGGGTGGTCTATGACATCACCTCGAAACCGCCGGGAACCATCGAATGGGAATAGGTTCAATGCCCCGATAGGACAAGACCAGTGGAGACTTTCACTGTGCTGAAACTGTCTTCACTGAAATTTACCGCTTGTTCAGGAAGCATCACGTACAAATGAGAAGCCCCTCGCCCCATGGGAGAGGGGTTTGGGGTGAGGGCATGATTTAGGGGGCAACGGGGCGCGAGGGTTTGATGGTGCGATCGCGAATTCGCTGTTTAATCGCCAAGTCATGCTCTTGACGCTTATGGGCAATCGCCCAGGATAGGGTTGTGGAAATGACCACGAGGCTAAAAAACATGGCGGTGAAAATTTCCCCCACAGCCGCCAAGCGAGCCACCACCGACACGGGGTGAATATCGCCATAGCCCACGGTGGAAAACGTGACTAAGGAAAAATAAATCGCGAGAAACCCGGCTTCAAGCCCTTGGAAATGGTTCGGATCTTGACGGACGAGTTCACTGTAAAAATTGGCAAAACCAAAAATGATCGTTAATAATCCCAGGGCGAGGAGGAGCAGGACAACGGTGAACTGGTTTAACGACGGGATGAAATTATATTCGCGGATGATTTGCCCCTGGTCGCGCAGTTGAATTTCTTGATCACAGCCTGCGCCTTGGAAGAGTTCGACGATGAGGGTGATGATCAAGCCTAAGCCGCTGGCAATGACACAGAGGGCGACGGTGAAGCGGAGGGGGAATTCAATGGCCGGGGGCCAAAGGGGGGTGAAACTATTGGCGATCGCATAGACCAAAAATAGCCCCGTCCCAATGCTCACCAGCTTCCGGGCTTGGATCAGTCCCGCATAGTGGGGATAGCTAGCGACGGCGACCACTTCGAGATCGTGGGAATCCGTGGGTGTGAGGCGATCGGCAATGGCCGATGCGATCGCATCGACAAAGCCTGGATGGTTCGGTTCGTTCACACCCGTGAAGCGATCAGACTGTTCCGGATGCACCATAGCCCTACCCCATTAAAAATCAGTACCCATACGGTTAAACGGGAAAAAGCGCACAGCGGCGCGGCCAATAATATTCTCTTCCGGCACGGCCCCCCACACATGGGAATCACAGGACGCATTCCGGTTATCGCCGAGCACGAGATAACTATCCGGCTCCACGGTCACGGGGCCATAGACATAGTCCGGCTCGGCGTTGATATAGTCCTCATCGAGGGGGTCGCCGTTGATATAGACTTGGCTGTTGCGGACTTCCACGGTGTCGCCGGGTAAGCCCACAATGCGTTTGATGTAGGCATCCCGAATGGGGACGGCTTGGGGCCGAAGGGGATCGCATTTCACCGCCGTATCCGGGGGGTAGAAGACGATAATCTCACCCCGACGCGGATCATGAAACCGATAGGATAATTTTTCGATCATGAGGCGATCGCCCACTTCGAGGGTCGGCAGCATCGATTCTGAGGGAATGTAACGGGCCTCAGCAATAAAGGTACGGATGACCAGGGAGAAAAAGAGGCTCAACCCAATCACACTGGCACTTTCAACCCAAATATTTGTTGGTTTCTTCGACATTGAGGTTTAGCGGCAGGACAAGCGTAATGCAACGCAGGCAGACAAACACTGTAACATGGACGTTTTTCTAGTTCCCATTGTGGCAAATCTCATCAAAATTGCCTGCTCGATTCGGGCAAAACCACGCTTCACAATTGCGCTATTCTAAACTCACACCTCCCGTCAGTCCGAAACACTGTTCATGATTCGTCTTGCCGTTCCTGCCGATCTGCCTGCGATCGTCGAGATTTACAACGCCACGATCCCCAGTCGTCAAGTCACCGCCGACACGGAACCGATCACGGTGGCCAGTCGGGAAGATTGGTTTGCCGAACATCGGCCCGATCGCTATCCTCTGTGGGTGTGGTGTGATGCTCAGGATCAGGTGGGGGGATGGCTGAGTGTGCAGGCGTTTTACGGTCGCCCCGCCTATGCTGCCACGGTGGAATTGAGCCTCTACATTGCCCCGACCCACCAACGGCAGGGGATTGGAACCCAACTCCTCAACCATGGCCTGCGGGAATGGCCAAGGTTAGGGATTCAGACGTTACTGGGGTTTGTGTTTGCCCACAATGGGCCGAGTTTGCGGTTGTTGGAGCGGTTTCAGTTTCGAGAATGGGGGTATTTGCCCCGCGTGGCGCAGTTGGATGGGTGCGATCGCGATCTGATCATCCTTGGTCGCCGCCTCATTCCCTAGGCCGCTGCGAGTCGCAATTTTGCTAACACCGGTTGCAGCGACACCACATGACGCTCTAACCCCAGCACCGCCGGATCTAACCCCAGAGCCAGCCCCACCAATTGCGGCAGGTGCAGCACCGGCAGGTTAAGGGATGTGCCGATCACCTTTTCAATTTCCGGTTGCCGGGATTCCAAATTGAGATGGCACAGGGGGCAAGGGGTGACGAGGCAATCCATCCCAGCCGCGATCGCTGATTGTAAATGTTTCCCCGCCATCTTAAACGAGGTCTCCGTGGCATAGCTCGAAATCGGCCAGCCGCAGCATTGCGTCCGCCCTGGATAGTCCACCGCCGTCGCCCCCACCGCTTCAATCACCGATTCGAGCGACTGGGGCGCAACGGGATCATCGTAGGGCAGGGTGCTCAAGGGGCGCAGCAAATAACAACCATAGAACGCACCACAGCGCAGCCCGGAGAGCGATCGCACCACCCGCGCCCGCAACGCCTCCAGACCATAATCCCCCACCAACACCCACAACAAATGCTTCACCTCACTCGTGCCGCGATAGGGCGAACACCCTTCCTGCGTCAAAAACTGATTCACCTGTTCTAAATAAGCCGGATCATCCTCTTGGGCCGCCTTCAGCCGTTCATCCACATGGCCAATCACCCCCTGACAGGTGCTGCAATGGGTCAACAGCGGCAAATTCAAGGTCTCAGCCAAGGCAATATTACGGGCATTCACCGTATCCTCCAACAGTTGGGAGTCCTCTTTATAGGTTCCGGAACCGCAACAAGCCGCCTTTTTTAACTCCAACAGCTCAATGCCCAACGCCGCAGTCACCGCAGCCGTGGATTGATACAGTTCGCGGCAAGCTCCCTGAGCGACACAACCGGGAAAATAGGCATAACGAAGCGGCAAAGCAGGCATAGTGATTCGTCGTGAAACAGCGCTACTGACCCAAGATCAGTAGTTAGGAGTAATCCCCCCTCATCATCTCGCACCCCTCCCCGTCAGGTGGTAAACTATTGAAATTCCTTAATAATTGCGGAGTAACTGTGGGGGTTCAGATCACACTCGCTGCTTTGCAAAAGAGGGGCCGCTTTCCGATATCATAGAGGATGCTGTAAATCAGCATTCCACTGGACTCAAATACCAGCCTGTTTAAAAACATAGAGGTAGCATAAATGGCTAATGACGAAATTTTTAGCAGAGTCATAAAAGTTGTCGTTGAGCAACTAGAAGTTGACGAAGATACAGTGCGAGCGGAATCAAAATTCACAGATGATCTCGGTGCAGATTCCCTCGACACTGTTGAATTGGTGATGGCGCTAGAAGAAGAATTTGACGTTGAAATTCCCGACGATGTGGCTGAACAAATTGACACCGTCGGCAAGGCCGTCGAGCATATTGCGGCGGCTGCTGCATCGGCCTAACGGCTGAACGGCGTTATCGATCCCCCTTGCGATCTTGCCTCTTTTGACCCCGGGTAACAGTGACCTGAACTTCAGGCAATGCTGGGCTTAATCCCCCCCTTTAGCGATTGAAAACCATGACAAACTTCCAACGCAAACGAGTCGTCATCACTGGACTTGGCGCAATTACACCGATTGGTAATACCCTGTCTGATTATTGGGGTGGATTAATGGCTGGCCGCAATGGCATTGACACGATTACCGGGTTTGATGCCTCACGCCACGCTTGCCAGATTGCCGGTGAAGTCAAGGGGTTTGATCCTCACCACTATCTCGATCGCAAAGATGCCAAGCGGATGGATCGTTTTGCTCAGTTTGGGGTTTGTGCCAGTCAGCAGGCGATCGCGGATGCTCAACTGGTCATTGACGAGTTGAATGCAGATCACATTGGTGTTTTGATTGGCACGGGGATTGGCGGACTCAAGGTCATGGAAGATCAACAGGAAGTGTTGCTCACGAAGGGGCCATCCCGCTGTAGCCCCTTTATGATCCCCACGATGATTGCTAACATGGCCGCTGGCTTAACGGCGATTCATACCGGCGCAAAAGGCCCAAATTCCTGTGTGGTCACGGCCTGCGCCGCTGGAACGCACGCGATTGGGGATGCCTTTCGGATGGTGCAGGGCGGCTACGCAAAAGCCATGATCTGCGGGGGGACTGAAGCGGCAATCACCCCCCTTTCCTTTGCTGGCTTTGCGTCTGCGAAAGCCCTCTCCACGCGCAATGATGATCCCGCCCATGCCTGCCGTCCCTTTGATCGCGGTCGTGATGGGTTTGTGATGGGCGAAGGGGCTGGAATTTTGATTTTAGAAGAACTCGACCATGCCCAAGCACGAGGAGCACAGATCTACGCTGAGATTGTGGGGTATGGGATGACCTGTGATGCTTACCACATGACCTCGCCGGTTCCGGATGGCTATGGTGCGACTCGTGCGATCGAGTTGGCCATGAAAGATGCTGGGATTGAACCTGAGCAGGTGAGCTATGTAAACGCCCACGGCACCAGTACCCCCGCCAATGATGTGACCGAAACGCGAGCCATTAAGAAAGCGTTAGGGGCCCATGCGAACAATATCCTTGTCAGTTCCACGAAGTCGATGACGGGGCATCTGTTGGGCGGTTCCGGTGGGATTGAAGCGGTGGCGGCGGTGATGGCGATCGCTCACGATCGCGTTCCCCCCACGATCAACCTCACCGACCCCGACCCCGACTGTGATTTAGACTATGTTGCCGATGGCAGCCGAGAATACCCGGTGGAGGTCGTGCTCTCGAACTCCTTTGGATTTGGCGGTCACAATGCCACCCTCGCGTTCCGGAAATACCAAGCCTAACGATCCATCTGCGGCGGCGATCGCTCGTCCATCCCTCAGCCCTTCCGGGGCGTGGCCGTCAAAACCTGGAGCAACCGCTGCGGATCGGTAAACTCCCCCACAATCCGCCGCACCGGCAGCGGCCAAACCCGAATCAGCGTCGGAGTCGCCGAAATATGATCCATCTCCGCCAAATCAGGGTGCTTGAAAATATCAATCACCTTCAGGGTATAGGGTGCCGATAAATTTTCCTCTAGCAGTTCATGCAGTTGGTGCAATGTTCGCTCCGTCAGCGTGTTATCCCCTGAGACAAACAGCCGCAACACATAGTTTTGGATTAACGGCGAAGTGGGTGAATCAGGCTTTGGGGGCATTGCAACAACATCATCATGGTAGTCATGGTCTTGCCACTGATCATAGGACACAATCAGATTATGCTCTTCCCAAAGAGGAGAAAAGTGATCCCGATAGCTGGCGATGATTTGAGGATTAGCCCCCTCTTGCTGGACTGGCATCACATCCCAGCGTAGATCCGGGGTTTGAAAAATCGTATTCAGCAAGGCCTGATATCGCTCCACGAACGGATACACCTCCGCCACCGTGCGTAGACATTGCAACTGAGTATCCCACCAGCGATCCACCGTAGCCGTATAAAACGGGACAAGAAAATGAGGCGGAGCCGTTAACCCCAATAACTCTTGTAACGCGGCGCATAAATGACTATGCCATCGTCGTTGCTTCGTTTCATCAATGGTATAGATCAAATCGCCGGCAGGGGTGAACAGAACAATCCCTTTAAATTGTTCTGGCATGACTCGTGTCGTGTCCATCGGTCTAGAGCCGGCCTCGCAGCATTTGAGCCATTTCGTTGGGAGTGGGGGATTTTTCCAAGGCAGTTTCCTCGGTAATGCGCCCCTCTTCATAGAGTGCGTACAGGGCTTGGTTCATCGTGAGCATGCCGTCATATTCACTTTGGATCATGAGTTCATGCATATCTTCATACTGCCCTTTGGAGATGTATTCTTTCATCGTTTCCGTATTGACCAAGATGTCATGAAAGGCGGCGCGTTTGCCGTCAGTGGTTCGACATAAACCTTGGGCAATGATGGCCACTAAGGATTCAGACAGAGCAATCCGCATGGCATGCTGTTCTTCTGCGGTGTAGAGGTTCAAAATCCGCTCAATGGTTTTAACGGCGCTGTTGGTGTGCAGGGTTCCCATCACCAAGTGACCGGTTTGAGCGGCTTTGAGGGCGGTGTTGACGGTGCCTTTGTCCCGCATTTCCCCGACGAGAATTAAGTCCGGATCTTCCCGTAACGCGGCTTTGAGGGCATTGTCAAACAGTAGGGTATGGGTTCCGACTTCGCGGTGTTTAATCAGGGATTTTTTGCTGCTGTGGACGAATTCAACGGGATCTTCAATGGTGATGATGTGTTTGGAATGTTCTTTGTTGATATAGTCGATCATCGCGGCCATGGTGGTGGATTTCCCGGAACCGGTGGGGCCGGTGACGAGAACGAGGCCTTTGTGGGAATCGGAGATGTCGCGAAACACGGGCGGCAGGCGGAGTTGCTCCATCGTCATGATGGTGAGGGGGATTAAGCGCATGACGATCGCAGGCCCCGTGAGGGAGTCAAAGACGTTGATCCGCACCCTGGCAAAGTCGTATTGTTTGGCGGTGTCGAGTTCTTTGGTGTCTTTGAACTGTTGAATTTCCTGTTCGGAGCAGATTTCATGCATCCAACTCCAAAAGGTGGGTTCGTCGGTGACGGGAAAGTCTAGTTTTTCCATTTCACCGCGATCGCGCACCCGTGGCTGTTCTCCCACCCCCAGGTGAATATCGGAATACCCTTCTTTATTGGCAAGATTAATGATGTCACCACAGGCGGGATGCCCTGGCGATCGCTGGGGTTTGGCTTTGGCTTGGGCGGGTTGCGATCGGGGCGGCATACCTGGGGGCGGGGCTGCACCGGGTCCAGCGGCAGGGCGGCGGCGTTGTCCCGGCGGTGGGGCGGGGGGACGTTGAGGGGGAGCCGGAGGACGTTGTTGAGATTGTGTCATAGGTCACCGCTACAATGAGGAACTTCGCTCTTTTTCCCATCTTAAAGGAGATTTGATGCTTCCGAGCGATCCGCCGCAGGAACTGCGATCGCCCTGGCACAATCATCGCTGCACCCCATGAAGCCCAGGGATTGAACGATAAAAACAGCCATCAAACAGGGTCTGATGGCTGTTTAGGATTAATGAACCGATGGGAATCGACCCTGATCTTAGTAGAGGGCCTCTTCTTGGTGGGTTTCAATCACACAATCTGACTTCGGATAGGCAACACAGGTCAGCACGAAACCAGCAGCGATTTGGTCATCATCCAAGAAGGATTGATCCGATTGGTCTATGGTGCCGGAAACCAATTTACCTGCACAGGTGGAACAAGCACCAGCACGGCAGGAGTAGGGGAGGTCGAGACCTTGTTCTTCAGCAATATCAAGGATATATTCGTCATCAGGGACTTCAATGGTGGTGTCCAGTCCTTCTGCTTCACATTTCAACGTAACTTTGTAAGTCGCCATAGGTAGGGAACTCCTCTCTGTTATGAATGACAGCCTTCACGAAACTTAAATCCTTAAAGGCTGGTGTAAGTTTCTATGTCTGATAGTACGGGAAAATCTCGATCCGGTATAGTCAGCATTAGCAATGAAAGTCTTAAGCCCTCGTAACATAAATTTAATTTATGTTCGCTTTTAGGAATTTTTGGCAATATGGGGAGCTAAGAAATTTAAATAAGTATTGTGGGATAAAGATTCTAGCATTTTTTTCGCTTGTATTATCCTCAAGAATAGGAAAAGATTTGATATAATCTAAGTTTATGCTTCAGTCACGATCATATAGTGAAAGAGAAAGCTCGCTGGCCACCGCTGCCTTGGTGTTTTGGGTTCATCCAACCGGTATGGTGAAAGGCGGCATTTTTCAACCATGAGATGGCTGGATACTGGGTGGGGCGATGGGGGAGCGATCGCATCACCCCCCCCATCGCCCCCCCTACCCCTTAGCCCACAATGCCAGAATCAAGGCGCAGGTAGGATTCAATAAACTCATCCAACGCCCCATCCATCACATCACTGATCGCCGTGGTTTCCGTATTGGTGCGGAGATCCTTCACCATCTGATAGGGGTGAAACACATAGTTACGGATCTGGTTGCCCCAGGCCGCGTCGACCATGTCGCCGCGAATTTCGGCGATCTCTTGGGCGCGTTGTTCTTGGGCAATTACCAAAAGTTTGGCTTTTAGGAGGGCCATGGCTTTGTCTTTGTTTTGGAGTTGCGATCGCTCCTGGGTGCAGCGCACCGCTAACCCCGTCGGCACATGGAGAATCCGCACCGCCGTTTCCACCTTATTCACGTTTTGGCCCCCCTTCCCCCCCGATCGCGATGTCGTAATTTCGAGATCCTTATCGGGAATATCCAGGGTAATTTTAGACTCATCCAACGCTGGCATCACCTCCACCCCCGCAAAACTCGTCTGGCGTTTGCCATTGGCATTAAACGGCGAAATCCGCACCAGGCGATGGGTTCCCTTTTCCCCCCGCAGATATCCATAGGCATAGCGACCCAAAATTTCCAGCGTCGCAGACTTGATCCCCGCCTCATCCCCCTCGGAAATCTCCGCCAAATAAACCTGATACCCCTGCTGCTCCCCCCAGCGGGTATACATCCGCAGCAACATTTCCGCCCAATCCTGGGCATCCGTGCCCCCTGCCCCCGCATTGATCGTCAGCACAGCCCCCTCGGTATCGTACTCGCCGGCCAAGAGTTGCTGAAGCTCCCATTTATCGAGGGTCTGTTGCAGATGTTCAATGGTCTGGTGCGCTTCTTGCCAAAGACTATCATCGGTTTCCACTTCCAACAGTTCAACGATCGCCCCCACATCCTCAAGCTGCGACTCCCAACTGCGATACTGCGCCACACTGGACTTCACATCATTGAGGGTCTGCATGATGCGTTGCGCCGCTGCCGGATCATCCCACAGTTCAGGCTGGGCGGCTTGTTGTTCTAGATCGTGAATTTGGGCATTGAGTTGAGGGAGGTCAAAGATAGTCCTGAGCTTTGCCCAGGCGATCAGTTAACACCGTCACTCCCCGTTTTAAGTCGGTTAATTCCATCATGGCTACGTTCGCGTCACGAATTCCGCCCTCCATCATATCGCTCATCCGTCCCGCTCTTCTCGATCCTGCCGCCGCCGATGCTGGGGCCGGCGGTGGGCAGTTCAACGCTGGCGGACTATATCTAACTATTCTCAATAAAATTAGCCCTCAGCCTGACGCATTCCCCCCCAGGCGCGATCGCTCGTTCCCGTAAGCATTGAGTTCAAGGCGGAGATGAAGCCATCGGGGGCAGTCATGGTGAACTTGAGATATTTTTATTGAAAAGTATTCTCATTAATGAATTTTCTGTCTATACTGGCAGACAAGCGCAAAATCCAAAACCCTAACGGAGCGATTCCGGCAGCCCTAGGGTGCTGACTTGCCTGGCTTCGGGACTTGCGCATCCTGCTGTTTACGCAATTTTTTATGAGTTACGCTAAAGCAAAACCCACTCCAATTCGTTGCACTGGTCAATTACAGAGCTTGTTCTATCAGGATGGAGCGAAGTTGAAAGCCCTGCGGGTGGGGGTTGACGATCGCGACTATTGGTTTAAAGTCCCGAAAACCCTGCGCCATCGGCTTGATCCGACGATTCAACCGGGTCATTGGGTGACGATTCACGGCCAACGGCGGCGATCGCGCAAAACGGGCATCCTCACCTTCAAAGCGGATCACATTATCCTCAGTCCTTGGGCGGTGCAATCGGAACTCGTGGCCGCCCCCCTGAATCCGCCCCAACCCAAGGCCGAAGCCGCCAAAATTCTCATTTGTCAAAAATCCAGTTGTCGTAAACGTGGGGCCGACAAAGTCTGCGCTCAGTTGGCGGCGGAATTGAGCGATCGCAACCTCAGCGACACCGTCACGATCAAAAGCACCGGCTGCCTCAACCAATGCAAACAAGGCCCCCATGTCATCCTGTTGCCGGAGCGGGCCAAATATAGCCGCGTGCGCCCGAATGATATTCCCACCCTCGTGGAGCAACATTTGATCATTGACCCCCAAGCGTGAGAACCATCAACCCCGAAATCGCTGCATCCCCTGCGAATGGGTGCTCACCTGATGCGATCGCTGAGGATCGCGCCTCATCGCCGTGATCCTCAGCAAGCCCATCAACCCAGACGAACGCCGCACCGTGGATCATCTTCCCTACTCAGTGCCGCGTGGCCGCCGCCAAATTGCCCGCAATTAAGCGTAAAACCCTGAGTTATTTGACGCAATCTCATCAAGAAATACACCTTACCCCTTGACAAGTTTCATTTAATCATTAATCTAATAGATGAGTGTGAGGAGTAAAGTTGAAGAAAAGCACTTGGGGTCGAAACAAGGAAAGACTCCCAAGTGCTTTCATTTCTTCTCTATATTGAGACAACGCAGACCAAAAATTGAATCCAACCATCCCATTCACCCGCAGCACTAAACCAGTGAGCGCGGTGAAATTTTTGTCTGGGCCGATGAATCTTCTGAGTACAGGACAAAAGATTTTGATGGGGTGGGAGCATCCTGCTCCCTATTTTGCCTGATCCCAACGGGCAAGATGCCCGCACTACAGAATATGGATTTTTAGTCCAACGCTCAAGGTGACGGTGCGTTACGCTTCGCTAACAGCACCCTACCGCCATGACACAGCTAAAATGATAATTTATCGTAGGGTGGGTTAGGCGGCTTATATTCTTGCTATCACTGCAATCCAGCAATCCGCCGTAACCCACCTTTTAAGACGTGCCGTAATACTAGGTGTCGTACATCCGTGCTTCAAACGCATCGGGATACTCATCACAGTATTCCTCAAAATACGTTTTTTCCGGCTTTTGAGCACGTTGGTGAGAGGCTTCCGCTTGTAATTCCTCTACGATGTCCCAC
Source organism: Spirulina subsalsa CS-330 (assembly GCF_028330765.1). Taxonomy (GTDB): domain Bacteria; phylum Cyanobacteriota; class Cyanobacteriia; order Cyanobacteriales; family Spirulinaceae; genus Spirulina; species Spirulina subsalsa_A. The sequence goes on along the minus strand of NZ_JAQMTY010000244.1, from coordinate 3,497 downwards.
GCTGCCGCGCATTCGGGTGAGGTGGGGCCTTTTTCGGCGCAAATTGCCCGTGCCTTATCCCTCGCACTAATAATTTCCGCCTCTAACGTCAACTCCTTCGGTTTTTCAACAAAATCACCTTTTTGCAGAATATCGGTGATTGAAACAATGCCCAATAGCTTGTCCTTAATCACCGGAGCCCGACGGATGCCAGTATTTGCGAACAAACGCGCCACATATTCCACCGCTAGATCCGGATTTAGCACAATGCAGGGCTTGTTCATGATCTCGAACACCCGTACATTTTTCGGATCTTTCCCGTAGGCGGTCACTTTGTATACCACATCGGTTTCTGTGACAATGCCGTAGGCATCTTCGTCGGTGCGGCGATCGACAATCAAGGCTCGCAACTTCTTGTCCCGCATTAATTTCACTGCGTCAGCGACTGTTGCCGAGCCTCGAATCGTGATGACATCGGATGTCATGATTTCAGAAGCTTTCATCATTTTTTCCCTCGACTCTTCATTCTTTATTGTTTGCGCTAGGGGCATACAAGGGCAAGGAGAATAGACAATTTGCAATAATCGTCCTTACAGCCAAAAGGGTAGGACTCCATCGAGGCTTTTGGGCTTGATTCCCTTTAAGGCGAGGGAGCCGATTTTATCGCTGTAATGGAGGGAAACGGGCAGGCGGGGGGATTTCACGGAGCCGTTGTGCAGTAAGGTTAAGGCGAAAATGGAGTGAATCGCCCGCTCAATGCCCAAGGCTGGATCGCACCAAATGTGCAGGGGTTGGGGCGTGACACCGGAGGAGGGCGGCAGGCTAGACACCATGAGGGCGGCGGTGTTGCTGAGGATGAGACAGTCGCCTTTTTGGGGTTGCACTACAGAACGGGGTTGATGGGGGTCGGGGTTGGGTAATTCGCGATAGAGACGGGGTGCGCCACTTTTGCGGACTTCGACAAAGGAGAATGTTGCGCCGAGGTGGTGGGCGATAGTTTGGAGGTGGTGTTTTTCTGCGCCCCGAAAGAGTCCATCGCGATGAATGATCACCCGTTTGCCGGCAAAATGTTCAGCGGGAAAGAGGGATTCGAGGACGTTCAGGGGTAGGGTTTCGCCAGGAATGGGCGCGTCGTTGATCCGATACCCGAAGAGGTGGCCGGTGTTGAGATAGACGCGGGCGATCGCAGTGCAATTCATTGACCCCCGCTGATTCGCTTTCACCTGTCGCGCCACATCCAACCCCACCACATAATCCGTAAACTCCAACGGTTCCGCCAGGGTAAATAAAGTATTCCCCGTTTTCGCCAACATTCCCAGCACCACATTATTTTCAGCATAGGGTTTCCCTAGCGTGGGTTCATACACCATCTGGCTGGGCAGATCCTCCCCCACGGTCAACTGCTTCAACCGCCCATAAACAGACCCATCCCCCGGTCGTTTTTGCGGTAGTAATCCTAAGATGAGATCGGGGTTTTGCGCTTTGACGGTATTCACTGCGGTTTCGAGCGTGACCTGTGAAATTTGGGTGACGATGTGTGGTGCTAGAAACCGAGGTTTAAACCCCATGGGTGTTAAGCGATCAATCAGTTTTTGTTTAAATCGTGTGGGCCTGCGATCGCGCCGTGCATCGATGACGCCAATCACAAATTCACCCCCATTGTGACTGAATTTAGCTGCTTTTTGATAGATGCCATGATGTTTAAGCTGATTCATTAATTGCTGTTCAATATAGGGAAAAGCTTGATTGTTGCCGACGCGAATTTGATTAGAGATTTGCAAGGATGCGGCAGTGGTGAAGAAGAGAGGATGATCAGCAGAGTTGATCAAGGGTTGATCTTGGCGAATTTGATCGGCAATTTTTCGGACAAGTTTACGGCGATTTTCGGGAGAGAACCGCCAAGCTTGGGTAATTTGATAGGTGTCGAGGTCGAATTTAGTCAGTGTGTCCATGTCTAGGCTGGGTTGCAGACATGCGAGGGGATAATCATACGTCTTCTTGAATGATGTTTGTAGTGTGACCACAATGTCATCATCAAGGGCGGCTTTGATTTGGGTTTTGATCTGATCATTTCGGGAAGAATTGAAGAGGCGATCGCGGTGCTCTGCCAATGGGCCAACAATGCCAATGATTTTTCCTTTAAAGTCTTGGGCGGTCACCAATGCCCAGGTTCCGATCAGACTCTCTGGGTCGTCTAGTTTGGCTGCGATCGCGCCGAATCCCGCCGTTAAAATCACATTCGATCGCACGGCGATCGAAAGAGCGGGCTGGCCTTGAATATCCCAAGCACGGGTATCGTAACGACGCTCGATGCGAACATTCCCCATCTCGCGATTTTCCGTCTTGAGCATTTGCAAAATTTGAGGCCGTCGCTGTTTATGAATGACGGCGTGAGCATAATCAGCGTGGTGTTGCGGTGTGAAGCGATCGAGCGGCATGATTTGAATTGAACGAAGATCGCGAAAATCTTCGGAGTGATGAGTCCACAAATGCCGCAGGAGTTCACGCAGTTGCTCCGGTGCTTTTTGCGCGTTACTGATTAGAAGCGGTGAACTCCAAGCCCAATAGATTTTAGGCTGATCAAAAAACTGATCAATTCTATAACTTAGTTTTCGCCCAATCTCTTGCAGACTTGTTTCGCCCACATCAAGCTGATAGGCGTAGAGGGTCTTGATTTTACTCGCATCAACGAGCAAGAAATCCGCTGAAAGTATTGATGTAGTCATGACACATTGACAACATAGAAGATAGGACAAAAAAATTGTACACCACCCCTCGCCCCCAAGCCCCTACGGCTATCGACAAGGGGCTTAAGCCCCTTGCCTGTTCTAGGGTGTGAGTGATTACGGTGTAATCAAGCGGTAGCTGGTGAGGGGGAGGAAGATGGTGAGAACTTCGCCGGCGGTGGGGCGTTGGCGGACGGTGAGTTTGCCGCCCATGGCGTGGCAGAGGTTTTTGGTGACATCGAGGTTGAGGCTGAGGCAGCCGGTTTCGGGCTGGAACATGAGGAGTTGTCCCAGGGATTTGAGGGAGTGGGAGAGGGTGGTGTTTTGGGAGAGGAATTGTAGTTTGAGTTGATCGCCGGCGGTGGTGACTTGGACGGCGATGTTTTCGCCGGTGGGGAGGCTGCGGGTGAGGCGTTCGATCAAGCCGGTGAGGACTTGGGCGAGCATGGCGGGGTGGCTAATGATCGTGGGCAGTTGTTCGGGGAGGACGATGTTAAGGGTGATGTTGCGGCGTTGGGCTTGGTTTTGCCATTGGGGGGTGTGCTGCTGGATGATCTGTTGGAGGGAGATGGGGATCAGTTGGCCGAGGTCGCGATCGCCCACTTGGGATTCTAATTCTGTGGCCCGAAAAATTAGCTCCATCCGATTGATCTGATCGGTGCATTCTTGGTCAATACTTTTGAGGCGTTTCACCACGTCATCAGCGAGGGTGCGCTGTTTTTTCAATACCAAACGGGTCAGCATCCGAATTGTGGTGAGGGGGGTGCGGACTTCGTGGGTGAGGGCTTGGAG
>NZ_JAQMTY010000243.1 GCF_028330765.1 Spirulina subsalsa CS-330 | reverse complement strand
GCATCCCAGTTATGCAATCCCTCACCCAACCCTCTCCCTCAGGAGAGGGCTTTTGGCTCCTTTCTCCTGCGGGAGAAGGGCTGGGGATGAGGGTGCTCCCTGGCGAGCCATGGGAATCTGCAAAAGTGGGATGCACCCGCTAGAAGCTCGCACTACAGAGGATTGATTCCATGCAGGGTATGAGTGAGCCAGAGGCTCACTCATACCCCCATCCAGATTCGTAACTTGGGTTATGGATAAGGAGTAGCTAGGCATAGAGAGTGCAATGCTGGAGTCGCGAAAAGATAGCCCACATCAACTTAATCATCTGGCTGTGCTGTGGGTTCCAAAGCAAAACTCCCTGCCGAGGCGAGGGAGAGGAAGAAACTTTCAGGGTGTATCTGTAACAGGTCTACGCACTGCTGGGGGGCGATTCCGGATTAAACGGGGGTTGATGTTTAATCCGGTGGGGTGGGAGGGGGTGCGATCGCTCAGACCGCAAGGAGACATAACAGATCAGGGTTGACGGGCCGGTTCAGTCGGTTTTTGTTGTAGGTTCGGGAGTCCTGTGATCGCATTGTAGAGCCGCTCTGCGAGGGTTTGGTGTGCCACTGCTGTCAAATGAACCGTATCTTGAAACGCGCCGAGATTTGCCATCGAATCAAAGAGATCGTAGTAATTGAAGACGCGAATATTATTGGGATAGGCAGATTCTAGGGACTTGTTCGCCTCATCTAGCTGTTGATAGGCGGCGGCAATGGTGGCTTGGTAGGTTGCATCTAAATTTTCGGTGATGCGGGTCGTTTCGACGTTCCCACTGCGTTTTTCGGGGGAAATGCCCGTAATTTCCGGTTGCAAGGCCACGATTAATGGCACTCGTGCCCCGGCAGAGAGTTGCACCATCTGCTTGATGTGGCTGCGGTAGCGTTCGACCCGTTGGCTCAATTCCTCGGTGTCATCGGGGCTGGGCAAATAGTCCGTTAACGAATCCTCGCCTTGACGCACGGGTAAACTACTCTCGGCGAGGTCGGGATTGGAGTTAAAGAAATAGTATTGCAGCACCCTGGCGAAGGTGGTGTTTTGAATGAAGCCGCGCACGGGTTGGGTGACAAAAAGACCAAAATGGCGCACGGGTTGCGTGAGAAGCTGATTGCGCACGGGGATGCCAACGCTGTCTTCGTTAGAGGCAAGCATCAGGTCGTCGTATCCGTTCAAGACGACGATCACATCGGGTTGATAGGGAAGGATTTTGAGGGCGAGTTGGGCGAGTTGATTGCCGGAGGCGTAGCCGGGGACGGCGGCGTTGATGATGCGATAGTTGCCAGACCGAATCCGGGGGGGGAGTTTGGCGACAGCTTGGCGTTGTTCGGCGGTGAAGGGTAAGGTGGCGGGTTGATATTTTTCGGGCGATCGCTGTTGCTGCTCCAGGCGTTCTTTGAAGCGTGTTTCTAATTTTTCACTCACTAGGGTGGTGGGGTCGCTGAGACCCTGACCAAAGGCAGTGGAACCGCCCAAGAGAAAGATCCGAATTTCACCCTGTGGTTTTTCCAGGGGTACGGGTTCGTTGTCGCGAAAGCCTTGGGGGTTAATCGTCCAAATCTCGGTGCTTTGGTCGGGGACGAGTTCATAACCGACGGCAATACTAGATTTGGCTTTGAGTTGGCCCGCCTGGGGCATTCCGGTGAGAGACTCTCCCTCTTTGGAAATGAAGTTGAGGCGGTCAATGTTGCTGTTGGCGCTGGGGCCGATGTCGTTGATGCGATCGCGATTGCCCATCATCAAAACGAGGGCTTTCGCACCCAGTTCCAAGCCAACCAAGGCGACTATGAGCCAAAGCACCGTGGGCCAAAACTTAAACTTATTTTTTTTTCTGCGCAGAGTGTAAGGATTACGGTAGGTTCGGAACATAGGGAGAACTTGCCTCAACAGCACTAGGAATCTCGCAGAATACGTTAGCACAAAAGCACGTCTAGACCTATGATAGGGGTCGAGTGATGAAGATACAGCTTGTTCAGAAATCATCATGTCCAGATTTCAGAAGCCCCTCGCCCTGTGGGAGAGGGGTTTGGGGTGAGAGTAATGAGTGAAGACGCTTTGACACCGCATTGTGGTTATCGATCGAGATGAAGTCATGACAAAACCCTATCGATTGCTATTTGTTTGTTTAGGTAATATCTGCCGTTCCCCGTCGGCGGAGAATATCATGCAGCATTTGATTGCTGAAGCGGGCTTATCCGATCGCATTTTTTGTGATTCGGCGGGAACGTCGAGTTATCATGTGGGGTCATCCCCCGATCGCCGGATGCGAGCCGCCGCCTCCCAACGCGGGATTACGCTCCAAGGCTCCGCTCGCCAGTTCACCCCAGCAGATTTTGAAGCGTTCGATCTGATCTTGGCGATGGACGAAGACAATTACCGCAACATTCTGGCGATGGATCGCCACGATCGCTACGGGGATAAGGTGCGTTTAATGTGTGACTATGCGGAGCATCATCGCGATCGCGAAGTGCCCGACCCCTACTATGGCGGCCCCGATGGGTTTAACTACGTGATCGACCTCTTGATGGATGCCTGTCAGGGGTTACTCACTCAGATTCAACAGTCCGCCGAATTTACCGCCTAGGAAATGAGGTGATGTTCCACGGCAAAGCGGGAGAGGTTCGCCCGGTTGTTGGTTTCGGTTTTACGGAGCAGATTGCTGACGTATTTTTCAATGGTGCGGGGGCTGAGGTGGAGGCGGATACCAATATCACTATTGGAGAGGCCATGGGCGAGGAGTTCGAGGACTTGCTGTTCTCGTTCTGTGAGGTCATCGAGGTTAAAACGGGCCATGGTGTTGGATTCTGATTTGCTCGCCGGGGCAGTACGGGGAGAGGGGGTGGCTTCCTCCTCTGACCGGGCGAAGCGCACTTCGTTTTGGATGATTTGCGATCGCTCCAATAAATTTCGCACCACCGCCAAAAGCTCATCCATTTCAAAGGGCTTCGGTAAATAGGCATCACAGCCCACCCGATACCCCTGAATCCGATCTTGGGTTTCGTTGCACTCCGTCAAAAAAATCACCGGAATCAGACGATATTCGGGGCGTTGACGGACTTTTTTGATGAACTCATAGCCATTGAGTCGCGGCATTTTAATATCTGCCACGATCAGATGAGGGTGGTAGGTGTCCACATTCTCTAGGGCCTCTTGACCATCGGAGGCCGGCACGGCGCTGTAGCCCCCAAATTCTAGAGAATCACAAATGGCTTGGCGAATTCCCGGATTATCATCAGCGACAAGGATGAACAGTGGCATGGAATCACCTCAGATGAGCTTAGAGTTTACGCTGACCACGCCACTTTTAACGTTTGCGGTTCACCAAAACTGCCGATAATTGACAAGCCTCGATGATTCGCCGCTAAATGGCGCAGAATCTTATAGATTGTCTCGATTTGATCGGGTTGATCGATCGCGGCGGCCAGGTCTGCGATCGCCAGTGGTTCTGATGCCCCTTGGAGTGCCTGCACCAGTTGGGTTTGCAAGCTTAACACCGATGCCGCTGCTTTTTTGCCGGCTTCCACCCCTGGCTGATGGTAGGCATTCACATTCACCAAACTGGCATACAATCCCACGGCTCGCTCATACAGCGCAATCAACGCGCCCACGGTGGTTTCGGTAACGGTGGTAATCGTGAGGGTAATGGAATCTCGCTGATTGTCATAGAGGGCTTGGCGGGTTCCCTGTAACAAGCCGGAAAGGTAGTCCCCGCTGGTGATGCCCGGTTCGACTTCGATCCCGTTGGGGTTGCCATCCTCTAGCACTTCAATGAAGGTGGCAAAGAAGTTCGGAACCCCTTCGCGGAGTTGCTGCACATAGGCATGCTGATCGGTTGAGCCTTTATTCCCGTAGACGGCAATGCCTTGATAGACGGTCTTGCCGTCGAGATCCTGCTCTTTGCCGAGGGATTCCATCACCAACTGTTGTAGGTAGCGGCTAAAGAGGGCAAGGCTGTCTTTGTAGGGCAAAATCACCATGTCTTTGGAGCCTTTGCCATTGCCGGCGAAATACCAAGCGAGGGCGAGGAGGGCGGCGGGGTTGTGGTAGAGGTCGGGGGTGCGGGTGGCATCGTCCATGGTTTTTGCCCCGGCCAGCATGGCGTGAATGTCGATGCCTTGGAGGGCGGCGGCAACGAGGCCGACGGCGGACATTTCGGAGGTGCGTCCTCCTACCCAGTCGTGCATTGGAAAGGTGGTGAGCCAGTGGTTTTGCTGGGCGATCGCTGCTAATTTCGATCCGATCCCCGTGATCGCGACGGCGTAATCTGGGAAGTTGAGGCCCTGGGCGGTGTAAACGGCTTCGATTTCCACCATGCCGTTCCGGGTTTCCGGTGTGCCGCCGGATTTGGAGATGACGAGGACGAGGGTACTGGCGAGGCGATCGCCGATTTCCGCCACGGTGCGAGCAATCCCCGCCGGATCGGTGTTGTCGATGAAGTGAAGGGTTAAGGGCGCATCAACGGGGGCCAGGGCTTGGGATACAAATTGCGGCCCCAGGGCCGATCCGCCGATGCCAATGGAGAGAATATCGGTGAAGCGGGGCGCGTTGGGGGGTTTAATCGTGCCGCTGTGGATTTTGGTTGTAAAGGCATCGATCGCGTCGAGGGTGTCGGTAATCGCGGCCTTGAGTTCCGGCGTGGGTGCAAGGTCAGGATTGCGCAGCCAGTAATGGCCCACCATCCGGTCTTCGTCGGGATTGGCGATCGCCCCTGCTTCTAATGCCTCCATCGCCTCAAACGCCTGCTCAAATTTCGGGAGCATTGCCTTGAGAAAAAACTCATCAAAGCGCATCCGACTGATATCGAGATACAAGCCGAGGTCGGCGTGAACATACAACCAATCTTGATAACGTTGCCACAGCACGGCCGAATCCATAATTACCTTACTCTTTCGCGTCCTTTCACAAGTTTAAGCTAATGCAGGCGATCCCCACGCATCAACCGCATGAATCTGATTGAACCGGAGCATCGCGGCGGATTTCTAGGGGCGATGCGTCAAAACCGTCGGGTCTTCTCAATGCCATAAAACACGCCCGTGCCAATCGAGAGCAACAGCAAAATCCAGAGAATCCCCCCCGGCAAAAACGAGAACAGGCTCAGACCCCGCAGTAAATAGGTGACGACGGTGATGCCCAGCACTGTAAAGAAGAGGGTGGATGCGATCGCCTCTGATTGGGGGGTTGCCATGGGTGAAAATGCCTCTAACGAAATCCCTGTTTTGACTGTACCCTACGGTCTTAAACGTGAGCAGCCTGACTGTAACGAGAATTCGGCGAAAAATTAACCAATATTTACCGAAGCGGCGATCGCGTCTCTTTTTCGTCCCGTTTTTGAAGTGATGCGATCGCCATCCAATTTTGAGGCAAAATCCGACAGCCCTGATTCAGTGCGGGATTGAGAGCGATCGCCCCCCACCGCATCGAGGAATGGGAGTGAGTAATTTTACTTTAAACAACAATCCGGTAGATTTAAGATTTGGGCATTTTGCTATTGTCTTGATTTATCTAAATCAAGACTACAAATTCTTGAAAACTCAAAGAAATCAATTTCTCAGTTATAAAAATCCCAAAAAACGACCTAGAGCCAGATTCAAGCCCAAACACTCCGAATCTCACCCATTCCTAAAATTCCCCCCCCTTTAAACTCTCCATCGCTTCGTCAATAATGCGAAACAGCAGCGGAAATGCGATCGGCAATTGCCCCCCATTCCCGCCCATCACCCCACCCCAGAGGAGAAACCCATGAGACTATCGGTATACGGCAAAGGCGGCATCGGCAAATCCACCACCAGTTGCAACATCTCCGTCGCCCTCGCCAAACGCGGCAAAAAAGTCTTACAAATCGGCTGTGACCCCAAACACGACAGCACCTTCACCCTCACCGGGTTTCTCATCCCCACGATCATCGACACCCTCCAAGAAAAAGACTTTCACTACGAAGACATCTGGCCCGAAGATGTGATCTACAAAGGCTACGGCGGCGTAGACTGCGTTGAAGCCGGTGGCCCCCCCGCTGGGGCAGGCTGCGGCGGCTATGTGGTCGGCGAAACCGTCAAACTCCTTAAAGAACTCAACGCCTTTGATGAATACGATGTCATCCTCTTTGATGTGTTGGGTGACGTGGTCTGCGGTGGTTTTGCGGCTCCGTTGAACTATTCCGACTACTGCATGATCGTCACCGATAACGGCTTTGATGCCCTTTTCGCCGCCAACCGGATCGCCGCCTCCGTCCGGGAAAAAGCCCGCACCCATCCCCTCCGCCTCGCCGGGCTGATTGGTAACCGCACCTCGAAGCGCGATCTGATTGAAAAATACATCGAAGCCGTGCCGATGCCCGTCCTCGAAGTGTTGCCCCTGATTGAAGACATCCGCGTGTCCCGCGTCAAGGGTAAAACCCTCTTTGAAATGGCCGAGCGCGATCCGTCCCTGAACTATGTCTGCGATTACTACCTCAGCATCGCGGATCAAATTCTCGCCAATCCCGAAGGCGTTGTCCCCAACGATGCCCAAGATCGCGACCTCTTCTCGCTCCTGTCGGACTATTACCTCAACCCGCCCGCCGATGCCCCGAAACAGTCGGCGGATTCGGAACTGGATTTGATGATGGTTTAAATGCCCTCACCCCTAGCCCCTCTCCCAGCGGGAGAGGGGAAAAGAGGGGGAAGAGGCTGCACTGACAGAATTTTTAAACGCCTCGATTCACATTATTTAATTCGCACTAAATTCACACTATTTGAAGGAGTTAACCCCCATGACCGTTGCTCAAGACCAACCCAACGCCCTGAATTTTGAATGCGAAACGGGAAATTACCACACGTTTTGCCCGATTAGCTGTGTGTCCTGGCTCTATCAAAAAATTGAGGATAGTTTTTTCTTGGTGATTGGGACGAAAACCTGTGGGTATTTTTTGCAAAATGCGATGGGGGTGATGATTTTCGCCGAGCCGCGCTATGCGATGGCGGAATTGGAAGAGGCGGATATTTCGGCGCAGTTGAATGATTATGAAGAATTGAAGCGGTTATGTGAGCAGATTAAGCGCGATCGCAACCCCAGCGTCATCGTCTGGATCGGCACTTGCACCACCGAAATCATCAAAATGGACATGGAAGGCATCGCCCCCAAACTCGAAGCCGAGATCGGGATTCCCATCGTCGTCGCCCGCGCCAATGGCCTAGACTACGCCTTCACCCAAGGGGAAGACACCGTTCTTGCCGCCATGGCCCAACGTTGCCCCACCGCTGCCGAAGTGAAAACCGAAGACAAAGAAGAACGCAACGCGATCAAAAAACTCCTCAACTTTGGCCGCCAAAAAGACGAGGTCAGCCAAACGGATTCGGAATACGCCGATCATCCCCCCCTTGTCCTCTTCGGTTCCCTACCTGACCCTGTGGTCACCAACCTCACCCTCGAACTGAAAAAACAAGGTGTCCAAGTCTCCGGCTGGCTCCCCGCCAAACGCTACACCGAACTGCCAGTGATCGAAGAAGGTTACTACACCTGCGGCGTTAACCCCTTCCTCTCCCGCACCGCCACCACCCTGATGCGCCGCCGCAAAACGAAACTAATCGGCGCACCCTTCCCCATCGGCCCCGACGGCACTCGCGCCTGGATCGAAAAAATTTGCTCCGTCTTCAACATCGAACCCCAAGGCCTCGAAGAGCGGGAAGCGAAAATCTGGGCCAGCCTTGAAGACTATCTGGAACTCGTGCGCGGCAAATCTGTCTTTTTCATGGGCGATAATCTTTTAGAAGTTTCCCTCGCACGCTTCCTCATTCGTTGCGGCATGACCTGCCCGGAAATCGGCATTCCCTACATGGACAAACGCTATCAAAAAGCGGAACTGGATTTCTTGGTGCAAACCTGTTCTGAGATGGGCGTACCAATGCCCCGGATTGTGGAAAAACCCGATAATTACAACCAATTGCAGCGGATCAACGACCTACAACCGGACTTGGTGATCACAGGTATGGCCCACGCCAACCCCCTCGAAGCGCGTGGCATCAACACGAAATGGTCGGTGGAGTTCACCTTTGCCCAAATCCACGGCTTCACCAACGCCCGCGACATCCTTGAATTGGCGACCCGTCCCCTGCGTCGTAACAACAATCTCAAGGATCTGGGCTGGAATAAGTTGGTGAAAGAAACAGTCTAGATGAACCGTTTAGCGGACATGCCGTAGGTTATTCAATCCATGGCTCAATCAACGGTGTGTCAGCCGTTAAGCTGCTCTTTCACCCCATGAATTCATCAATCTGACGCACCCTACAGTTGAACTGTAGGGTGCGTCAGATCGGATCAATCGCAGTCTCTAGCGTTATTAGGATTTAATCCAGCGGCAGTAGAGTTTGCCGTTTTCGTCTTTTTCCCAGTGGGCGATGAGTTGAGGCTTGGCTGGCTTTAACGCGGGATTCCAGCGGGTGGAGTATTGAATGAGGGTTAGGGTTTGGGCAGTGGTGGAAATCATTGCAACCTCCTAGGCTGTGCTAAATCACGGAATCACTTAATTGCTTTGTTAATGGCTTATTAACCGACATTCCGCAGATTGACAAATAAATCAAAGCATGCATTCATTTTTTGCTTCCTGAAAGTCTTGGAAAATGGCAGGTTTGGACTTTGGAGGTTGCCGCTCAAATTATTACGGAACATTAAGCCACTCGTTGAGTTCTCAAAATTGGCAAATCCCAGAAGTCTCTTCCCACAAGGCTTACGGCGATTACATTTGGCAATGCACAGTAAAAACAAAATGTCAACCTGCGGAATGTCGGTAACAACAGAATAGGGCTTTGAGATACTTAGGTCAGGCAACCAAATTACGATGCATTTTGTAATAAAGTTCAGAATTTTCTCAAGAGCGTTACTTTACATCGGGCAACAAAAACTCTGGCGTTACCCAAGCTTCAGGAATTTCGCTTTCACTTGGTAGATAAACAGCACAATTGATGTCCATCTGAACCAAAAATCTACACATTAATGGCCCAACAGTCTCCCATGACAATCCCCCCAATCCACAACCTAATGCAGGCATCGCCAAGGATTGAATCTCTTGGTCTTTATAGTTATCCACAAGCCACTGCATGCCTTGTTCAATATCCGTAAGAGATGATTGATTGCGCCAGTGGTTTTTAGTCGGAAAGAGAAGAAACCAAGTCGAAAGATCTGAACAATTACGAGCATCACTTAAATCTTTGTCTCTCAAATCATCAAATGCAGATATTTCTCTCTTGTATACATAAGGCTTTCCCATTTTAATCACCTTAGATTTACAGAGGTCTTGGTATGCAACATAAACATCTGGGAATCTGTACTTAGCTGTTGAAGCTAACCCTTTACCCATAACCCCAACACAATTAACACTCACTGTTAAAGTTTGCAACTGTGAAAAAAACATATCACCTTGAACAATAGATATATTCTTAATCCTCCTTCTGGAGTTAGGCTTAAAAAATATTTTTGGGTCACTTGAAATTATAATTTTATCCATCGCAACTCCAAGCTTAGTCTGATCTTTTAAGCGATTTTTGACTTTTTCTAGAACTTTTGGAGTGGACACATAGATACCTTGAATATAGTCCGGGGTAATCCTATCTGGCACTAAACATTCTGCCATCAGTTTTCGCTTAGAACCATCATGATCATTCCACCATTCTTGATCAACCTGCTCTTTTAATTTCTGAAAATACTGCCTAGCTTCTCGAACAGGGAGTATGCGAGTCTCTTGGTGCGCAGCATTTCCATTAGAAATAAATATATCATTTCGATCTAAAATACTTTTTTTCAGGAAAAGGATAACCAAATCCGAGTGTTTAAAATGAGATCGGATCAAAGAGTAAAGCATAGCATTTCTGGGTTGAAAGTATAAGTTTGCGAAATTCCATAAACTTCTTCCCTCTATCTCTTTGGTCTTTCTTCTATCAATGACAGAACTGTTATAGATAATACTTGGCTTGATGCCTTGGGCTTCTACTGCGGCGTGAGATAAGATTCCATACTGTAAAATTGAAATAAGATTATCAACATGGGTAATGTAATATAGCCCATCAATTTCTCTCTTTACCATATCTTTTACTCTAGGTTTTAAGTGAAACATTGTTAGATTCCATAAACCACGCCAAGGTACACTACCACACCATCCCAGATCGCAACGATATGGGTAATGTAGTATAGTCCATCAATTTCTCTCTTTACCATATCTTTTACTCTAGGTTTTAAGTGCAGTATTGTCAGATTCTTTGACATACTCCCCCACTAAACCCTACGGGCTATAGTGGGGGATTCTGAACAGCCAGTTACCTGACCATTTATCCACTCAAACAACGAGAGTTGCAGAGGGTTGCTAGGCTCAACGACTAACGTCATTGATTTATCCTGAT
>NZ_JAQMTY010000242.1 GCF_028330765.1 Spirulina subsalsa CS-330 | reverse complement strand
TAAAGGAAGACAACCAACTCTGGAGTCTGAATCATTCAGCTAGGCAGGGCATTGTCTAGTGCGAGAGTAGTCGTAAGACAAACGAAGGTTTGCTGGCTACGCCAGGATCGCAGAATCCTCGTCGCTTTAGCGCGAGGAGTGTGTCAACCTAGGCTATTCCTCACCCGGCTCAAGAATGCGTTGAAACAAATAACCCGTGCCCCGTGCGGTGAGGATCAGTTCCGGATTGCTCGGATCATCTTCGAGTTTGGCCCGCAGCCGCGAAATATGCACATCCACGACGCGAGTATCCACATGGCGTTCTGGGGTGTAGCCCCAGACTTCTTGCAAAATCTCCGATCGCGAAAAGGCCTCGCCCGAACGGCTGACCAAGAGTTCTAAAAGGCTAAACTCCATACCCGTGAGGCGGATGCGTTCATCGCCTTTGTAGACTTGGCGTTTGTTGGTGTCGATTTTGATCGAACCCACTTGAATCACGCCGGAACTGGGAATTCCCGACGCGCCATTTTTATCGACGCGGCGCAACACAGAGCGAATCCGTGCTTCGAGTTCCTTCGGGGAGAAGGGTTTGACCACGTAGTCATCGGCACCGAGTTCGAGGCCGGTGATGCGATCGGCCACATCACCTAAGGCGGTGAGCATGATGATCGGGATATCGGATTCTTTGCGTAGCTCTTGGCACACACCATAGCCATCGAGCTTGGGCATCATCACATCCAAGACAACCAAATCCGGTTCCGTAACGCGGAAGGTATTGATTGCTTCTTCTCCATCAGCAGCCGTGACCACGTCATAACCGATCATGGATAGACGAGTTTCCAAAATGCGCCGGATACTCGCTTCATCATCAACAACAAGAATTTTTTCTTTATGAGTCTCCAATGAACTCAACACTCCTTCTCTGATCTGGGACGGTTGGGGGCAATCAATATCGCTAGCATTAGCGGTAGTGTTGCGCCTGATTCTGTAACGAATTTTATACGAATCTTATCCTGTCTGGGCGAAATCTCAAGGCCGGATCGGTTTTTTTTGCCAAACTGTCGCATATTTTAAGATTCTTTTCAGGGTTAGGCTGAGATGATTTTGGGGGATTTCTAACTGCAATTGTGAGGGATGCGATCGCTACATCGTCACCCTCTTCCCCGGATCATCAGCCCAGCGAACACGCTACAGTGAACCCAATTGTTGCGGTGACTGTGGTGGTAATTCATGGCTAAGGCCCGGACGGTTTATCTCTGTCGTGAATGTGGAGCGGAACATTCCCAATGGTTTGGGAAATGCCCCAGTTGCGGGCTGTTCGGCTCTTTGGATGAGCAGGTGCAGGCGGCCAAGAGTGGGGCAAGTCCGGGGCGGGCGGCGGGGCGATCGCGCTCTAGCAATGGCCGCCCCACCCCCCGCAGTGCGAAAAAGTTTTCCGAGATTTCCGATGAAGCCACCCTGCGCCTCACCTCCGGTTATGCCGAGTTTGATCGCGTCCTGGGGGGTGGGATTGTGCCGGGGGCGTTGGTGTTGATCGGCGGTGATCCGGGGATTGGTAAATCAACGCTGTTGTTGCAGACGGCGAATCAGGTAGCTCAGGGCGATCGCGTTCTCTACGTCAGCGCGGAGGAGTCGGGGCGACAGATTAAGCTGCGGGCGATGCGGTTACAGGTGGATGATCCCGACGTGGCGGCGACGATTGATCAACACCTCTACATTCTGCCGGAAACGGATCTCGATGATATTTTGCGGGAAATCGAAACCCTCCAGCCCCGGATCGCAATTATTGACAGTATCCAAACGGTGTATTTTCCCGCCCTCACCTCCGCGCCGGGGTCGGTGTCCCAGGTGCGCGAATGTACGTCGGCGCTGATGCAGGTGGCGAAACGGTCGAATATTGCGATGCTGTTGGTGGGTCATGTCACGAAGGAAGGCGCGATCGCCGGCCCCCGTGTCTTGGAGCATTTGGTGGATACGGTGTTGTATTTTGAGGGCGATCGCTACGCCTCCCACCGCATTTTGCGATCGGTGAAAAATCGCTTCGGAGCCACCCACGAAATCGGCATTTTCGACATGGTGGAACAGGGATTGCGGGAAGTCCCTAACCCGTCAGAATTGTTCCTCGGCAATCGTGAAGCCCCCACCCCCGGAACCGCCACGATCGTCGCCTGCGAAGGCACACGCCCCATTGTCGTCGAACTCCAAGCCCTGGTCAGCCCCACCAGTTACGCCTCACCGCGTCGCTCCACCACGGGGGTAGACTACAGCCGTTTGCAGCAGATCCTCGCGGTGTTGGAAAAGCGGGTGGGGATTCCCCTCTCGAAATTGGATGCCTATGTGTCGTCGGCGGGGGGCTTGGTGGTGGCGGAACCGGCGGCGGATTTGGGGATTGCGATCGCGGTGGTGGCCAGTTTTCGCGATCGCCTCGTCGATACCCACACGATCCTGATCGGCGAAGTGGGCCTCGGCGGCCAAATTCGCCCCGTCACCCAATTAGAACTCCGCCTGCGGGAAGCCTACAAACTCGGTTTCAAACGGGCGATCATTCCTGAAAACCAAGCCTACAGCGAGGATCTAGGGTTGAAAATTATTACCGTCGGGAAAGTGATTGATGCGATCGTGGCGGCATTACCCACCCATGCCCGTTATGATGCCTCCCCCGCCCGCGAAGAAGCCGCCGCCCGCGATCGCCCCTTGTGATCTGCTCGCCAGTTAGCACCCTCATCCCCTGCCCTTCTCCCGCAGGAGAAGGGAGCTAAAAGCCCTCTCCTGCGGGCTACTGCTTATACATAACGTTCAAATGTTGGCCTCGTCTGCGTTTGATCCCCCTAAATCCCCCTTAAAAAGGGGGACTTTTTTGCGTTCCCCCCTTTTTAAGGGGGGCTAGGGGGGATCGAGAGAAGGTGAACATCG
>NZ_JAQMTY010000241.1 GCF_028330765.1 Spirulina subsalsa CS-330 | reverse complement strand
TGAGCCAAGAACTCATTTTTCGAGCACCAGGCATCGAAAAGCCAGACCCTGCATAACTTCGTGGGAATTAACGAGTTAATGATTCTTGAAAAAAAGTCTGTAACTCTTATATATTACAACCTACAAGTCTCGACGCGAGAGCAGACTGTTCCTCCCACTCAATCTCCCACTCCAACTCCACCCCCCCCCCATAACTAAAACTGTTCGACCACATATACGGGAGGTGTCCCTCCTGTGCTCGAGTGTTGAATGTTACGTCTTTGTAGTACAACCAAGATTTTCCGTTGCGCCAGCCCACCGCATCCCCGAACGCTTCCCAGACCTGTTCATCATACTGCCTAGTTCCGCCCAACGCCTGATAAATCCGCTTCTGGACACTGAACCCAAAACGCCCCTTACTGTAATGCACCCAAAGCTGATCAATGGCGCGTAAATCCTCACAGGGGAAATTATCAATACTTTTTACATCAAGCCAGCTTTCCTCAGTTCGGTTCGCCACCACTAGCATTTGCTTGCTTGTTTCCTGATCGGCTCCTCGCCAATCCCCTGCTTTGAGCAGTTCCGCTAAGCGTTGATACCGTGCCGGAACCTGTAACCGAGGCGTAGAAGGCTGTAACAATAACAGCCACGCTGTTACTGTCTTGGGGCGATCCTCCGGTGGAATCGCCATTCCCTGCTCAATCGCCGCCCGCACCGCCGCACTACAATTCTGGGGAACCTGAAAGCGATCGTTAATAACCCGCATAAACGACGGCGGCGGACTTGCACCCGTGACCAACGCGCTCAATGTTGCCGCCAACGCATACACATCCGTAAACTCACCCCGTCGCGCCTGCTCATCATATTGCTCAATCGGTGCAAAACCAGGGGTTAAGATAGCTGTTTGAGTCTGGGTGACATCGGGCAAAAACTCCCGCGCAACCCCAAAATCAATCAATACCGCCTCATCCCGATTCGCCCGCACCATAATGTTTTGGGGCTTGATGTCACGATGGAGTCGCCCCTTTTGGTGAATCACAGCTAACCCCGCGCCCACCTGCTGCACATACCGCACCGCGTCCGCTTCCGATAATTTGCCGTGCTGCCTTAACCGCTGCCCCAAATCCAACCCCGGAATATATTCCATCACAATGCAGGGCAAGCCTTGATGATTGAAAACATTCTCGATCTGAACAATGTGGGGATGGCGACAGACCGCCAGACTCAGAGCTTCATCTTTAAAATCCCGTAAATACTTATCGCGATAATCGGCATAATCGGGGTTGGTCATGATCTCATCCTTGAGGGTTTTGATCACCACCTGCTGACCCTGTTGGTCTTGGGCTAGATAGGTGATGCCGAAACCACCCTGACCGATTTTTTTGACGATAGAGTAGCGATCGCCGTAGAGAGATTGACCCGACTGCCAAGCCATGACGTATTTGCGTGACGGAGAACAGTCTTTATTGTACGGCAGACCATCGACGGAAACACTGCCCACCCTACAGGGAATTGCGGGGTTGAGGGTGGAGCGATCGCACTTCTATTTTCCATTCAAGCCTCAACTGCATCGTGCAACATCACTTCAAAAGATTTTCGTATTGATGGTGATCGCCAATCCAAATCCAATAATAATTATTGTCTTTTTTCAAAGCTAACGCTCGATATCCACCGCTGATTCGGGCAGACCACAAATTTTTACCCACTTTTTTAAAATGTAAAGAAGGGTGCAATGCGTTTTTCTGCCAAAGTTGATAAGCTTTTCGCGCTTGCTTTTGTATTTTAGGGGATAGATGGGCATAGGCTTTCCAAAACTCACTCGTTGTAAAGGACTTCATCTAGATCCCTCACATTATTTTTGGCAATATCTTTTTCTGCCTTAGCAATGAGGTGATCTAATTTGCCTGATGTAACGTCAGTTTCAAGTTGTTGATCCCACATTTGATCAAGATACTCTTGAAGCCAGTTTGCCAGATCTCGAATTTCCTGCTCTGGCAGTTGTTTGATAGCTGATTCAAGTTCTAGTCGGGTAGTCATTGGCTATTTTTAGATCGTCAGCACTTGTTTCAATGATCACCCATGATAACAGCGTCCTTTCGTGGATTCATTGACCCCCAAGGCTGCCTAGAATGAAATGAATCATGAGCAAGAACGGTTGAAGGTGGCGAGGGTGGGTGCGATCGCACTCTCAACCCCACCAACCCTCACGCCGTTAGGGACTGTATTGAATGCGATAAATGCGATGATTAGCCTCGTCCGTCATTAATAACGAGCCATCGGGCATCACCAAGAGTCCTACGGGCCGCGCCCAGGTTGTCGGGCCGCTGGGATCGACCAAAAATCCGGTTAAAAAGTCTTCATAGTGACCCACGGGCCGACCGTTGACATCGAAGGGGACGAAAACCACTTTATATCCTGTTCCGGTGCTCCGATTCCATGACCCCCGGAATGCGACAAATGCGCCGTTTTGGTAGCGATCGGGGAAGGTGTTGCCGTCATAAAATTGCAACCCCAACGCCGCCGAATGGGATTGAAAGAGGACATCAGGCAATTGGGTTTGACGCACGAGATCGGGGGCTGTGCTCTGCCCGTTGGTCTGGTGGCGTGGGTCTAAATTTTGCGGCGTGAGATAGGCATAGGGCCAGCCGAAAAATTCGCCGGCTTGGATGCGGGTGAAGTAGTCCGGGACGAGGTCATCGCCGAGGCCGTCGCGCTCGTTAACGGTGGTGTAGAGTTCGCCTGTGACGGGATGAAAGTCTAAACCGACGGGATTGCGGAGACCACTGGCAAAGGTTTCGAGGGTTTGACCGTCAAGCGCCAGGGTTTGCACCGATGCACGCGGCAGGTCTTCTGCGTCGGCATTGGAGCGCGAACCGATGGAAATGTAGAGGCGATCGCCTCCGGGTGAAACCACGACATTGCGAGTCCAATGCTGGTTATATCCACCCCCCGGCAAGGCGACGATGCGATCGCCTGTACCCTCCAAAGCGGTTTGTCCGGCGACCAAGGCATAGCGCCGCACCTCGTCCGTATTCCCCAGGAAAAAATACCCCGCCGCAAAGGCCATACCGAAGGGAATATCTAAGCCGTTCGCCGCGCTGGCAAAGGTTTCAACCTGCTCGGCAACACCATCGCGATCTGCGTCAATCAGGCGGCGGATGCGGTTTTGGCGCGTTTCTGTGACGAGGACATCACCATTGGGGGTCAGCGCGAGCCAGCGGGGATGATCCAATCCGTCCGCGAAGATGTTGACCACAAATCCAGCCGGAACATTGAGGGAGGCATCGGCGGGCGGGGCGATGACCTGGGGCGATTTGCGGACGCTGTTGGAGGCGTAGGGAGCGGGAAGTTCGTTGAGGGCAATGGTGATCGGCGTGGGGTTGAGGGGTTGGGTGGCGATCGCTGTTGCTGCGGCGGGTGGGGCTGCGGCGGGTGGGGCGATCGCATCTGGGGTGGGGCGATCGCTGGTTTCCGGTTCGAGTGCTAAGGGCTGACAACTGCCAAGGAGGAGACACAGTCCAATCCACGTTTGCCAAGTTTGCATCGCTCACCTCAATCTGTTCAACGGTTACCCTTTCACCTCTATCGTAATTCTCAAACCGTTGGTGTGTGTTTAATGACCGGCCATGGCGGGGCCGATGGTGGCGAGGTCGGCATCAGCGATCGCACTTTCGTAGACGAATTTACCCTCACTCATGACGATGAGGCGATCGCTCAATACCAATAACTCGTCCAAATCTTCACTGACCAATAGCACCGCCACACCGCGATTACGGGCCGCCACGATTTGGCTATGAATATCATCCACAGCGGCAAAATCTAGCCCAAAACAGGGGTTAGCCGCGATCAGGAGTTGAATCCCTTCCTCGGACAGTTCCCGTGCGAGGACAGCTCGCTGCACATTGCCCCCGGAGAGGTTTTCAATGGGGGTATCGGGGGAGGGGGTTTTCACCTTAAAGGAGGCGATTAAGCCCGTGGCCATGTGGCGAATCGCTGACCAGATCAGCCAAATGCTCCATTTGGCTTGGGGGGGGCGATCGAAGGTGCGCAGGGCCATGTTTTCCGCGACGGACATATGGGGAACACAGGCATTTTTTAACGGTTCTTCGGGGAGGGCGAAAATACGATGGCGGGTCATTTCTTCACGGGTGGCGCGGTAGGGTTCGCCGTTGACGGTGATCGTGCCGGCGGTGGGCGATCGCTGTCCCGCCAAGACTTCGACAAATTCCTTTTGGCCGTTGCCCGACACGCCCGCAATCCCGACAATTTCGCCGCGATGGACAGTGAGGGAGAGGTTTGCGATCGCGGGCAAGCCATTATCCTTATCCGCCCCCAACCCTTGCACCGCCAACATGGGTAACTGCGTCGGGTCGCCTTCTTTGGCCACCTCTTTGCGCTCCTTACTTTCTCCCAGCATCATCGCCGACATCTCCGCCACGGAAAGATCCGCCACCAGCCCACTCCCGGCCCATTTTCCCTTCCGCAACACCGTCACCTCATCGGTAAAGGCAGAGACTTCGCGGAATTTGTGGGTAATCAGGAGGATGCTCAGTTTGCCCGCTGTCACCTCTTCGCGCAACAGTCCCAGCACCTCATCGGCTTCGTTGGGGGTGAGTACCGAGGTGGGTTCATCGAGGATCAGAACTGTACTTTTGAGGTAGATCTGTTTGAGGATTTCGAGTTTTTGTTTTTGACCGGCGGCCAGTTGAGCCACAGGGACATCCAGAGGAATTTGAAAAGGAGAAGTATCCATAAACGCCGCTAATTGCTCCCGTTCCTGGGCCCAATTGATCAGGTGGTGGGATTCGTTGCGGGCGAGGACGAGATTTTCCGCAACGGTCATGGCGGGGACAGAGGTGAAATGCTGATACACCATGCCAACGCCGAAATGGTGCGCGTCGCGGGGATTGTCAATCTGGCGGGCTTGTTTGCCAATCATCACATCACCATGATCCGGGTGATAAAACCCCATCACACATTTCACGAGGGTACTTTTTCCCGCCCCATTTTCACCGAGGAGGGCGTGAATCGTACCGGGGCGCACCTTCATCGAAACTTGGTCAAGGGCAACGAGGGAACCAAAGCGTTTGGTCAGGTTATAAACTTCGAGTTCGGGGGGCGTTTGCATGGGGAAATCTCACCACGGATCGAAAGTAGCGTCCCATGATCATTGGGTTGTGAAGGTAGTCTCAGCTACAGTTCAGGGTCGGACTTGGGGGGAAATTGCTGCGATCGCACCGTATTAAGGCAGTTCGACGGAGGTGGGTTTGGCGATGTGGGGCAGTCCCCAGCCAAGTTTTTCCCGGAGGATGCGGAAAAATTCGGGGGATTGGAGGCGAATGAAGTGGGCGGAGTATTGCGATCGCTGCACCAACAATCGATCCTGAGGCAGCACCGGACAGCCCCCATTGCCATCCACCACCATCACCATCGGATTCGGCGTGGCCGGGAAAATCTGCACCGGATTGCTCTCGGAAAACACCAAGGCCCGCGAAGCGAGGGAATGGGGACAAATGGGAACGAGTTGCAACACGGGCACATCGGGGGTTAACACGGGCCCGCCCGTACTGAGGGAATAGGCGGTGGAGCCGGTGGGGGTGGAAATGATCACCCCATCGGCGGCAATATCGACGGGGGCATGGTGGCCGATTTTGATTTCAAAATGGCACATGCTGGTGAGGGGTTCCCGGTGCAAGACCGTTTCATTTAAACAGAGGGCTTCCCAAAGAAGGGTATCCTGGCGATACACCTGGACATTGAGCATGGAGCGGGTTTCAAGCTGATAGTTCCCCGCTTGGACGGCTTCTAACGCCAGGGGCAATTGGTTGACGTAGGTTTCGGTTAAAAACCCCATGTGACCGGTATTGACGGTTAAGAGGGGGAGTTCTAGGGCCGCCACTTGCCGACAGGCAGCCAAAACCGTGCCATCACCACCGAGGACAATCCCGAAGCTCATGGTGTCGTCAAAGCCATCGGGAATGAGGGATTCAGCGGCAATGGGGGAAGGGAGTTCGTCGCCCTGATGATAGCCCAGGAGGCCGCCTTGGCTAGAACGCACACAAACTTCATGGCCGGCTGCCGTGAGGGTTTCTTCTAGCTCTTGGGCAATGCGGCAGGCGGTGGGTTTAATGTCATTGAACAGGATGCCTATTTTCGGCACGGTGCTTTTGGGAGAATGGAGTACAGCAATTTTAAGGGATAGAGGTTTTCCCTGTGTAGTCAGGGGGCTGGATTGACCCTAAAACTACACAGTTGGGATGAGGAGGAGGGGGATGAGACGATTCCCCAGTTTTTGCCTATTTTGCTTTAATGGTTTTTTTCTGGCGGCGTTTTTTCTCTTTTTCTTTTTCGTAGCCGATTTCCTTGAGTTTGCTCATGATGCGGGAGAAATACTCTTGAAGATAGGCTTCGAGGGTAGTGGTTTCGGCGGGGTCGAGTTCGAGGAGTTGATAGGTTTCCGCCATGGGGGCATCGAGGGGGGTTTCGCTGGCAAGGACTTCGGCGAAGGCGAGGCGATCGCCGACATTGTAGCCCCATTGGAAGCTGCGGACGATGGCGCGGATGATGCGCAGGATGGGGAGTTCGAGGCGGGCGGTTTTGGCGGTTTGGCCGGCGAGGCGTTCGCAGAGGCGGATGATTTCGTAAGCACCCCAGGCACGAGGGCCAACGACGGGCAGGGTGCGATTGGCAGCGGCGGGGGTTTCGGCGGCACGGATCGCAAATTTGGCAATATCAATGGTGTCCATGTAGGCGATCGCCGATCCCAACCCGGTAATCCACACCACTTGATTATCCAAAATCGGCACAGCATACTGCCCGATCAACCCCTGCATAAACCCGCAGGGCCGCAAGATCGTGTAGTCCATCCCCACTTCGGCGAGATACTTCTCGGTACAGTGCTTGATCTCCATTAAGGGCACATTCGGGAAGTTCTCCGCATTGAGAATCGAGAAAAAAATGTAGCGTTTGATCCCGGCGGCTTTGGCGGCTTGGATCAGGGCAACTTTGCCATCCCAATCCACTTGGCGAATCCGGAGGGAATCCGTTGCCCGTGTGGTCGCTGCGTCGATCAGGGTCTCCACACCGTCAAGGGCCGGAGCTAGGGTCTCAGGGTCACAGAGATCGCCTTGAATGAGTTTGGCTCCCCATTCCTGAAGAAACGATGCTTTACGAGGGTTCCGGACTAAGCACCGTACCGAATGACCTGCATCAATGGCACGTCGTACAATTTGCCGACCTAACGTGCCTGTTCCACCAACGACCAGTAGCTCCATAGGATTTTAAGATTCTTAAAGGATTTGTAATATATCTACATAATATTATCAGATGATGGCGGGCCCCACGGTATTCTCTCGCGGCGTGGTGTGGATGGGGAATTGTCCGGAATTGTTGATCGAAGCGGAGCGATCGCCCCCGTCCAGTCAAGGCGCGATCGCCCCCGTCCCACTGTCCCCTAGGGCGGTTTGGGAGGACTGCCCCAAGGAGGGGCGATCGCTCCGTTCTTAAGCTCTTCTTTAGCGTAGATCGGAAATGTTCAGGCTAGGCTGAACGGTACGAAGGGCTGCATTGTTTTGAAGCGCCCGCACTGCTATAGATGAGGATATAGAGCAAGATATGACAAAGCGAACCTTTGGTGTAATCGGTCTAGCCGTCATGGGTGAAAACCTCGCCCTCAACGTGGAAAGTCGCGGCTTTCCCATCGCCGTCTACAACCGCACCAGCGCCAAAACCGAGCAATTTATGGCGGAACGGGCCCAAGGCAAAGATGTCAAAGCCGCCTACTCCCTCGAAGAATTTGTGCAACTCCTAGAACGTCCCCGCAAAGTCTTGGTGATGGTCAAAGCCGGTGGCCCCGTGGATAAAGTGATCGAGCAACTGAAACCCCTGCTCGAACCCGGCGACATGATCATCGACGGCGGCAACTCCCTCTACGAAGACACCGAACGCCGCACCCAAGACCTCGAAGCCACCGGCCTCGGCTTTGTGGGCATGGGAGTCAGCGGCGGCGAAGAAGGCGCGTTAAAAGGCCCCAGCCTGATGCCCGGCGGAACCGCCAGCGCCTACCAAGAACTTGAACCGATTCTCGTCAAAATCGCCGCCCAAGTGGACGATGGCCCCTGTGTAGCCTATATCGGTCGTGGTGGCGCGGGTCACTACGTCAAGATGGTTCACAACGGCATTGAATACGGCGATATGCAACTGATCGCCGAAGCCTACGACCTGCTCAAACTGGGTGCAGGCTTGACCAACCCCGAACTGCACGAAGTATTTGCCGAATGGAACAAAACCGAGGAGTTAAACTCGTTTTTGATTGAAATCACCGCCGACATCTTCACCAAGATGGACACCGAAACCGATCAGCATTTGGTGGATCTGATTATGGACACCGCTGGCCAGAAGGGGACGGGCCGCTGGACGGTGATGTCTGCGTTGGAATTGGGTGTACCCGTGCCGACGATGTATGCAGCGGTGAATGCGCGGATTATGTCGTCCTATAAGGATGAGCGAGTCGCGGCAGCCCAGGAAATTACCGCCGAGGTGGGCAGTTTCAGCGGCGACAAGCAGACCTTTATTAACCAAGTGCGGGACGCGCTCTATTGCTCGAAAATGTGTTCCTATGCTCAGGGGATGGCGTTACTGCGCAAGGCCTCCCAGGAATATAACTACGGTTTAGATCTGGGTGAAGATGCCCGGATTTGGAAAGGCGGTTGTATTATCCGGGCGGGTTTCCTCGACAAAATTAAGGCAGCGTTCACGGAAAATCCGGATCTGCCGAATTTGCTCCTCGCACCGGAGTTTAAACAGAGCATTCTCGATCGCCAATCGGCCTGGCGTGAGGTGTTGGTGATGGCGAATCAGTTGGGGATTGCGGTTCCGGCGTTTAGCTCGTCGTTGGATTATTTCGACAGCTACCGACGGGAACGGCTCCCCCAAAACCTCACCCAAGCCCAACGGGATTATTTCGGCGCTCATACCTACGAACGCACAGATAAGCCGAAGGGCGAATTTTTCCACACCCAATGGATGGCATAGGGTGCTGTTTCGACGCTGAATTTGAAAGGGAGAAGCGATCGCAGGTGAGATCG
>NZ_JAQMTY010000021.1 GCF_028330765.1 Spirulina subsalsa CS-330 | reverse complement strand
TGTCGTTCTCGAAAAAGGTGGAGAACCACATTGGGGCGATATGGCTGTTCATCCATGAGTACAATCGGGGCATCAGAGAGAAGCTGGCGGAGCAAGATGCCCCTATCTTTTCCTCTAGCCTGCACTAAAATGCACTACCGAAAAAGTGATCCAAATTTTGCGCAGTTTGCCGGATGCACATCAGCAAAAAATCTTACAGTTTGCTGAGATGTTGCAAACCCAAGAACGTAGCCCATCTACGACCATGGATAGTGAAACATCATCATTGTTTGGTGATGGGTTGGCGGCATTTCGGGAAAAATGGCAAATTGAGTCTTTGGATATTAATCCAGATGAAGTGTTTGGGGGCGATCGCGATCCATCACCGGGGCGAGAGGTTGTTCTATGAGAAAAATAGTACACCAGCGAGCTTAAAATTGTAGGTAAACTATGGGTTGAAAATCCCATCAAATCTGATGATAGCGATTGCTTTGCCCATAAAAAAAGCCTACTGATGTACTACATCTGATGTAAAATCCTGAGTGACCAGGGTAGCAAAATCAATGATTCAAACACCACCATTTTATCAACAGGTTATCAATTTTTTAAAAGAAAATCCAGGACATTATTTCGGCACGAAAGAAATTGCGGCTGCGATAATAAAGCAATATCCAGAATACCATGAAGTAAAGAGAAAAATACAAAATGAGGAGAGAGAAAGCAGTGGAAAATTACTTTTTAGCGATCAGGGATTTCAGCAACAAGTTGCATCTAAAGTAAGTCGTTTTAAGAAAACGATTCAAAAAAAAGAACCTAACATTAGAGTTTTCGACTCATACAGACCTCACCAATTTTGGTATGAAATAGAGCCGCCAAAATCATCTAACCCTGTTATAGAAGAAATAGATTCAAAGAAAATCGATTTTCTTTTAAAAGAAACGATGCTGGATGAGCAGAGACTCAGACTCATAATTTCTGCTATCAACCGTAAACGACAAATCATCCTCACGGGCCCACCGGGAACCGGCAAAACCCACCTCGCCCAAAACCTCGCAAACTACCTCACCAGCGAAACCGATGGACTAATCGAAACCATTCAACTCCACCCCGCTTACACCTACGAAGACTTTATGCAAGGACTTCGACCGATCGCAGATAAAAATGGTCAACTCACCTATAAAATGATGCCCGGTCGCTTTTTGGACTTTTGCGATCGCGCCCGTCAATGCCACAGCAACAGCGTTTTGATTATCGACGAAATTAACCGCGCTAACCTATCCGCCGTGTTTGGTGAACTTCTCTATCTGCTCGAATATCGCGATCGCACCATCAAACTCGCGACAAGCAAGGCAAGTTTCAGCATTCCGTCAAACGTCTACATCATCGGCACAATGAACACCGCCGATCGCTCCATTGCCCTTGTAGATCATGCCCTCCGCCGCCGTTTCGCATTCATCGAACTTGCCCCCGACTACAGCATTTTGAAACAATGGCATGAGCGCGAACAAACTGGATTTAACCCCGATGGCTTGATCGCAATATTGGAGCAAATTAACACCACAATCAATGATAAAAACTACGCGATCGGCATCTCTTTTTTCCTAACGGACAACCTCAACGAAACAATAGCCGACATTTGGCAACTCGAAATTTATCCCTATCTTGAAGAACTGTTTTATAGCAATCTAGAACAAATCGAGGCGTTTCAGTGGGATACGATTAAAGAGCGAATTCAGCGCGATCGCCCTGTGTCCGATGCTTGAAATTTCCCTGATTGAATACCAGCCGCGATGGTTCGGGCGGGATGAACTAGAAGACGAAATGGGCCAACAGATTTGGCAGCACTATCGTCAAAAAATCGACATTGAAACCCCCAGTTTTAAAAATCAAAATCGCTGGAAACTGACCGCTAAAGGCGTGATCGGCACAATTCCCCTCACGCCCGATCTCACCATTCGCATTCAGCCCAAAACCGCGATCGCTAATATCTGGCAGATGCTCGACACCGTTGGCAGCTTGAAAAGTCTCCAGATGTTCGAGCAACTGACCACCTGCGATCGCCTCGAAGATCTGTGTGATCTCCTCGCTCGCATCCTTGCAAATCGGATTTTGGATCGCATCCGTCAGGGCCTCGTCGCGAACTACCAACCCCACCGCGATCGCCTCATTTCCCCCCGTGGCCGCATTGATTGGCCGCGCACGGCACGATCGCCCTGGGCCACCCGCCTACCCTGCCACTACACCACCCGCACCGCCGACATTCCCGACAACCAAATCCTGCTCTGGACATTGCACCACCTGCGCCGCACCCGCCACCTCTTTCACGACACCACCCAAATCCAACTCGCCCGCGCCCACCGTGCCCTCTCCGGTGCGATCGCCCTCGTCCCCTACACCGCCGCCGACTGCCGCAATCGCCCCTACGATCGCCTCAATGCCGACTATCAAATCCCCCATACCCTCTGCGGCTTCTTCCTCGAACACCTCAGCCCCGGCCAGGCCCATGGCGATCGCCACGCCCTGCCCTTCCTCCTCAACACCGCCCAACTCTACGAAGCCTACGTCGCCGCTTGGCTGGCGCAACACCTGCCGCCCCGCTATTACCTCAAAGCCCAAGACCCCTACAAATTAAGCTCCAATCACCGCTACAAAATCGATCTCATCCTGTATGATCGCACCACAAACCGAGCGATCGCCGTCCTCGACACCAAATACAAAACCCCCGACAAACCCAGCCAAGACGACATTAATCAAATCATCGCCTACGCCCATTTTAAACAGAGCGATCGCGTAGCCACCCATCGCGCCATTCTCATCTATCCCGAACCCCTTTCCAAACCCCTCGACGAAATAATCCACACGATCCACATCCAAAGCCTCGTATTTGGGTGCGATCCGGATAGGGACGGCGCGGCATTTCTCGCCCAATTGGGGCTTTGATCGGGCTGCAATATCTCCGATCGCAATCGCTATCATGGGTGAATGCGCTATCTCCTCCTGCCCACACCATGAAGCAAACCCGAACGTTCACCGCCATCATCCAACCGGAAACGGATGGCTACGTTGCCCTCTGCCCAGAACTTGACATCGCCAGTCAGGGAGACTCCGTAGAGGAAGCCAAACAGAACCTCAGCGAAGCTCTCGAACTTTTCTTTGAATGTGCAAGCCGTAGTGAAATCGAGCAGCGCCTACAGCAAAATGTGGTCATTACTGAGCTAGAGGTGGCGGTTGGGTAAGCTCAGAACCTTATCGGGTCAAAGCGTCTGTAAAATTCTTCAATCTCAAGGCTTTGTCAAAATTCGGCAGCGTGGTAGCCACATTATCATGCAGCGCCAATTGGAAGACACCACCATCACTGTCCCTGTTCCCGACCACAAGACTCTCAAGACTGGAACGCTCAAATCCATAATTCGTCAGTCTCAACTGCCCAGTCATTTGTTTGAAACTCAGTAAAACCATGCAGACGATCGCACCACAAACCAAGCGATCGCCGTCCTCGACACCAAATACAAAACCCCCGACAAACCCAGCCAAGCCGACATTAATCAAATCCTCGCCTACGCCCACTTTAAACAGAGCGATCGCGCCATCCTCCTCTATCCCGAACCCCTCCCCCGACCCCTCGACGAAATAATCCACACGATCCACATCCAAAGCCTCGTGTTTGGGTGCGATCCGGATAAGGACGGCGCGGCATTTCTCGCCCAATTGGGGCTTTGAAATTGCACTCATACACCTGGCCCGGCTACAGTTTGGCCATGTTTAAGCAACTACAGACTGGAGCGATCGCGCAGCAACGCCACAAAACCCGCCTGCTCAAAATGGCGATCATAGGCCAATGCTTCCATAATCTTGCGCTCCCGCATCAGATGAAACGAAACACAATCCGTGTGGCTCCAAGCCTGGTCAGGGCGCTGCCGATAGAGTGCCAGGGCAGCATGAAAAAGTTGAATGCTCTGGGGAATAATTTCAACAGTTTCATCCTCTAGCAATGAATCAATTAAACTCACCGCAGCTTGCCGAAATCTTGCCCCATGCCGCGAAAAAGCATTCAGCAACTCATTGAGCACTAACTCTGTTGTGACAAACTGAGCCGGCAAGACTTGTTCAGTAATCCAGAGGGCTTGGTCATGTAGATCATCATCAGGAGAAATGAGCGCGATCCAGTAGCCTGTATCGACAAAAATAGTTCTCATTCCTCTATTTTTGGCGCACCGTATAAGTAATGGTCTAAATTTTTGGCGAAATCAGTGGGTAATAAGCCGTCCGCTTGACTCGAGGAGAGAGCCTGACCGATTTCTCTTGCCTTCAGCAAAAAATTAGGTGTTTTAGGATTTAAGGGTGCAGATATCGCCTGATGTTCGCTGTTCCGCTCTGAGAGCCTCTGCTTCAGAAACAGGAAAAAAGTTAAGACTTCTTCAAGCAAAAAATCTGGTGCTTGGCTAATTTCGTTGAGAAGCCGTTCCTTAGTACTCACGATTAGAGGTCTCTGTAGATGTCAAAATGGCGATATGGGTATTAGTCTAACGGGTGGCGTTATCCAGTAGCAACCCACTAAACAGGGGGAGGGCGTTGATTCCGTAGCAAGCATTTCGGGGGGTGGGGTTGATGGGTGAAGCGTCATGAGGGGGACGAGGTTAATCAATTTCGAGTTCGGGGGCGAGGATGGGAGAGGCGGCGTAACAGCCGAAGATTTTGAGGATTTCGGTGTATTGGGGGAGTTCGTGGAGGGCGGTGTGGAGAGATTCGGTGTTGCGGGGGGTGTTGTTGAGGTCGATGAAAAAGAGATATTCACCGAGCGATCGCTTGGTGGGGCGCGATTCGATCCGGCTCAGGTTGATGTGGCGATCGGCGAAGACTTGCAGCGGTTTGGCCAATGCACCGGGAAGATTCGCCGCCGCACTGAAAGCCAGGGAAATATAGTCCCCCGGTTCTCCCGGTTCGCGCCCCACGACCCAGAAGCGGGTGCAGTTGTCGGGATAGTCGTTGATGCGATCGGCGAGAATGGGCAGGTCGTAGAGATGGGCAGCGCGGGCCGAGGCGATCGCGCCCACCGTCGGGTCAGCGCGGAGACCGGCCAGGGCCTCGGTGGTGGAATTGCTGGCCAACTGTTGCACCTGGGGAAGGTGACATTCTAGCCACCGCTGACATTGCGCCAAGGCCTGCGGGTGAGAATAGACCGTTTGAATCGCCTGGAAATCCGCAGCACAGGACACCAACACATGATGAATCGGGAGAATGAGGGCCTGTTGGATTTGCAGGTGTTCCAACTCCCAGAGGGTATCGAGGGTGACGGCCACACTTCCCTGAATTGAGTTTTCCACCGGCACAACGGCTAGATCCACCTGTTGAGCGGCCACGGCTTTGAGGGTTTGGGCAATGGTGGGGTAGGGGCAGAGGATGGCTGCGTGGCCGGTGTTCTTTTGGAGGCGATTGCGGTAGACGATGGCGGCCGTTTCTGCATTGGTTCCGGGGGGGCCAAGGTGAGCGATGGAAGGGGTCATGCGTCGAGTTCAACGGTGGTGTTTTCAGTGTATTACGAGTGCAGGCGTAAAGCCTCCGTTTTCTCAAGGGGGAAGTCTATCAAGTTCCGTTGGCCGATCAGGGTGTTGATTGAAAGGGCGGGGTCTGAAAGCCTGATTTTTCGGAATCATTCACCGAGTCGATACAATGAAGAGCATGACTCTGTTTGGGTCACTGTATTTTTGTTACTTGTATCCTTGCCCATGAGTACCGACTTTCTGTCCCATCTGAATCCTGCCCAACGATGCGCCGTTGAACATTTTTGCGGGCCGCTCCTGGTGGTGGCTGGGGCTGGGTCGGGAAAGACGAGGGCCCTGACCTACCGGATTTTTAACCTGATCCATGAGCATCATGTTCATCCGGAAAATATTCTCGCGGTCACCTTCACAAACAAGGCGGCACGGGAAATGAAGGAGCGGATCGATCGCCTCTTTGCGGATAAATTAGCCCACAAGCACCACAACAAGCCCCTGGATGCGTTGGAAGCGGCGATCCAAACGAAGCTGCGATCGCAAGTCTACAAAGACGTAATCAAACCCCTGTGGATTGGCACGTTTCACAGTTTGGCGGCGCGGATTTTGCGCCTCGATGTGGATAAATATCAAGACGAACGGGGGCGCACCTGGGGCAAAAACTTCACCATTTTTGATGATGCTGATGTGAATGGTGTGGTGAAGTCGATCACCACGAAACAACTCAATCTAGACAGCAAAAAATTCGACCCCCGCAAAATCCGCTACGCGATCAGCAACGCGAAAAACCTCGGCCTCTCACCGGTCGAATACGCCAAGGAAAACCCCGACTATCGCGGGCGCACGATCGCGGAAGTGTATGAACTCTATCAGGATCAACTGGCGGCCAATAATGGTCTAGATTTTGATGATCTGTTGCTGATTCCGGTGCGGTTGTTTGAGCAGAATGAAAGTGTGCTGGGCTATTGGCACAAGCAGTTTCACCATATTCTCGTCGATGAATATCAGGACACAAACCGGATTCAGTACGATTTTATCCGGCTCTTGACCACCAATGGGGAGACTAACCCGAAGGCGTGGAATTGGCGCGATCGCTCCGTCTTCGTGGTGGGCGATGCGGATCAATCGATCTATTCGTTCCGGATGGCGGATTTTCGGATCTTGCTGGGCTTCCAACAGGATTTTGGCGATGGTTTGCCCGATGAGGCCACCCAAACCATGGTGAAGCTCGAACATAACTACCGCTCCCGCGCCACGATTCTCTACGCCGCCAATGAACTCATTGATCACAACAGCCAACGCATTGATAAGATTTTGCGGGCGACACGGGGCGAGGGGGAGCCGATCTACATTGCCAAAACCGACAATGAACAGACCGAAGCCCGCTTTGTCCTCGATCAAATGCACGGTTTGCGATCGGATCATCCGGAATTGACCTGGGGCAGTTTTGCGATTCTTTACCGCACCAATGCCCAATCCCGCGCCCTTGAAGATGCCCTGCGGGGGAAAATTCCCTACACGATTGTGGGGGGTTTGAAGTTCTACGATCGCAAAGAAATTAAAGATATGCTGGCCTATCTGCGGGCGATCGCCAACCCCGCCGACACCGTGAGCCTGCTGCGAATTATCAACACGCCGCGCCGGGGAATCGGTAAATCCACCCTGGAAAACCTCCAAAACGCCTCCCAAGAGTTGGGCGTACCCCTCTGGGAAATCCTCAGCGATGAAACCTCTGCCCAAACCCTCGCGGGCCGAGCCGCAAAACGGGTGCTGGAGTTTGTGGAGTTGATCAAACGCTATCAAGGCCAATTGGCCCACGACATCCCGGCGTTACAGTTGGCCCAAGGGCTGCTCAAGGATTCGGGCTATGTGGAAGACCTCCAACAGCAGGGCACGGACGAGGCCAACAACCGGATCGAAAACCTCAACGAATTGCTCAACGCGGTCGCCGAGTTCCAGGAGGAAAACGAAACCGAGCGGCTTCAAGATTTCCTTGAAAATGCCTCCCTCGCCTCGGATCTGGACAATCTCCAAGACGAAACCGAAGCCGTGACCCTGATGACCCTCCACGCGGCGAAGGGGTTGGAATTTCCGGTGGTGTTTATGGTGGGGATGGAACAGGGTTTGCTGCCCAATGCGCGATCGCTCCATGACCCCGCCTCCCTCGAAGAAGAGCGCCGCCTCTGCTATGTGGGCATCACCCGCGCCCAGGAACAGCTATTCATGACCCATGCCCAAATGCGTCGCCTCTGGGGCAGTTCTGAAAGTTGTGTGCCGTCGCAGTTCCTTAGTGAACTACCGGAAGAATTCGTCAGCCAACCCGATCGCTTCCATCGGCGACGCAAACCCAAGGCCGTTGATGATTCCCCCCCGAAAATCGATAATAATCCCGACAATTGGCTCGTGGGCGATCGCATCGTCCATGACCAATTTGGTGAAGGGGAAGTGACCCATGTGTTTGGCACGAAGCACAAGGTTCACTTAGGGGTGAAATTCCCCGGCATCGGCAAGAAGGTGATGGACCCCCAACACGCCCCCCTAACGCGGATGTCTTAGTTCATCACTGCCAGGCAAGGGGCTTAAGCCCCTTGTTAGGCCCCTTGTTCAGCCCCTTGTTAGGCCCCTTGTTCGGATTTCCAGGGGTAGAGGTTGGCTTTGATGGCGCGATAGTTGGCATTGAGGGCGGGGGTGAGGAGGAGGATGGCGGCGAGGCGGCGGGCGGTGTGGATGACGTGGACAAATTCGTCTTGTTTGAGGGGACGTTTTAGCACTTTTTCGGCGCGATAACTGAGCCATTTTTTCAGCACTGGGTAGCCGCCGAGGGTGTAGTGCCAGACGCGATCGGGTACGTTGCACCAATAGGCGCGATCGCTCAGATAAATATCGTAGGTGTGTTCACCGAGCAGGGCGATCCGGTCTGCACCGAGGGTGTCGCGTTCGGCGGGGGTGTAGGGGCGTTGGATGGCTTTGCCTTTGCCGGGCATGGTGGGTTTGCCGTTGCCGCCGTAGCCCCAGTTGGCGGTGAGGGCGAAGTCTTCGGGTTTGAGGTTGCCGCCGTGGGTGCTGGTGGGAACGGCGATGATTTTGAGGGGGTCGCTGACGGTTTGGGTGACTCCGAGGGCGGGGGTTTCGGGGTCAAGGAGGGCAGCGAGTTGTTGACCGAGTTGGGCGGATTGTTCGAGGTGTTTTTTGTTGCTCGGTAACGGAATCCGGGGCCAATTTTGTTTCAGTGCATCCCCGTTTTCTGTTCGATACTCAAAGGAATACAGAATCGCGACACAATGAAAAAACAATGCCTCTGATGTGATCTCTAAAGACAAATTTCGTAGATAAGCAATGGCATCCGGTGAATAATTCATGGTTAATTCACTATCGCCCAATAAATGTTCAGAGCCATTTTTAAATAAACTTCCCCACACATCGGGAGGCGTTTTCAATGGAAATAAATTAGCCCCGCGTTCAATAATATGTCCTGATGTAAGAACGCTAGAGACACAGGGAGAATCAAATTCTCTTCTATGTTTCTGTGCTGCTGCTAACCATAGATTTTTATTCGGCTGTTGAACTTCAAAATATTCTGTACGTTTACGATCTAACAAGTCTGTATTTGGTTCCCAATACAACCACCGCTTGTCAAATGGTCGATATAAATACTCTACAAAATAACCCTTCTTTATTCCTTGATCTAGCAGAAATTCACGAACAGCTTTAGCTTTAAATGTTTTTGTCTCTTCCATGGCAACAGGATATTTATTTTTTATTTCATGATCACTAATATTTCTATCAAAATATTCTTTTATTTTTGTTTCAAGTTCTTTTTTGTCGATATCAACTAAAAAATCATCACGACTAGTTTTAACACCGGGAAAGGAAATAGGTAATAATTCGGTTAACAATGGCCAATCGAAATAGGCGGCGGTGATTGTTTTGGGGTTGAGGGGGAGACCGAGGGCAAGGGATGGGGAGACTGTTTGATAATTGGGCTTGAGTTCTTCTAAACTTTCAGCCATTGCCTTACAACGTTCCACGGCACGCGCTTGATCAAAATCGCGATAAAAGATTTGGCAATCTTGAGATTTTTTACCCTTCATCAATAGTGCGATCGCCGTTCCCACCTTAATACCCGCTGAAAACCCTGGGATGGCAAAAACCGTTTCGCTCGTTCGTCCATCGGGTGCATATTCTGAAATGATGCGATCGCCATGTAAATTATCAACCCAAACCTGATCAAAAATCTCTAAATATCGTTCCCGCATTCCCGTAAACGATAACCCATCCAACCACGAATAATTAGAAATAAAACACACAATCCCCCGCTCCGTTTGCTCCACAATTCGCCGCTCCGCCATGCGGAAAAAACGCACATAAAGATCATTCAACCCCTGACCCTGGGGGCGCGGCGCGTGCTTCGTTTCTCGGTACGCATCGGATAATTCCCGCTCCTCATCCACCGCAATCCCCGCAAAACTGTTATAGGGTGGATTGCCAATCACCACCAAAATCGGCTTACTCTTTTTCACCTCCTCCGCTGCATCCCGCTCCCGTTCCAACGCCGGAAAATTCGGAATTGGCAACGGCTCACCCTGTCGCCAACCCGTTAGCGCATTAGTGAGAAAAATCCCCACCCGCTCCTGATCTTTCCCGTACAACTCCAACGACTCGCCAAACTTTTGTAACAACAAACTCACCTGCAAATGAGCCACTACAAACGGAGCCGTCAAGATTTCAAACCCAAACACCCGCTTTAAAACAATCTCTTTTAGGCTTTCCATCGTCGCCAACGATCCCAACCCAGAATCCGCTGACTTAGCCTGCAATGTGGCCGCGATTTGTTCAATCACCGCCACCAAATAAGCCCCCGTACCACAACAGGGATCGAGAATATACACCTCCTCACTCGCCAACCCGTCAGGACAATTCAACTCATCCCGTAAGACCCGATCCACCCGCGCCACCATGTAGCGCACCACCTCCGGCGGCGTGTACCAAACCCCTAACTCCTTGCGCAATTCTGGGTCAAACGCTTGCAAAAATGGTTCATAGAAATATTGCACCGCCTGACTGTCGTTAAAGGTGCTGAAAAATTCCGCACGATTGACCCGATTCAGGGCCGCCGTTGCCCCATCTAAAACCGGGATTAACCCCAGTAATTCCAACGTTTCCGGATCACTCAACCGATGAAACAACATTTGCAAAATCGGAACCCGCAAAAATCGCCACGATCGCTCCCAATTAAACTCACCTTTTGACCCTTCGCGATGCCATAACACCCACGCCGAAAAAATGCCATAAAACAGGGTTTGCACCAGAGTAGACCGGAAAAAGCGATCGCCCCGTTCCGCTTCAAAATGAATCCCCAACGCCGTTTCAAAACTGTCGCGGATCATCTGAAGAGTGGGGAGATCCTGCTGTTGCTCGATGCGTACCCTGGCATCCCGTGCGTAGGAAGCGAGAAACCACGCCACATCTTCCGGGGATGCGATCGCCGCCGTGGACAACATCACCCGCTTCAGATATTCCGTTAAGGATTGACCCGATTGAGCCGCCAATGCCCTCGGATTTTGGGCCAACTGCCAAAATTCCGCCTCGGTTTTCGCCAAACTGAAAAACTCTAACTCGACCTTGTCCCCGTCTCCATCACAGCCCACGAGCAAAAATTCGCGAAAATTCGTCACCAACACCTGACGATATTTCAACCAATAGTTATGCACCTGCTCAGACCGCGCCGTTTTCAGGACATTCGCGCCAATGCCCTTGGCCTCAATCACGCCGCGCTCTGGGTTCGTTGGTTCGAGGGGGCGATCGCCCTCCTGCTGCCGAAACTGCCCCGCCGTAAACAGCCCCCCATCGGGCATCCCCGCCCCTTGGTTGCTCAGTCCCGTAATACAGCGCACCTTGGGTTTTAGCTCGGCTCCCAAGCCATCGAGTAATTTCTGTAACGCGGGGTAGTGGGTCGTTTCCGCCACCGTTGCACCCGTGGCCCGGTTGGCCACCAAATCCCGGATATATTGCTCAACCAACGACATCAGCGCATCCTCGCGGCGGGGTGTTCTCGATCAAACCTACACGAAAATTTGAACTATCATCATCGGCAATGCCTTAAGCTGCGATCGCCATGACCGTCAACACCTATCAATGGACAATCGAACGCTATCACCAGGACGCAGCGAGAGGGGGCGATCGCGCCCCTGGCCTTTCCCGACCTCATCCTCCCCGTTGCCTCACTGATTCAGCCCTAATCATTCCCCATCACCACTTGGGATCGGTGGGGGCCGGGGGATGTTTTATGATAGGAGCTTGACCCCGTTTGCGATCGCTCCTGCTATGCCCACCACTGCCCCCCTCAATACCAGCTTTCCCCTTACCGCCGTCGTCGGCCAAGAAGCGATCAAACTGGCGCTGTTACTCACCGCCGTTGATCCGGGCTTGGGCGGGGTAGCGATCGCCGGCCGACGCGGCACAGCCAAATCCGTGATGGCGCGGGGCATCCACAGCCTTTTACCCCCGATCGAAATCGCCCAAGGCTCCTACTGCAACGCCGACCCCGAACCCGGCGACCCCACCGAAATCATCCCCTCCCCCTTCGTGCAAATTCCCCTCGGTGTCACCGAAGACCGCCTCCTTGGTTCCGTCGATGTGGAGCAGTCTGTCCAACAGGGTCAAGCCGTCTTCCAGCCCGGCCTCCTCGCCCAAGCCCATCGCGGCGTGTTGTACATCGACGAAATCAACCTCCTCGACGACCAAATCGCCAACCAACTCCTCAGCGTCCTCACCGATGGCTGCAACCGGATCGAACGCGAAGGCATCAGCATCGAGCACCCCTGCCGCCCGATGTTGATCGCCACCTTCAACCCCGAAGAAGGCCCCCTACGGGAACACCTCCTCGATCGCATCGCCATCACCCTTTCCGCCGATGGGGTGCTCTCCCTCGATCAGCGCGTTACCGCCGTTGGCCAAGTCACCGACTACGCCGACGACCCCGCCAAATTTGCCGAGCAATACCACAGCGACAGCGACGGCATGAAAACCGACATTCTCCTGGCCCGCGAATACCTTAAAGAGGTGACGATCAGCACCGAGCAGATTAATTACCTCGTCGAAGAAGCGATCCGGGGTGAAGTGATGGGCCATCGGGCGGAACTTTTCGCGGTGCGGGTGGCCAAAGCCGCCGCCGCCCTTGAGGGTCGTGATGCCGTGGCCGCCGATGATCTCCGCAAAGCCGTTGAACTCGTCATCGTCCCGCGCTCCACCGCCGCCAACACCCCCCCGGACGACGAGATGCAGCCCCCACCCCCACCGCCGCCGCCCCCGGAGGATCAAGCCGATGATCCTGAGGATCAAGAGGATGAGGATCAAGAGGACGAAGACCAAGAGGAACAGGAAGACAACACCCCAGAAATTCCCGAAGAATTTGTCTTTGATATTGAAGGGGTGATCCTTGATCCGTCGGTGCTTTATTTTGCGCAAATGGCGAATAAACAGGGGAATAGCGGTTCCCGGAGTATGATTTTTTCCGACGATCGCGGCCGCTATGTGAAACCGATGTTGCCCAGGGGCAAGGTGCGCCGGATTGCCGTGGATGCCACCCTCCGCGCCGCTGCGCCGTATCAAAAAGCCCGCCGCCTCCGGAATCCGGGCCGCACGGTGATTGTGGAACAGGGGGATTTGCGATCGAAGCGTTTAGCGCGAAAGGCTGGGGCGTTGATTGTGTTCGTGGTGGATGCGTCGGGGTCGATGGCGTTAAACCGGATGCAGGCGGCGAAGGGGGCGGTGATGCGGCTCCTCACAGAAGCCTATGAAAATCGGGATCAGGTGGCGTTAATTCCCTTCCGAGGCGAACAGGCGGAGGTGTTGTTACCGCCGACGCGATCGATCACGATGGCGCGGCTGCGGATGGAAAAACTGCCCTGTGGTGGCGGGTCGCCCCTGTCCCACGGGTTAACCCAGGCGGTGCAGGTGGGGACGAATGCGAAGATGTCCGGGGATATTGGCCAGGTGGTGATCGTGGCGATTACCGATGGGCGCGGTAATATTCCTTTGGCGAAATCCCTTGGTGAAGAATTATCGGAGGAAAAGCCGGATATTAAGGCGGAATTGCTCGATATTGCGGCGAAGATCCGCGCTACGGGGTTTAAGCTACTGATGATTGATACGGAAAAACGGTTTGTGGCGACGGGGTTTGGTCAAGAGTTGGCGAAGCAGGCGGGGGGAAAATATTACCGGATTCCCCGTGCGACGGATCAAGCGATCGCATCCATGGCCCAAGATGCGATTTCATCGATGCGGTAATGCGCCTACCCGAATCCCCCCGGCTGCGCCTCCCCCGTTCAAACTACTGCTGCTCCACAATGTTCTACTGTTGACCCCGTCTGCGTTTGATCCCTCTCTCCGTCAGGGCAGTGAGCGAGAAGCTCGCACTACAGAGAATTCCCGCAATGGTACTGTGAGTCTCTGGCTCACTCATACTCGATCCAGACTCCTTGCAACTCTTTCCCGTTCTAACCCTGATTAACGATGCAAATACCTAACGATTTCGCGCTTTATACTCAATGGCTGGCCTACGCTACCGGGGCTTTTTTCCTGCTGATGCTCCTGGCATTTCTGTTGAAATGGGGGATTCGGTTTCGCCTGGTGGGAGTGACGGCCTTCACGGCGGTACTGACGATTGGGGCGTTTGGCCTGAGTTTGGGGCTGTTTAGCCGCACGGACATTCCGGGATCAGTGCGCTATAACTTAGTCTATGACGATGCGGCGGCCCATGTGGTGATTGTGGTGGCTCCGACGGTGACACCGGATCAAGTGGAGGCGACGCTAAAACAAGCGGCCCTCGATATTGCACCCTTTGGCCGGTTGGGGAATAACGCTCAGGCGGTAATGGTGCGGGCGCGGACGGTGCTCCACCCAGAACCGGGGATCTCTCTCCCCCTTTACCTCGGCGAAGCGGTTAAATTATCTCAAGACCCCGATGCGCTTGGCCGTGGCCAAAGTGAAGCGATCGCCATCCAACTCTATTCTGAAAATTTTGCCCAACTTCCCCCAGCTCCTGAACCCACTGATACTTAATTGAGGTGATTTCTCCCATGACTGATCCGACCTTGCACGCTGCGCCCGTAACCCCCACGACCCGAACGGTAACCCCGTTGGCGATCGCACCGGCCCAGGTGTTGCGGGGCTGGGGGGCGATCGCGCAATCCGGGTCAGTCTTCGCCGCCTTGGGTCAGCGGCCGCTGGTGGTGGGGGGCGATCGCAGCCTCGCCGCTGTGGAATCCCACCTTTTCCCCACCCTCACCGCCCACAACCTCACCTTCACCACCGCCACCTATCACCCCGACTGTTCCGAAACCAGCCTCGCCCAATTGGAACAGGCCACAACCCACCATCAAGCCGACCTGATCATCGGAGTCGGCGGCGGCAAAGCCCTCGATGCGGCCAAACTCCTCGCCCACCGCTGTCACCTGCCGATCGTCACCCTGCCCACCTCCGCCGCCACCTGTGCCGCTTGGACAGCCCTCTCTAATATCTATTCCGATGCGGGAGCCTTTCACTACGATGTGGGCTTGCACAATTGCCCCAACGCCTTGATCCTCGATTACGACGTGATCCACACCGCCCCCACCCGGACGCTCGTGGCCGGCATTGGGGATGCGATCGCCAAATGGTACGAAGCCTCCGTCAGTAGTGGCGACTCTACCCACACCCTGATCATCGCGGCGGTACAGCAAGCGCGGATTTTACGGGATATTCTCTTTCAAAAGGCGGGCAGTGCGATCGCTAATCCCGGCAGCCCCGATTGGTGTGAAGTGGTCGATGCCACCGTTCTCCTCGCCGGGGTGATTGGCGGCCTCGGCGGGGCGCAATGTCGCACCGTCGCCGCCCACGCCGTCCATAACGGCCTCACCCACATCCCCGCCGCCCATCCCATCCTCCACGGTGAAAAAGTCGCCTACGGCATCCTCGTACAACTCCGCTTAGAAGAACAAGTGCAGCGCAGCCAACTGGCCCACAGTTCCCGCCAACAGCTTCTTCAGTTCTACCGCGATCTCGGCCTGCCCCAAACCCTCGAAGACTTGGGCTTAGGACAAGTGCCCCTCGATCAACTCCGGAATGCCGCCGAGATTGCCTGCCATCCTGATTCTGACCTCCATCACCTCCCCTTTCCGGTCACGTCGGATCAACTCCTCGCGGCCATGGTGGCCACCACCACCCTGTCCTAAATTGAGCACCATTCAACGCCATTCACAGCCAACTCAGAATCCTCGCGCCGAACCTTGAATGCTCAGGTTTTCCCCAAAGCGGGGCGATTGTAAAGTGTGATCAATTCGCCCCCCTCCACAGAGCATCAATACCTACGGGCGAGAGACGCTGAAGCCTTTGCTCCCGATCCATCACTACAGTACTAGACATGAATGAAATGCTGGTGTGGGGCTGACGGTGCGATCGCAAACCCGCCCCAACGGAGGCCCCCCACCCCAGATCACCACATCCTCCCCCAGGGGCTGAAACGCTTGATAGATCAGCGATCGCCACCCTAGAACCCAGGTCAAGGCTAGGGTGTAATCCCTGAGGGTTGCCCCTGATGGCGAGAATTTTGATTGTTTAGGTATTCTTATTAGTTCAGGAGGCAATTTCCTCTACCCATGAGATGGAATTTGCTATAGTAGCTCTCAACACAAAAATCGAGTGTTTGCTAACGCAAATTATTAATTTTTGTGTATGATGAGGTGTTTGTGTTCTCTAGCAATCCATTAACAATTGAAGGAGATTTAAGATGAAAGTCAGATATCTGTTGAGTCTTGCCACCGTTGCAACCCTTGGCCTTGGTTTAGTAAGCTGTGCTGCCCCTGAAGCCCCCGCTGACGACGCGGAGGTTGAAGAAACTGCACCGGCAGAAGAAGAAACCATGACCGAAGAAGAACCCATGGAAGAAGGTGAAGCCATGACCGACGAAGAGCCCATGGAAGAAGGTGAAACCATGACCGACGAAGAGCCCATGGAAGAAGAAACCGAAGCTACGGAAGAGGGCGAAGCCGAAGAGTAATCCGACTCAACCCTTCCATCCGACGCTCCTCACCGCCAAACCATAATTAATCACACGGTTTAAAAGCGACGGGCCCCAAGGGGGC
>NZ_JAQMTY010000240.1 GCF_028330765.1 Spirulina subsalsa CS-330 | reverse complement strand
TCCCCCTTATCCTAACTTTCCTACAGGACTAAGTCAACCCTGTAGGATTCGCTTCGCTCAGTTTTCTTGGTTGGTCAAAATTCATCTCACCGTTAAGCCTTCGGCTATAACGGGAGTCCTCTTTTGACACTTGAGATAGAGGCCAAAGAAGATTAAAAAGAGACTGAGGCCGGTGGTGATCCAGGGGGTAGGGGCGATCGCAACCATCCCCACCCCCAGGGGAATCCCGATCCAAGTTGCCACCACTAAGCGCCACACCGCCTGAATTTCGATGGCTTGCCACCCTTGGAGGACGATGATGCTATTGATCGTGAGGGCAACCAGGGCAAAAAGAGGCGAGGCGGTTTTGAGATCGAGCACGAGGGAGAGTAGGGGCATCGCCACCAGAGCACTCCCAAAGCCAAAGCTGGACTGCATCAGGATGGCGATGAAAAAAATCGTGGCGATGGTCATGCGGGCTGGAGGGCGATCGCAAACCCTTGACGATTGTGGAAATCGGCAATGGGAGCCGGATGGGTCAGGGCCCAATAGGAGCAGGTGCCATCCTGGGTTTGCAGAACGGTGGTGATGCCGAGGTGGATCGGTTGATGGGCCGGTAAGAGATGGGCTAAATCGAGGGTGAAGGTGAGGAGAAAGCTCTGATCTTGGCGATGGCTTTGGCTGACGGGTGGGGCGATCTGAGGCTCAGGGCTGATGCCGGCGCGGTAGTCGGTGAGATGGTAAAGATTCCAATGGCCGGCGGGGGATAGATTGAATTCCCAATAGTCATCGTGATCAGGGCGGCTAAAAAAGGCTTCAAAACAGGTGGATTCCCAGAGGCGATCGCACCGCTGCGGATCACGATGGGGGGACGGCAGGATCAACGCCCTTAAATCCCCTTGGAGATGGTAGGTAATCGAAAGTTGACGCGCACGGTAGGAAACAGTGCCATTGAGGCTCAAGGGTCGGGGGCAAGGGTCAAAGGGATGGAGGGTAAAAAACTGCGTCATAAAATGGACTGAATTAGCGTCGAAATCTGATGGACTTGGGCTTCAATACTGGCGGTGAGTTGGAATTGCACCAAAGCTCGCCGTAGATTGTGGGTGGAGTCAAGGGCTTTAAAATAGCGATTTCCGGCCAGGTAGTCCGTAAAAAAACGCAGACCGAGTTCAAAGGCAATCAGCCGCATTGCATCATAAAGATAGTGAAAATCGGCGGGGGTGAGGCTGTCTTGGGCAATGTCGAGATAGCCTTGGAGAATGATTTGGGCGCGATCGCAATCAAACTCCACCGTTTCCCAGGCTGCGGTTTCTTCCCCCAATGGGTTGCAGCCCGATCGCAAACAATCCCCTAGATCGTAATGAATCAAGCCCGGTTTCACCGTATCGAGATCCACGAGGGTAATCGCTTGGCCTGTCGTCGGGTCGAGGAGGAGATTATTCACCTTCGGGTCACCGTGAATCGGCCGGAGGGTCAATTCGCCGCGAGCTTTCGCGGTTTCGAGGATGGGCGCGATCGCCCGGTGTTCGGCAATGAAACGATGGCAGTAGTCTGATTCCGGCGACCGGGGCGGGGCATTGTGGGCGGCGACTTGGTCATAGGTGGCCAAATACAGCGGCGTGATGTGGAAACCGGGCAAGGTATCGGCCAAGCGATCGGGCGGCACATTACCAATCAAGTGGTGAAATTGCCCCAACCCATAGCCCACTTCATAGGCTTCGGTGGGGGTTTTGATGCAGTCTTTAGCGATGCCGTCGATGAATGCGATCGCCCGCCACACCGACCCCTGAGCATCTTGATAATAGTCCCCGCCGCTGGTGGTCAGCACCACATGGGGCACTTCCCAGCGTCGCCCTGGGGGCAAGGTTTCACCCTGTA
The DNA here is from genome assembly GCF_028330765.1 of Spirulina subsalsa CS-330. GTDB lineage: Bacteria > Cyanobacteriota > Cyanobacteriia > Cyanobacteriales > Spirulinaceae > Spirulina > Spirulina subsalsa_A. Next base: position 35,212 of record NZ_JAQMTY010000240.1, on the reverse strand, counting down.
ACGCCGTGGCCATCGCTTCAGTGCAGATGCGCATATTCGCCATCACCGCCGCCGGATGTTGAAAGACTCGCGTATTCAACCGCTGCAAAATGAAGTGATCCGCCTGGGGATTATGCAAGCGCACTAAAAACGTGTCGTTGACATTGCCACTGCCAAAAGGACAGACCGACTCAATCGCGCCGGGGGCTTGGAATTGATGAGCCGCAGCATCGGCAGAGGCGATCGCATCAGACACGGGAAACACTCCAAAAAAATCAAAGCTGTTCAGCATTGTCCCACAGCCACGGTTTATCCTGACCGCAGCCCAAGCAGGACTTACGCAGGGACACACACAAACAAGGGGCTTAAGCCCCTTGCCTCAACGAAAAACTGAGAGATTGGCCAGAAATTTGCGTAAGTCCTGCCAAGAAAACACCCTCCAAGCGTTAGGCGTGGCAGGGTGTTCCGAAGGAGAGGATTGAGCATGCTTCAGAGCAGCGATCGCGCCTTTAGAAACTAAACTGAGCGCGGAGGTTCGCCACATAAACATCCGGATTAGACCCAAAATTATTCGGGTTATTAATCCAGAAAAAGGACGGAACCAACGCGATATTATTCGTCACCGGATAGAAGTAGTTCGCTTCAAATTCGTATTGAATCCCGCCATCCCCTGCACCGGAAATGATGAACTCACGCCCATCGAGCACAGAAAAGGGAATCAAATAAGAAAAGGTAAGCAATGAACCTTCTTTACCCAAGTCAGGGAAAGCAAGACCGGCTTGCACCGCTTGGCCGATGATATAGCGATCGTTGATCGCCGTGTTGACGGGAGTGACGTGGACTTTCCCGTAGGTATAGCGGCCAAAGAGTCCGAGCCAATCCAGGGGTTGCCAGTCGAAGTTAAAGCTATAGGTGTTGGCGTTGCCATCATGGACATTGCCGCCCGCACCATCGTCCGCTAAACCGTAGAGGGGTTCCCCTTGACCCCCTGCGCCGAGAAGACCTCCCACCGAATTAAGGCGCGATCGCGTATACAAAAACCGCAAACTCAGGTCATCCAGCGGCGAATAGGTCAACTCCCCGCTAATCGTATACGTCCCCGCAAACAGCCCCTCATTCGCATTAGCCGCCGTATTGAAATTCGGGCCCGATAAAAATTCCGTACTTTCGCCCAAATAGCCCACATTAAACTTCAGCTTGTCGCTCAAGTTCAACAACGCCACAGCACCCGCCCCGCGATCGAGGGTATTAATCAAAGAGCCGCCGCCAGAGTTGAAACTATCCGCACCTTTGAAAATATTGCTGTAGCGGTTGCCATCAAAATAGCGATACCAGTTGATCCGCGGCCCCACCACTAAATGCAGCTTATCGTTGACCGGGAATTGATAGAACAGTTCACGAATCCGAACCTCATTGGCATTACCACTATTTTGGTCGGTAAACGTGACCCCCCAGGTATTGAACAACCCCGCCGAAACGTAGGTATTCGCCGGCCCGTTCCCATTCCCAACCGCCAACTGCATCGCGAGGTTATCCTTCCCAGTGAAGGAGGTACTAAAGTTCAACCAGGTCAGATATTGGAAGGTCAGTTCTGGATCATCGGTGATCGTGCGGCGTGTGGTTGCACCCGTCGCATCCCGTGAAGCCGTAAAAGCATTGGTTCCTTCGGCGAGAATATTCCCCCCAGACCACGCATTATTGAGGTGCATGAAGACATTACCGCGCAACTTTGTCGTGGTGGAGAATTGATTGTCTTCGAGGAATTCAACGCGGGATTCAAGATTATCGACCTTGGTGCTGAGCATGGCGAGTTCGGCTTCAAACTCCGCCATTAATCGCTCGACGGTTTCGAGATCGGCGCGAGTGACAAAATCGGCGCTGGTTTCCGCGATCAGGCGCTCAATCTGTTGCAAGCAGGCATTTAAACCGGCGGCAAACTCGTAGCGGGAGAGTGAACGGTTACCCCGAAACGTCCCATTCGGATAGCCAGCGATACAGTTGTAACGCTCAATCAAGTCACTCAAGGCAGAATAGGCCCAATCCGTCGGCGAAACATCACTCAGTTCCGAAACACCTCGGACTTGGGACATCGCAGAGGTCTGGTTGAGCGCTTCGATATCCGCTAGGACATTACTCGGATTCGCGTGAGCAGCGCTATTGTCTAGCATGGCGAAGGAGAGGGTAGTTGCGACCCCCAACAAGCCAGATAGCAGTCCATAGCTTGGAGCTTTGTTCATCATCTCACACCATTAACAGGAGTATTAAAAAAATACTGAGGCGTAAGCAAATTAACAAAGATTTCTAGTAGCTAATGTAGTCTGGAATACAGGTTTGATTTTGAAGATGTCAAGCCTTGATAATTTTTATGAAAAATTTGCATACTTGGGGCTATGCGGGTAAACGGTAGAATGGTGCAGATTTTCAGAATGAGCACTAGGGATGGAGATGAAGTCGGGTAGATTTGTGGAAAAAGATATAATAGTTGATCTAAAACGCTAGAATAATCAATTTTTCTGCCCATAGAAAAGAAATCGAGTTTCTGGGCAGCGATCGGGGCATCGGCATCACTTGCTTAATCGCCCCATCCGCAAATTTAACTACAATCTAGACAGACTTGCTGGTGAGGTGGTGAAAGATAAGCGGTACTCGTTGGGACAGAAGTCACCATGTTTGATGCGGGTCTGATTCCCGATCTCTAGGGAATAGGCCGTTTTACTCAAAATTGCTGTTTCTGTGTTAAATCAAAACCAAAAATAAACCATGGCTGTCATCACGAAGCAATCCTCAATTACCGTTGAAGATTATCTAAAACAAGAAGAAAAAGCCATTGATAAAAGCGAATGGATTCAAGGGGAAATCATTGAAATGGCGGGTGTTTCAGCCAATCATAATCGGTTAACGTTAAATTTAAGTCGTTTACTTCCCTTGCAAGAAAGAGAGCAAAATTATGAAATTTTTGTCAGTGATATGAGGCTATGGATTGGGGAAGCTCAGAGCTATGTTTACCCGGATGTCATGGTAATTGAAGGAGAGCCTGAATTCACCGACAATCAACAAATGGCTGTAACCAATCCTTGTTTCATTGCAGAAGTATTATCTCCGTCTACTGCTGGATTTGATCAGAGTCAAAACTTGACGCTCTATCGTTCGATTCCTCAGTTACGAGAGTATTTATTAATTGAACAAAAATCCTATCGAGTCGAATTTTGCAAAAAAGTTAATGAACGTCAATGGTTATTGACTGAATTTATCGGCAAGGATGCCATTGTGGAACTGGAAACAGTGAACGTTCAGCTTCATCTCTCAGATCTTTACAAACGGGTTAAATTTGATGAATAAATGATAGTCTTAATTAAGAAGATGAAGATTTGCGTTGAGCGTGTCAGATCTGAATAGTCATAGAGGATTCGATTTTAAAGTGGGAGATTTTCATGATTGCATCAAGAGAGCATGAACTGTATTTTACCCCTGAAGAGTATTTTGCTTGGGAAGCAAAGCAGCTAGAAAAGCATGAGCTAATTGATGGCCGGGTTTATGCCATGAGTGGAGGGACAAAGAATCATAGTGATATTGCAGGAAACATTTTAGCAATGATTAAGCCTCATCTGCGGGGCAGTGGTTGTAAGACCTATAATTCTGACTGCCGTGTCAATATTTTCAACACTCGCAATTATATCTATCCGGATCTGAGTGTTACTTGTGATCAGAGAGATAATTCTAGCGCTCAATATATCACTTATCCTTGCTTGATTGTGGAGGTTTTATCTCCTAGTACTGAGGCTTATGATCGTGGTAAGAAGTTTGATAAATATCGCTGTAATCCGAATTTAGTGGATTATGTGTTGGTGAGTTCTGAGGAGATGGCGATTGATATTTATCATAAAAATGAGGCGGGGGATTGGTTGATTCTCAGTTATCGGGAGGGCGATCGCGTCTCGTTGGCCAGTATTAATTTTAGTGGGGCGATCGAGGAATTTTACGAAGAGATTATTTTCGAGCCATCCCCTGATCCGGTTGTATGATCAGAAAAACCTCACGGGACTTGTCATGACCGCTACCCCTGAATCGCTTCAAACGTTTGTTGAATTCTGCAAAGACCATATTACCGGACGAGAGCGCAGTGAGGCGCAAACGTTTCTAGACCGATTTTTTCGGGCGTTTGGCCATGAGGGGGCGATGGAGGCGGGGGCGCATTATGAGGAGGCGATCGCATCTGGGAGCAAACGAGGAAACACCGGGTTTGCGGATTTGGTTTGGAAGCCGAAGGTATTAATTGAGATGAAAAGCCGGGGGGTGAATCTTAAGGAACAGTTTGCCCAAGCCCGTGAATATTGGTTTAATTTGGTTCCGGATCGCCCCCGTTATGTGATTCTTTGTAATTTTGATGAGTTTTGGATTTACGATTTTGAGCAACAGGTAAATGAACCGATGGATCGTGTGCCATTGGTGGAGTTGCCCAGTCGGAGCGGTGCATTCAACTTTATGGAGTATGGCCAAGTCAAGGCCCCCATTTTTGGTAATAACCAGGTTGCGGTGACGGCTAAGGCGGGGCAACGGATGGGGGAATTGTTCAATGCTTTGGCGGAACGGGGGGAGCGAAAAAAGCAGTTTGATCGCTTAACGGCGCAGCGGTTTGTGTTGCAATGTGTGATGGCGATGTTTGCCGAAGATCGGGGATTGCTGCCTAATAGTATGTTTGCGTCTTGTGTGCAGGATTGTCAGAAGGGCGATAGTTCTTATGATGTAATTGGGGGTCTATTTCGTGAGATGAATAGTCCGGGTGTGACTCCGGTGGGACGGTATCAGGGGGTGAATTATTTCAATGGTGGATTGTTTTCTACAATTCATCCGATTGAATTAACGAATAAAGAGCTAGAGCTACTACAATTTTCAGCCCTAGAGGATTGGAGCAAGATACGCCCCGCTATTTTTGGCAGTATTTTTGAAAGCACTGCCAACGCGGAAGAACGCCACGCCCACGGGATGCACTTCACTTCGGAGGGGGACATTATGAAGATTGTCGGCCCGACGATTAACCGTTTTTGGGAGGAGCAAATCGACGCGGCGAACAGCTTGCCAGAGTTGGAACAGATTACGATCGCGCTCTCGAACTATCGTGTTCTTGATCCGGCTTGTGGTTCGGGGAATTTCCTGTATATGGCGTATCAGGAGATGAAGCGGATTGAGTTTGAGTTGGGGCAAAAGGTGCGGGCGTTTGGGGGTGTGCCGGGTGTGGGTTTGGTGTCTCCGTTGCAGTTTTACGGGATGGATATTAATCCGTTTGGGGTGGAGTTGGCGCGGGTGACGTTGATGATTGCGCGAAAGATGGCGATTGATGAGTGGGGGATGGGGGAGGATGCTTTACCGTTGAGTCAGTTGGATGAAAATATTGTTTGTGCGGATGCGTTGTTCACGGATTGGCCAGCGGCGGATGCGGTGATTGGAAATCCGCCGTTTTTGGGTGGATCTAGAATTCGATCAGAACTGGGTGATAAATACATTCAAAAGATTTTCACAAGGTTTTCTGATGTTAAAGACAAAGTAGATCTTTGTACCTATTGGTTTCGCTTAACTCATAATCACTTAAATAGTAGTGGAAGAGCCGGATTAGTTGGAAGCAATAGCATTAGCCAAGGCTTAAGTCGAAAAGCAGGACTAGATTACATCGTTCAAAACGGTGGAATAATTCATGATGCTATTTCAACTCAACAATGGAGTGGAGATGCAGTAGTTCATGTGAGTCTAGTTAATTGGGCATACAATCCACCACATAAATTTATTCTTGACAATAAAGATGTATTCAGAATAAGTACGTCTTTAAAATCAGAAATAGATATTTCTGGCTCAAAAAATCTCAAAAGCAATGTTTCTTTTTCATTTAAGGGAGTTCAGCCTACAGGGCATGGATTTTTAGTTGAAATAGAAACAGCAAATCACTGGATTAATCAATTTTCAGACAATCAAAAAATCATCAAAAAGTTTGTCTCTGCTTCGGACTTAGCTAGTCAACCTCATGGTTTTCCAAGTCGTATGATCATTGATTTTAATGATATGTCGATAGAAGATGCAAGACTTTACAAAGATCCATTTGAGCATCTTAAAACTTATGTAAAGCCAGAACGCGATAAGAATCGTAGAACTGTAACTCGTGAAAATTGGTGGAAGTTCGGAGAGAAACGGCCAGCTATGCGAAAAGCAATCGCGCCACTATCTCACTATTTTGCAATCCCAAGACATTCTAAATGGTTTATTTTTTTACCCTGTCAAACTGATTGGCTTCCGTCTGATTCTACAACAGTGGTAGCATCCGATGATTTTTATATCCTTGGTATTCTCACCTCAGACATACACCGCCAATGGGTCAAAGCCCAAAGCTCTACCCTAGAAGACCGAACCCGCTACACCAACACTACCTGTTTTGAAACCTTCCCCTTTCCCCAGACCGCCACAGTCAAATTAACCGAACAAATCCGCCAAGCCGCGATCGCCCTTCACGACTATCGCAGCGATCGCATGGAAAAAGAAAACTGTGGCATCACCACCCTGTATAACAACTATTTCCACGAACCCACCAGCAAACTCGCAAAACATCACAAAAAACTCAATGACCTCGTCATGAAAGCCTACGGCTTCACCCCCAACGACGACATCCTAGAAAAACTCCTCACCCTCAATCTAGAACTCGCTGCCAAAGAACAACGCAACGAGCCAATTATTGGGCCATGGGCAGGCGATCGCCCCCCGAATTAACCCTTCCCTCATCCCTGGCCCTTCTCCCGTGGGCTACTGCTTATACACAAACTGCTCTTAACGATGTTCACCTTCTCTCGATCCCCCCTAGCCCCCCTTAAAAAGGGGGGAACGAAAAAAAGTACCCCCTTAAAAAGGGGGGAACGAAAAAAAGTACCCCCTTAAAAAGGGGGGAACGCAAAAAAGTCCCCCTTTTTAAGGGGGATTTAGGGGGATCAAACGCAGACGAGGCCAACATTTGAACGTTATGTATAAGCAGTAGCTCCCACGGGAGAAGGGAGCTAAGAAGAGGAGAAGGACGCTAAAAGCCCTCGCCTGGGGGAGAGGGTGGGGTGAGGGGTTGCAAAAACTAGATCATGATTTAACTCGTGGGGGCGAGGCGTTTGCGCATCGATTCGGCGCGTTTTTTCGCGATCGCATTATCCGGGTCAAACCCTAGCACCTGTTCGTACACATTGAGAGCTTGGGCGACGAGTTTTTTCTTTTCGTAAACATTTCCCAAGTTATTCAGGGCGATCACATAGTCCGGATAGAGTTTGATCGCTTCTTTATAGTTGCGAATGGCGAGATCATATTGTTCTTGGGCAAAGTAGGCGAACCCCATCGCGTTGTACATCAGGGCGATGTTTTCGGATTCCACCTCTTCCTTTTCGGCAGCTTTTAAGCCTCGTTGAAAGACTAAAACCGATTGAACATAGAGTTTTTTATCAAGGCATAGACTGCCGAATTCGTAATAGTCTTTGGTGGTGCAGTCGGCTTTTGTGAGGGCTTGCTGGAGGGTTTCAAAGCGGCGTTCTTGCTGACGAGTGCGCCAAATTTGACGAAAGACAAAAATGGCTGCACCGCTGACTAAGACAAACAAAATCAGAATATAAAGAGTGGGTAAAAATTCGTTCATGGTCACAGTAAAGGGGAGTTCATTATAGGGGTTTTATGGGGGGGCTAGCGCTCATCGCGGCGCGATCGGGGTCGAAGGGCGCGATCGCGCATTGGGGGACGACGGCGATCGGGGGGTGGGGGAGCTTGGCGGCGGAGGTCGGCGCTGAGGCTAAGAAAAAAGTCTCGGCGCAAACAGGGATATTCTCCCACCCAGAGGTTTTGACTGGGAATATGCAGATCGCTCACTTCCTTGATTTCGCTGAGGTCGGCTTGATTGGAAAAGACGAGACATTCCACCTTTTGCCCTGGTTTGAGCAGTTTATGGCTGCGCCGGAGGGGGGCTTGGACGAGGGTACGGAAGCCGCTGCGATCGCCAATGTCCAGGTTAATCCGCCGCTCGCGATTTTCCACAATCACCAATTCGCCGCGCTGGTTAAAGGTTTCCTCTTCCCGAATCAGGTCTTCTGAGATAAACACATCTAAAATCCGACCGCGCCAAAAGCCGCTATATTTCCAGCGGCGATACTTACTGTTGCGCAGACTGGCCCAATAGACCGGGGCCCAGAGCCAATACAACCCGGCGATGATCCCCAGGAAAAACTTTAAGCCCCCCGCCCCGCCTTGAAACAGGACATTCAACAGCAGCAACGCCACCATCCCGATCACCGAAATCAAGACCCGCCGCACAATATCTTGGATGCTGCCCCAAGCGGCGGCATATTGGGCCCCGGTGGCGATCGCAGGCACGAGTTGCTCAAATTTTTCGCGGGTGATGGGGACTAGCATGGGCTAACGATTAGAGGACTTTTTCTAGGCCGTAGACCAAGGTTTTCAATTCCGTCACCTTCCGAATTGCCAAGACCACGCCGGGCATGAAAGAGGCGCGATCGGTGGTGTCGTGGCGGAGGGTGTAGAGTTGGCCCGGTGAGCCGAAGAGAATTTCTTGGTGGGCGATGAGGCCGGGGAGGCGGACGCTATGGATGCGGATATTTTCGTCGGCACAACTGCCCCGCGCCCCGGTGAGGTGTTCTGTTTCCTTGACGCTGGCGGGGTTGTAGGGTTTGCCCAGTTCGGCGAGCATTTGGGCGGTTTTGATCGCCGTGCCGCTGGGGGCATCGGCTTTTTGGTTGTGGTGGAGTTCGATGATTTCCACATGGTCGAAATATTTGGCGGCTTGGAGGGCGGCCTGTTGCATCAGGATCACGCCGATGGAAAAGTTGGGGGCGACGATCGCGCCTGTGCTGGCTTTTTCAGCGAAGGCGGCGAGGTCGTCGAGTTGCTCCGGGCTGAGGCCGGTGGTTCCCACGACGGGACGCACGCCATAGGCGATCGCACTGCGCACATTTTCATACACACCATCGGGATGGGTAAAGTCCACCATTACCCCTTGGATCGGCTCTTGGGTCGCCAACACTAAGACGCTTTGCAGATCGTTTAAAATCGGCACTTCCACCGGCCCGCAGCCGGCCACAATTCCGGCATCTTCCCCCACCACATCGGGGGAACGATCCACCGCCCCCACCAGGTGCATCCCGTCCGCTGCCATGACGGCCTTGAGCACTTCGCGGCCCATTTTGCCCGCGACACCATTAATTACTACCGGAATTGAAGCTTCAGAGGTCATAGAAGATACGACTCAGTTAATCTGCAAGATTCCATTGTATAGCAGTGTGCAAAAGGGTTAGGGCGGGTTAGGGTTTCGAGGGTTGCAGGCAAGGGGCTTCGAGGGTTGCAGGCAAGGGGCTTCGAGGGTTGCAGGCAAGGGGCTTCGAGGGTTGCAGGCAAGGGGCTTAAGCCCCTTGTTAACACGAGTTGCGGGGGGTTTAGCTATGAATTCGGGGTTCCGGGTGGAGGGTGCTAAGGATCTCACTTTCGGCGATCGCTAACTCCTCCAATCGCGTTTGCACTACGTCCCGATCAAAATAGGTGTCCGCTAAGACCCAATAGATCCCGTAATGTCGCGCCTCGGAAGCCATTAAGCTCCGGTAGAATTCAGCCAGTTCAGGATCGGGGCAATGGTCGCCCAAGAGGCCCAGCCGTTCATGCGATCGCGCCTCGATCAAACAGGACACCAGCAGAAAATCCAACATCCGATCCGGTTCATTGCGGCGGATCAGCGATCGCAACGCCGCGCCATAGGGGGGCGCATTCAACGGCGCGAGGGGAATATTGCGGCGATCCAGCCATTGATTCACGAGGGCAAAATGATCCAGTTCTTCTTTGGCGATCGCGGTCAGCTTATCCAACAACACCCGGCTAGAGGGATAGCGAAACATTAAATTCAACGCCGCTGAAGCGGCTTTGCGCTCACAATGGGAGTGGTCGAGTAAAATGGTGTCAAGGTTAGCAATGGCTTGGTCTAGCCAGGCTGTCGATGTTGGGTGCTGAAGAATTTGAATAGTGGTCACGAGGGTTACCGCTGATGCGACGGAAAGGGAACGCGACAAAATTCGCGTTTCATTCCAACATAGAGGAATTTTGAGAATTTTTGCGATCGTGGACTTAAAAAGAATTCTTCTGTCCTGTGAATGCCGTCAACGTTGTGAACAGAGCCTAAAAACCGCAGATGCTCTTGAGTGAATAACCCTTTAAACTTGACAGAACTTGTGTTCCTACTGTCTGCACGGTATTCCCAACCCTTCAAATTCATGTCTCAGGTTGATCTATCGTCATTCCTTGCCCCATCGCTCGAAAATCTATGACCTTTCATCGCCCCAGTTCTGAATCCGAATCCCAACAGCGTCGCATCTTTATCGGAGATGTCCATGGCCATTACGATGCACTGATGATCCTGTTGGAGGCGATCGCGCCTAGCCGCACGGATCAGGTGTATTTTGTGGGGGATTTGGTGGATCGGGGCCCGAAAAGTGCCCAGGTGGTGGAATTTGTGAAATCCAACCGCTATCACTGCCTCTTGGGGAATCATGAACAAATGCTCCTCGACGTGATCGATTCACGGGGCAACCCCGAACATTGCCGCCAAGCCTGGCTCTACAGTGGCGGCAACATGACCCTAAACAGCTACGGCTCCAAAGGTGTCCTACCGGAGCATATTGAGTGGATGCGATCGCTCCCCACCCACCTCGACCTCGGCGATGTGTGGCTCGTCCATGCCGGCGTAGACCCTCGCATCCCCATCGAAAAACACACCGCCGAGCAATTCTGCTGGATTCGCGACGAATTCCACAGCAGCAAAGAACCCTTCTTTAAAAACAAACTGATCATCACCGGCCACACGATCACCTTCACCCTCCCCGGTGTGATGCCCGGCAAACTCGCCCAAGGCCCCGGCTGGCTTGACATCGACACCGGAGCCTATCATCGGCAAAGCGGCTGGCTCACCGGTCTCGACCTCACCCGGCAGCGCGTCTACCAAGTCAACGCCCGCCAACACCGCCTCCGCACCCTCGACCTCGCCGAAGCCGTCACCACCATCAACCCCAACCGCATCTTCCCCCGCCGGATGATGATGCGTTGAGCGATCGCCCCAGAGCAATAGACCTCAAACCGGGTCACATTGATTAATTAAACTCTGGTTGTAGAATAAATAAACGATACATTTTGATATATCTTGATACATATTTTGATGTATTTTGATGCAATTAGGTTAGAGTCTTTGCAGCACAAGAATGCCTTTACAGTACCCCATTCTATGGGAGTTACTACCCGCTACAAACTGAACAAAAGACAAAAGAATGTTGTCAGTTAAATTTTTTCATGGAAGTTTATATCGTGTTTTCACGACATAAGTTCATCGATCGTCATAAAATTTAATAATTTATTTTTAATAAACAAAAAAGTGGTGTGATATTGTTCAGCTTAAGGCAATCGAATAATTCAAATCCTATGCCATCACAACAAGATTGGGTGAATTTCGCCCTACAACGCCCTAATTATTTTCCGGGCCAGTATTTACTTGATGAAGATTTTGAATTGGCCCATCGCTATTTGAGCGATCGCCAGCGTTACGTTAACAGTCGTCTCCATTTGGCGGGGATTGTTGAGGGTCTGGAGGTGGAAGCGATCGCAGGCCAGCCGGAGGTCGTCATCAAGTCCGGAACCGCGATCGACGGGGAAGGCAATTTGGTGATTTTGCCGGAGGATGTAACTCGCAAGATCAATGGTTTAGGCTGGCTCTGTTTGCGCTATCACCAAGAACCTAAAATTCTTCAACAACCAGAAATTCCCGATAGTTTCACCCGCTTTGAAGAAGCCCCCCTCCTGACCCTCGAAGCCATTCACACCGACGATGCCCAAACGATCACCCTGGCAAAGGTGAGCCTTGTCGAGGGTCAAGTGGTCATTGATTCTACGGTGCGGCAATATTCCGGGGTGCGGCTACCGAGTGCGACTCAGGATATTACGCTGCGGAGTAATGGTCAGGATCTCAATATTCAAGGCAACTTAACGATCGCCGGAGCATTACAGTTAGGAGAAACTCTGATTGAGGGTGTTTCCCAAAGTATTCCAGCCATCGATCGCCCGAATGTGATCCCCTCGGAAAAAGCGGTTAAAGACCATATCCGTGCTGCCCTCGCTGACAAAGGGGAAACACCCGCTGGCGAAAAACCGACGATTCGCCTTGATGAAAAAGATGGTAAACGGGTGGGCTGGAAAGTCGAAGGCTCAGGCGACGAAAATGATCCGACGGCGCTATTACGGTTAATTGCGTCAGAGGATGGGGAAGAAAAACTGTGCGTCACCGTTGAACGGGAAACAGGCACGGTTACAGTTCACGAAACGCTGCGAGTGCAACATTTTGAATTGATCAACCCGATGCGTCATCGAATGTATCCCAATGATGCGATCGTCTATCAAGATGTGTTTGACGCAGAAGCAGCCGGAGCAATTGAAAATTGGAAACTCACCAACAATTACGAACGACGGCACACCGCGAAGAATCCTTGGTATCAGCGTGCGATGATCAAGTATGGATATGGGAAAGAGGATGAAGGCGGAGCATTAGTAACGCTGCCCTCTGGATATGACACCGTTTGGGTTCGTAATGGTAACACGTTAACCGACTGGCATGTGATTAAAGCGGAATTTTCCGAAAGTGGAAAATTGTTCCGCAGTTTAGGCAGTTGGGCGGCGGGAAAACGGGGTTCTAACCACTATTGTCCGGATGGTTCATTGAGTGATGCTTCAACATTTCTGCACCAATGGTTGCCAATTCCGGTTGGGGCATCTGGGAAGGTTTCCCTTGTGCATAAAAGGGACACCGATAAGGAGTTTTGGGTCTCTGGGGTGGGGTTTAGTAAAAATCCCTGGGCCCATGCGGCGCAATCTGCCCTTGGCTACCATTGGCAGGTGAATGGTGGAGATTTTGTCAATTGGGAGAGAGATGACAATGGAGGGGATGTGTTGGCGTTTATTGATGATCTGACTAATGCTGAATTACGGGTTCCGGTTGTGCCATCAGGACGGGATAAATTGCTCTATTTAATTGAGCATAATGCGGAGTGGAATGGCTGTACGCATACGGGGATTACGATTAAGGTGGATGATAAGGATGTGCCTGTGGAGCGTTTTCTCGCCACCTATGACAATCCGTTTGCTCGCCATTGGAATAGTAAATCTCGTCAGCGTTATATTGCGGCGCGTATTCCTGCGGCACTGATTAATGATGCGCTGCAACAGCCGGAGCCGGGCGATCGCCTGACGCAATATATCAGTATCAAAATTGATACCCGCTTAAATACCCAATTAAGTGATAAAGGGGGCTGGGCAGATTGGCAAGATCGGATTAATTTCCGTGAAATTGGCACTCACGATTTAGAACTGCCCTACTTTGTCTAATTCGCCCATTTCTGTGAACTTGAGTGAGGTTTTAAGCCATGCGTGAGCAACTGCAAAAACGACTTCAAACCCTTAAAACCGAATATGCAGCCGGCCAAAAAGCCCTTGCCAACTTGGATGCTCAACAACTGAGTTTGCGGGAAACCTTACTCCGCATTGGGGGCGCGATCCAGGTGTTAGAAGAGGAGTTAACGGTAGCAGAGCAGCAGGGCGATCGCTCTCCCCCAAACCACAAAACCGCAGAATCGTCCGTTCTCACCCCTGAGGAAAAACCCGATGTTGGATGATCTCGACAGCAGTTTAAAAACCTTCTTGCTCCAAGAACTCCCCGGCCTGCAAAATTCGGGTGAAACCCAGGTCGCCATCAGTTTTGAGCAACCCATCGAAGGTGCGATCCAGCAAAAACCCGCGATCAACCTCTTTCTCTATGATGTGCGGGAAAACCTGGAGCGACGCAACCGCGAATGGCAAATGCAACGACAGGAAAACGGCACAGCGATCAAAATCCAGCCCCCGGCTCGCATTGATTGTTCCTACCTGATTACGGTTTGGGTTAACCAAGACGACCCCCAACAAGAACACCATATTTTGAGTAAATTGATGCGTCTCCTGTTGCGCCATCCAGTGTTACCCAAAGCAATGCTTCAGGGCAGCCTTCAAGATCCCGTTCTTCCCGTCACATTGACGGCTTTGCGATCGGGTTATCTCCAAAGTCCGGGGGAATTCTGGCAAGTGTTGGGCGGTGTGCCCAAAGTCTCGTTGCATTGCACCGCGACGATCGCAGTTCCCCTCACCGAAGACCCCGAAGAAGTTCCCCTCGTCCTCGAACATCGTCCCCAACTTTTGCGCTTGTCGTGACGTTACTCCCCGGAGGATTGTGTCGATGAATTTAACCCTGAACGAACCCACCCAATCCAACCCCCATCGCCGCCGTGTCACATTAGCGGGCTGGGTACAGGATGCCCTCACCCAAGAGCGGTTAGCCGGAGCGATGATCACCATCCGCCAAGCCCCGGATGCCTTTATCCAGAAGCTTTTGACCAAAGTGCGGATCTTGGGTTTGCCGAAGCGCTGGGGGCAGTGGCGATCGCCCCCCCTCGTTCCGTTTTCCACCGCTGGGCCCGCAGTGCTCCAAGACTTTCAAGCCCAGTTACTCAACCCCCAAACCACCAGCACCGTTATTTTACGCCACCTTGATCAAATTATTGCCAGATCAGACCTGAGTAATGCCCATAAATTCTTAGCACTACAATGCTTCTTAGATACTCTATCTATGGAGGATTGGTGCAATCAGAAAATGAACTATGGGCGCAGTCAATCCAGGCATGATGGTTCTTTTTACTTCACAAATTTACCCAGTGGTTTCTATCAACTGGAAGCCTCTTTACCTCGGGCCGGTTTACGCTATGGTCAAAGCCGATTTGAAGCAGAATTAAAAGATGGATATTTCACCCGTGACCCGCCAACAAAATCCATTTTTTCTGATATACTCAAGCTCAAGATTGAACTCCCACCCACCACAATTTTTGGTCAGGTGATCGATGCTAAAAATCAAGAGCCGCTTGAGATGGCAACAGTACGATGTGTTGAGCATCAAGCTCAAACCTTAACATCTCGTAATTTAGATCATAATCAAGCAGAAAAATGGAACTATCGACTTGTAGGGGTTGAACCATTTTCACCCGCAGTAACGTTGATAATTTCCGCGTCAGGATATGCGCCACAGCACCAGCGAGTTGTTTTGCAACCTGGAGAGTCAAAACAGTGTGATATTCAACTCGTTGCACAGGTCTAAACCTTAAGGGTGTCTACTTAATGAATAATTTTCTCTCACTATAAGGAATAAGGAGAATGCCTACTTATTTATCACCGGGTGTTTACGTCGAAGAAATTCGATCAGGACTCGCCCCCATTGCAGGAGTTGGCACGAGCACGGCTGGCTTCATCGGAATTATTTCCCTCGCTAAGGGTTCAGCCCCAAAAGTTAAACCCACCGCCGCCGCCGGGGAAGGGACAACAGACACCTCGACCCCTGTGGACAGTCTGGCCAAAAAAGGGAATTTTGCCCCCGACAATGATTACTACACCGTTGTCACAGTCGATCAAAAAACCACCGAAGAGGCGGTAACTACCACCCAATCTGTGACAGCAGGGGAAGTGAAGCTTTGTACAAACTTTGGCGAGTTTAAAAGCTTTTTCGGTGATTTCTCAAATAACCCAGGTCAAAACACGTTAGCCCATGCGGTTTATGGTTTTTTCCGCAATGGGGGAACCCGTTGCTTCGTGGTCTGGGTGACAGCAGAAAAAGATATTGATGCCGCCCTAGAGGCGTTTGAAGCCATTGATGAAATTGCAGTGGTGGCTGCACCAGGGGTGACGACAAAAGCAACCTTGGCAAAATTAGATATTCATTGCCGTTTACTGGGCGATCGCTTTGCCGTTCTTGACACCCCAGAAGAGATTGCCCTCGGTGAACTGGAACCGGGTACGGACAAAATTCTCGGCAACTCCGACTACGCTGCCCTGTACTTCCCCTGGATTCAAGTCTTTGATCCGATCAGTAATGACTTAAAGTTTGTACCACCGAGCGGCCATGTGGCTGGCATTTATGCCCGTGTGGACAATCTGCGGGGCGTTCATAAAGCACCAGCCAATGAACCCGTTTTAGGCGCGATGGGTTTGAAACAAGCGGTTAGCAAAGTCAAACAAGAACCCCTCAACCAAGTGGGGATTAATTGCATCCGCAACCTCAACGGCAATATCCGCATCTGGGGCGCACGTACCTTAGGGGCAGGTAAAGACAATCCTGACTTTAAATACATCAATATTCGTCGCCAATTTAACTATCTGCGCGAGTCGATTGATGAGGGAACCCAATGGGTTGTGTTTGAACCCAATACCCCGGAACTTTGGGCGCGAATTCGGCGCAATATTACGGCATTTTTGACCAATGAATGGCGTAAAGGTGCTCTTTTTGGCACAACCACTCAAGAGGCGTTTTACGTCAAATGTGATGCCGAAACCAACCCGATGGATGTTCGCAAACTGGGTCAAGTGATTACCGAAATTGGTGTTTCTGTGATTGAACCCGCTGAATTTGTGATCTTCCGCATCACCCAAATTGTGACGGAAAACCAACCGTAACGTTCAAAATTCCCTTAGCCCCGATCTGAGTTGTGAGACCCTTTGATTCTGCTCCATTGACTGCCCCTGGCGTATCGCTCCGAGCCTTACGTCAAGTGGCTTGGGACAGCGTGAACACAGGTGTTCCTGTGTTTTTGGGTGTCACTCCGGGGGAAGGGGAGGTGTCTAGCGTCCCTCAACTGCTCACCCTCTGGCCGGAGTTTCTGCGGCAGTTTAGGGGGGCGAGCCGTTTTTTGACCGAGGCGGTACAGGGCTTTTTTGCCAATGGTGGGGAGCGGTGCTATGTGCTGCTGCTGCCGACGGCTGACCCGTCAGAATCCCCGCTCACGATCGCTAGCCTCCATCACGGCTTACAGATCATCGAATCCTTAGAGGAGATTGATCTCGTCTGTGTGCCTGATATTATGCAGACGCGATCGCTCACCGCCATCCTCAATCTGCAAGCCATGGTGTTAGAGCATTGTGACCAACTGGGCGATCGCTTTGCCATTTTGGATAGCTGCAACACGGCGGATCTCGCCGTACTGAACCAGCAGCGTCAACAATTGGTGGGTCATAACGGCGCGATCTATGCCCCCTGGGTGATTGTCGAATCCAGCCCCGACCCCATTCCCGCCTGTGGTCACATTGCTGGGGTCTACGCCCGCAACGACCGCGAAGTAGGCGTTCACCGTGCCCCAGCCAACTACATCCTCGAAGGCGTACTTGACCTCAGCCTCTCCCTCTGTGATCAAGATTGGGAAACCCTCAACGTCAAAGCCGGCCCCGGCGTGAACTGTATCCGCAGCTTCCGCAGCCGAGGGATTCGGGTCTGGGGCGCACGCACCACCAGCACCGTCCCTGGTTGGCACTATGTGGGGGTGCGACGGCTGATCATCACCATGCTGCGCTGGGCTGACCACAACTTAGCGGGGCTTGTGTTTGAACCGAACGATTCTGCCCTGTGGATTACCCTTGCCCGCGAACTCACGGTTTACTGTGAAACCCTGTGGCACCAAGGCGCACTCCAGGGAGCAGACCCAGAAGCCGCCTTTTACGTCAAATGTGACGCAGAAACCAACCCTCGTTCCAGTCGGAACCTGGGTCAAGTGGTGGCAGAAGTGGGCATTGCCCCCACAACACCAGCGGAGTTTATTGTGATTTCGCTCGTTCATAACAGCAACGGCGTAACGTTTGCCTAGTGTTTTTGTTCATCGTTTTAGTCAGTTTAAGGAGACCTAAAATCCATGCCTAATATTAAAGACACCCATGATCCCTATAACGGTTATAACTTTTGGGTGGAATGGGACGGCATTGTCCATGCAGGCTTCCGAGAATGTAGCGGTTTGACCAGCACCCGTGAAGCCGGACTCTATCGAGAAGGAACCGATAAAAATCTTGCCCAACGCCAACTGCCGGGCCTGAATAGTCATGGCAACATCAGCCTTCAGCGCGGCATGACAGACAATAATGAACTCTGGGAATGGCTGGAGACAATGCTCGGAGGTGAGACTGAACGGCGAAATGTTTCGATCATTTTGGCCGACGATAAAGGGGAAGAATTAATTCGCTGGAACCTCGAAAATTGCTGGCCCACCAATTGGAACGGCCCTGAATTCAATGCAACCGCCAGTGATGTGGCGATTGAATCATTGGAATTGGTTCATGAAGGTGTGACGATTGGTTAACGGAGCAAGTCATGCACCAAACTGAATTTCCCTTTACACTCCCCCATGGTTATCTTGATGCGGAAGGGATTTTGCATCGTGAAGGAGTCATGCGGCTCTCGCGGGCGAGTGATGAAATTACGCCGTTACGCGATCCGAGGGTACAGCGAAATTCAGGCTATCTCGTGATTATTCTCCTCGCGAGGGTGATCACGAGATTGGGCACAATCGACCAACTCAATACCAAAATTATTGAGGAGTTGTTTTCCGGTGATTTAGCCTACCTCCAAGATTTTTATCAACGCATTAACCAAAATGGTCATACCCGGTTTCGGGTTGCTTGCCCTCACTGTAATGGTGAGTTTGAAGTGGAGACCGCGCCGGTGGGGGAGTAGCCTGCTACCCCCACAAGCGTTTACTTGAGGAGGTAGCTTACCTGTCTTATCACTTTCATTGGTCCTATGGAAATGTGATGGAGATGGAACATTGGGAGCGGCAACAATGGGTTGAACAAGTGGCTCAGATTAATCAAAAAATTAACCAAGATTCCGGGAAAAAACGATTTTGAAGGCAAGACAGTTTCAGGTTTGCTGTGAATTAACTGATTGAATCAAGATAGCTATGGCTAAATCTCAAAAAAAAGGCGGCAATGATCAAGAAAAATCCCGTGATCCCTATATGCCCTTTAACTTTATCGTTGAGATTAAAGGGATAACGGTGGGGGGGTTTTCTGAGGTGCAGGGCTTGAGCAGCAGAATAGAGCTAGAAGAATATGTGGAGGGGGGCATGAACCATCGGGTTCACCGCTTTCCTACATATGTGGATTCTCCGAATTTAGTCTTAGTTCGTGGTTTGGCGGAGCGGGATGATTTATGGAAGTGGTATCAAGATGTAACCCGTGGCAAGGTGGAGCTTAAAAACGCCACGATTATTCTCAAAGATAGTCAACAGTCGGATGCGATCGCTTGGCGCATTTCTAAGGCCTATCCGGTGGCTTGGGAAGGGCCACAATTAAATGCAAGTACGGGCACAGAGGTCGCATTTGAGCGAATGGAGTTGGTGCATCGCGGGATTTATGAACAAAAAGTTCAGAAGAATAATTAATCTCATTGAGTCTGGACAATCGTGATGGATCTTGACCCCAAACTGGTACAGCGGCTAACACGACCCATCCACCAACCCGGTGTGACGAATCATCGGATGGCGGATCGGTTGATTGATCGTGCCGAGCGTTTGGTGAATCGGTTGCCCTTGCTGGATCAACAGTTGGCGCGGTGGTCAGCGATCGCCGATCTCGAAACCGAAGATATCCCCATTGTCTATGCTCAAGTCAACGAGGCGGATCAGTCAGCCGCCGATGATGGGCCGCAAGCTCAACCCCAGCGAGTCCAAGGCAAGGATCAGACGGATACAGGGGAGGGTGATTTGCCCATTGCCGTTGCCACACCCATGCAACCCTCGATCCCGCCGGATCTGTCTCGCGTTGAGCCGTCCCAAGCTCCGCAACGCGGAACCGATACGGGGAACCTGGGGAACCTCACGCCACCTCTACCGCCCAACCCAGAGACATTGCCCACTGCTCAGGATCAGGGGAAACTGTCGCAATCTTCCCCTGCACCGGATCGAGGGTCAGTGCCGCCCGAATCGATAACGGCTCCGGTGTCACCCCAGGCGATCGCGCCTGAACCCCCACCGCATTCGCCCACCCTGGGCCCGATGCCCGTTGTTGAGTCTTTCCCGCCGTCCGATTCCTCAGCTCCGATGGGTGAAGCGATCGCCCCCCTCGGTTCACCCACAAGCCAGACCACAGATGTAATTCAAGCCAAGCTAGAGACCGGAGCCACCCAAGTCCAGCCGCTGGATGTGGGAGCAGATCGCAACACGATCGCCCCCGTTCAGGCTACTGAATCGCTACCATCCGCCACGGTTTCCCCCATTGATCCACCGGAAACATCCACCACCCAAAATCCGGCGTTTGATCCCAAGGTGATGCAGGCTGCATTGAGCTTGGATCATCCCAACAGCGCCCCCTCTCGTGGTGATCTACCGCTGGCCCAAATGCCACCCGCCATTAGTGACAATGAACCAATGCGTTCTGGGTTAGAGCGTCAAAGCGTCCCTAAGATCTCCAAAAGTAAGGCGCATCGTTCACCCAAAAAGTCACCCCGTCAAGCCCCTAGCCCAGCGCAATCTTCCCCGCCTGAAGTCCTGACGGCTCTCCTCAGTCCCGATCCTGCATCTCCCGCGTCAAAGTCCATGCCCTTGGTGCAACCATCCGCTAGTTCGGAACCGTCCGCCATGCAAGGCAAAAAGCAAGCGAGGGTCAAGGGTGATCCGGTGCGATCGCCCGCTAGTTTAGAACCATCCGCCCCGATGGGTGGAGCGATCGCCTCCCTCGGTTCGCCCACAAGCCAGACCACAGATGTAATTCAAGCCAAGCTAGAGACTGGATCGCCCCAAGTCCAGCCGCTGGATGTTGTTGGCGCAGATCGCAACAATATCGCCCCCGCTCCGGTTGCTGAATCGCTGCAAGCCCCCACGGTTTCCCCCATTGATCCACCGGAAACATCCATCCGCAAAAACCCGGCGTTTGATCCCAAGGTGATGCAGGCTGCGTTGAGCTTGGATCATCCAGAACCTGCCCTGACACAAGTTCTTGCGGTGTCCAATGAATCGGGGGTCAAAGCGTTGAGCTTGGATCATCCAAAACCTGACCTAACAGGGGATACGCTACCGCTGGCCCAAATGCCAACCGCCATCAGTGACAATGAACCAGAGCATTCCAAATTAGAGCGTCAAAGCGTCCCTAAGATCTCCAAAAAGGGCGCTCGTTCACCCAAAAAGTCACCCCGTCAAGCCCCTAGCCCAGCGCAATCTTCCCCGCCTGAAGCCCTGACGACTCCCCTCAGTCCCGATCCTGCATCTCCCGCGTCAGAGTCCATGCCCTTGGTGCAACCATCCGCGAGTTCAGAACCATCCGCCCCGATGGGTGGAGCGATCGCCCCCCTTGGCACGCCCACAAGCCAGACCAGAGATGTAATTCAAGCCAAGCTAGAG
Organism: Spirulina subsalsa CS-330; assembly: GCF_028330765.1. GTDB lineage: Bacteria > Cyanobacteriota > Cyanobacteriia > Cyanobacteriales > Spirulinaceae > Spirulina > Spirulina subsalsa_A. The sequence continues at coordinate 13,958 of NZ_JAQMTY010000240.1, read as the reverse complement.
ACCGGAGTCACCCAAGTCCAGCCGCTGGATGTGGGAGCAGATCGCAACACGATCGCCCCCGTCCAGGCTACTGAATCGCTATCATCCGCCACGGTTTCCCCCATTGATCCACCGGAAACATCCACCACCCAAAATCCGGCGTTTGATCCCAAGGTGATGCAGGCTGCGTTGAGCTTGGATCATCCCAACAGCGCCCCCTCTCGTGGTGATCTACCGCTGGCCCAAATGCCACCCGCCATTAGTGACAATGAACCGGGGCGTTCTGGGTTAGAGCGTCAAAGTGTCCCTAAGATCTCCAAAAAGGGCGCTCGTTCACCCAAAAAGTCACCCCGTCAAGCCCCTAGCCCAGCGCAATCTGCCCCGCCTGAAGCCCTGACAACTCCCCTCAGTCCTGATTCTGCATCTCCCGCGTCAGAGTCCATGCCATTGGTGCAACCATCCGCTAGTTCGGAACCATCCGCCCCGATGGGTGGTGCGATCGCAGACATCCGCCCATCCGTTCGCAACACATCAACCGGAATAGACACCCCAACAGAGAAAGGCAAACGCGCAATCCAGGCCCTGAATGTTGGTGAAGCCCAGAGTACGCCATCACTCCACCCCCCAAACACACCAGACTCTCAACCCCAAACCGCCGCCTTACCCACGATTCAGACCCATGCTTCAACTGAGGGGATCATTCAAGCCAAGTTTGCAACGGGTGCAGCCGTTCCGGTGATTGCCCCATCCGAGGGGTCAGGAATCGGCCCCAATCCATCGGGATTCACGCCCCTCAATTTTGCCGCCTCGAACGCGATCGCTGACCCCCTCACCACTGGGCCGGTGGGGATGACCTCGCCAGATCTCCCCCCCCCAACAGCGCTATTGCTCCCGGCTGTCACCGCTGTTCCTCCATCGGCCTCTACCCCACCGCTCCACAGATTGTTTAACCCCCTGAATGCTCTAACCAGCCTTGGGAGTGAGTTACCCACCCCACCCAAGGCGCTGGAAACGGTTGTTCCTCTGGGCGGCGGCGATCGCAGATATCCCCAAGATCAGCCGATTTTCCTGGGCTTAAACCGGCTTGAGGGGGATCAATCCGATGGAGCGAAACCGTCAGGGGCGATCGCCGTACCGAACCGGGCTACAATCTCACCTCAAGCCTTAGCAACCCCTTCAGAACAGGGACAGGATTTTACTTTCGTTCTGCCGAATGAGTCTGAAACAGCAAAGATGCCCCAAACAGCGGCAACGCCCAAGGTGCAAACATCAAGGGATGCTAACCATCCTGGGTCAAGGGCGCAAGCGGTGGAAATCTCTCAACCCATCCCCCCCCTGGTCAATGCAGAGATAGGCAGAAACACCAGCCCAGAGCTGGTGGTAACGACCTCCCTAGCGGCAAACCCGACGGCAGCATCAGCCACGCCAGCGTTACCGAGGGCGATCGCTCAACCCCTTCCACCACAGACGAATCCAGCCAGCAACGAGCAACAGGGCTTAGAGCTATTGTCCCGTCATGTTGAGCGATCGTCCAATACCCCCACGGCCCAAGGGATAACAGCCCAAGCTCAACCCTCAAAAGCAGCATCTCCGCAGCGAGAACAAGCATCTCCCAAGATCACCAACAAGTCAAAACGGATACCGCAACCCGTGGTCAGACCCCAAGGGCAGAAACCCCAAAAAGTCGCAACCCAGGGACTAACCTCCCCCATTTCCCCTGGCCAGAAGACAGCGGTGTTACCCCTTCAACCCTCAGAAACCCGATCGCGATATCCCTCCGGCAGGCCTACGCCAACGCCCCAACCCCAAATCATAGGTAACCCCCAGAGCAACCCAACAGTGACGGCGACCCCACCGATGGCCCCCTTACCCACCGTCCAGGCGCAAACAGAATTTAACCCGCAAAACCTGGAGCCGCTGGTGTTGTCCCGTCCGCTGGTGCGATCGCACCGCACCGCCGTCAGTCAGGAGATCCATGCACAGCCCCGTAGCCAGACCCCCAGCAGTCCCGTGGTCGTCAGTCCAGCCCTGCCCAACCCACCCCCAGCGATCGCATCCCCCGGCCAGCAAAGCAGTTCCACCGCAGGGCAACGGCTGAAATCCACCACACCCCAAGTGGCAAAGCAGACAACCCCGGCAGCCGTCAACATCGATGATCTCGTCGCCAAAGTGGAGCGGAAAGTGTTGAAACGATTAGTTGTAGAACGTGAACGACGAGGAGGACAACGGCAATGGCGCTAGAAAAACTCAAAATCAAAGCCGAAAAAGACAACGAAGGCGACTTTGCCGAAGAAATCGAGGTGCTTTTCAACCCCAACCAGGTCACGATTAACAAAACCGGGTGGTCTCTCAATCAAGACGGTTATCCCAATGCCTCCGAAGAGTTGGCAAGCCTGAGCATCACCCTGTTTTTTGACACCACCCTGAGCGGCGATCCACCGGACAACGTCCAGCAACATACCAAAAAAATCTTTAACCTTACCCATCCGAAGATCGGGAAAAGTGAAAAGCGGCCGCCCCGCTGCAAACTGGTGTGGGGCAAAATTGGCGGCAAAAGTAATATTCTGCTCCCCGATGGGTTTCTCGAAAGCATCACCAAAACCCTGACCCACTTTTGGGAAGACGGCACACCGGTTCGCGCCACCCTTGACTGCACCTTCCGGGAATGGGCCGATCCCGAAAAACGCAAAAAGGCCGAAAACCTGATTGACGACCCGGTGCGCATTGTCAAGCGGGGCGAAACCCTGAGCAGCATTGCCCAGGAAGAATTCGGTGATCCGGCGTTGTGGCGAATCATTGCCGATGAAAATCGGCTCTACAATCCGCGCCAAATCACCCCCGGATTGGTGCTCACCATTCCACCCTTACCGATTTTGAGTTGAGAAATGGCAGATTATTCCGGCGTTGAAACCCTCACACCCAATATCAAAGTCAGCATTGGCGGGAAGAAGCTCCCGAAGGGTGCAGATGAAGATTTGATCTCGGTACAGGTGTTTGAAGACATCGAAGCACCGAGTATGTTCACCTTAGAATTTATGACCTGGGATTTACAGAAAGGCAAGTTTACTTGGGTTGATGATAGTTCCTTTGATGTGGGGGAGGAAGTCGAAATTCAAATGGGGTATGTCAACAAACTTAAGACTGTAATTTTTGGTGAAATTACGGGTTTAGAGCCGGAATTTCGGCAGGGTGAACGGCCGCGTTTTATTGTGCGGGGCCATGATTTACGCCATCGTTTATTACGAGGGTCGAATAGTAAATCCTTTACCAAAATGAAGGATAGTGACATTTTTAGTAAAATTGCCCGGGCGCGTGGCCTCACACCGAACACGAAAGATAGTGAAGTCAAACATGACTATGTGATTCAGCATAATCAAACGGATTGGGAGTTTCTCAGTAGTCGGGCTGAACGGATGGGCTATGAAATTACGATTGAGAAAAAAAATATTTATTTCCAACCACCTCAAAATGATCAGCAGAAAGTATTGACATTAAAATTTAAAGAGAATTTAAGCGAGTTTATGCCCCGTTTAAGTAGTATGAACCAAGTCCAAAAGGTGGAGGTGCGCGGTTGGTTGCCCGATGATAAAAAAGAGGTGCTTGGCAAGGCAGCAGCGGGGAAAGAGGGGAGCAAAATGGGGGGCAAAACGACGGGGCCGAAGGCGGTTAAAACCTTCGGAGATTCCATCACCACGATTGTCACTCAGCCCGTGGTGACGAAGGCAGAGGCGGATCAAATTGCCTTGGGTCAGTTTAAGGATATGGCGATCGCCTACATCACCGCCGAAGGCACTTGCCCCGGTCTGCCAACGCTTCGGGTTGCCAAAGTGATCGAGGTCAAAGGCGTGGGCAAACGTTTTAGTGGTGACTATTACGTCACCGCGACGGAACATCATTATTCCCAAAAATTCGGTTATACCACTCTATTCACGGCGCGGAGAACTGCTTTATGATCGGATTCGATTTACTGATGCCCAATGATCCTGCCGCCCGTTTTTATGGCGTGACGATCGCGGTGGTGACGAATGTTGAAGATGACGATAACTTAGGACGGGTTAAGGTAAAATTCCCCTGGCTCACGGATGATGATGAAAGTCCGTGGGCGCGGGTGGTGACTCCGATGGCGGGGGACGATCGCGGTTTCTATTTTCTGCCGGAAGTGGATGATGAGGTGCTCGTCGCCTTTGAACATGGTGATATGGCTTTCCCCTATATTTTAGGGAGTTTGTGGAACGGCAAAGATAAACCCCCGGAAAAAAATGATGATGGGGAAAATAATAAACGTCTAATTAAATCCCGCAGTGGTCACATGATTGTCTTCGACGATACCGAAGATAAAGAGCAACTGATCATTCAAGATAAAAGCGGCAAGAATAAAATCACGATTGATTGTGAAAATGACGCGATGACGATTGAGGTGGAAAAAGATTTCACCATCGAAGCGAAAGGCAAAGTGACGATTAAAAGTAAAGATGATGATATGTTGCTTGAATGTAAAAATTTGGAGATTAAAACCCAAAGTGATTGCAAAATTAATGCCGGTGCGAACTGCAATATTCAGGCCAAAACGAAGGGGGAATTTAAGGCTCAATCTGGCTTAGAACTGAACTGTTCAGCAGGGGTTAAGGTTAATAATGGTGCGTTGGAGGTAATGTAGTGGATATTGATTTTCTGGGTGTAGGTTGGACGCTGCCGGTTCAATTGCAAGGGGAACCCCAAATCGCCACCGCCAAATATGAGCAAGCCGTCCGCCAGTCCATTTGGGCGATTCTCAGTACAGCGAGGGGGGAACGGGTAATGCGACCGGATTTTGGCTGTCGCATCCATGATCAGGTGTTTGCGCCGAATACGGCGGGGACGGTGGGGCAAATTATCAGCGATGTGGAATCAGCCCTTTTGGATTGGGAACCCCGGATTGATGTCCTGGACATTGAGCCAGTGGAAGCACCGGGACAACCCAACCTGTTACAGATCTCGATTAACTATCGGGTACGGACGACGAACAACGCCTTTAACCTTGTCTATCCCTTCTACTTACAGTAAACAATGTCTTCCCAGCCGCCTAAACTTGACCAACGTAGCTATGCAGAACTTGTCCAGCAGACCCAGGCCCTAGCGGAGTCCTATACGCCTTGGCGTGCCGCTCCCAATTCTGGGGATGTGGGTTTGGCCTTGGTGCGGATTTTTGGGCGGATGGCGAGTCTGGTACAGGAGCGTTTGAATCAAGTTCCGGAGCGAAATCGGCTGGCGTTTATGAATTTGGTGGGGACGCAACTGACTCCACCCCAAGCAGCGCGATCGCCCCTCACCTTTGAACTAGCAGCAGGGAGTCCAGTGGATGCCCTCGTCCCGGCGTTGACCCAGATCGCAGCGCCGCCGCCGGAGGGGGAAGAGGCGGAGGTAATTTTTGAAACCGAGCGGGAATTGTTGGTGACGGCAACGCAAGTGAAGGCGATGTTTGTGATCGAAGATCGGGACTATTACAGCGATAGGTGCGCCAACGTTTTCCCTGACGCAGTGCCGCCCGCCTTTGAAGTGCTGAAGGGCGATCGCCCCGTTGAACATTACCTATATCTCCACGGGGCAGAGGTGTTTGACCTGCCCCAACTCACCACCGTCCAGTTCGCGATCGCCGCCGATTCCCCCGCCAGTGCGACCCAACTGGCATCCCGTTTTCTCGATTGGCAGGCTTGGGACGGGAAACAGTGGCAAGTTCTGCCTGAGGTTGCGGTAGAAACCGAAGCCGCCCAGGTCTTGATCACCCTCACCCAACTCCCCAAGCTCAAAGACCTTGAGGTGAATGGCTGCCCCGGAAAATGGCTCCGGATCACCCTCTATCCCCATCGGCGCGAAGCGTTGCCTGAAATTTTGCAAATTTTGGTGAGTGCCAGCGTTGACCAGACCCAAACGCCCCAGGACTGTCTGTTTAACAACATCACCCTCGATCTGAGTAAAGATTTTTACCCCTTGGGGACAGCACCGGACTATAACGATACGTTTCAAGTTGCCCTTGATCCGCGTTTGATTCAGCCGGGGGTGGCGATCGCGATCAACGCCACCCTCAGCCATGCCCCTAGCCATACCGACGATCTTCAGTTGGAGTGGGATGTGGGGGATGGCCAAACTTGGACGGCAATTTCTCCCGACCCCGACCCCGCCCAATTCCATTGGCTGCGGAACTCGGAACCCCCGCAATTTGTGACAGGGCGAACCCAAGGCACTTTCCGCTTTCCTGACCCCCTCCCGCCCCAGGGTCCCTATGCCACAGAGCCGACCTATTGGCTGCGGGCGCGGCTGGTGCAAGGCCGCTACGGTAGCCGGGGCCGGGTGCGCCATTACGTCACCTACAACGAGATCACCTTGCTGGCAGCGGCCAGCGCCGCCGGGCAAACGGCAATAGTCGTGGATAGTGCCGACGAAATCCAGATAGGGGACACAATTCGGCTTCAGGATAGTCGCGATCTGCTCATCCGGGAAGATCTGGAGGTGACGGACATTTCTCCCGATGAGAACCGCATCACAGTCAACCGGGCCACGCGCCAAGCCTATAGCATTGGGAGCCGGGTCTTGGGAAAATTCACCATTGCCGAACCTAGCCCGGATGTGGTCGATCCGCCCTGTTTGGCCGCCCTGACCGTCACCTATCAGTTCTTTCTAGAACAGCCCGCCGTCGCCCTGGCCTACAACGACTTTACCTATGGAGCAGGGAGTCCCCTCGAAGCCTTTCTCCATCGTCCAGTGCGGGCGGGCGATCGCCGGATTCAGCTTGAAGAGGTGAACGGGTTGTCCCTTGGGGAATTCCTGCGGTTTGCCGATGGGTCGGGGGAACTGGGGCAAATTGAACTGATTGATCCCGCATCCCGTTGGGTCGTGTTCACCGCACCATTGACAGCAGATCACAAAACCGGAGTCAAACTGACCAGGGCCTTTTATCCCCTCACGCCACCCCTGCACCGGGATTCCGCCTTTTACCTCGGCTTTAACCAAGCCTTTCCCAACCGTCCCAGTACCCTCTATTTACAAGTCCAGTCTCCCGAACCGGACGAAGTGGCTCCCGGCACTCATCGCAGCATTGGGGATGGTCGTCGGTTGGTGTGGGAATATCCCACGCCGGAGGGATGGCGATCGCTGACGGTGCGCGATGAAACCGCCGCCATCACTGAGAAGGGCCTCGTTCAGTTCATTGGCCCCACAGACTGGATCGCTTCCCCCCACTTTGGGCAGCAGCAGTATTGGCTCCGGGTACGGCAACAGCCCAACACCGATGCCGATATCCCCTTAGTTTTGATTGACCTTTGGCATTGGGCGATTCGCGTTGAAGAATTTCGGCTCTATGGTTTGATGCGCTATCTGTTTGGGAAAGTCCGTGATTCCGCCGATCTCACCGTTCCCCCGCGCCTGATCAACGCCCGCACTAATACAACTTGGGCACGACAGGCGATTACCCTCAATGCCGAGATTCTGGGGTCGAGTCAATTTGAACCGGGCCAGGTCGTCACCACAAGCCAAGCGCCGATCCTCGCGGGACAAACGCTAGACATTGAGGAAGGCCGTTTCCCCTCGGAGGCAGAACAGCAGCAACTCCGGCAGCAGTGGGGGACAGAGGCCATTACCCCCGTCTACGATGAAACGGGAGAACTCGAAGCGGTATGGGTGCGCTGGCAGGAAGTGCCGGATTTCTATAGCTCGGCGGCGGGCGACCGCCATTACACCCTCGATGTTGCTACGCAAGGGCAAGCCCAACGCCAGCGGGGACGGATTCAATTTGGCAATGGCCAGGCGGGGATGATTCCGCCACGGGGTCGCAATAATATCCGCTTGAGCTATCGCACCGGGGGCGGCGATCGCGGCAACCAACCGGCCCAGACCATCGTTGAACTCAAAACCACAATCCCCTACGTGGCCGGGGTGATCAACTGGGAAGCTGCCGCAGGAGGCAATGATCAAGAATCCCTCGCCCGTTTGAAAGTGCGATCGCCCCAACGGCTACGCCACCGCGATCGCGCCGTCACCGCCCAAGACTTTGCCGATCTCGCCTACGATGCCGCCGTCGAAGTGGCACGGGTGCAGGTGATCACGCCGGAAATGCTCGCCCCTAACTTTAATCCGTTGCTGGAAGAACTGTGGGTCGAACCCGATCGCCCCCAGGGGCCCGCTTCCTCATCAGTACCGGGTAATGAAATTGATGTTTTTGACCACGAAAACGAGATTCGAGCCGGGCGCGTGCGACTGATCATCGTGCCCCAAAGCAATGCCCCACAACCCCTGCCTACACTCGCCCTCCTCAACCAAGTGGAGCAATTTCTCCGAGCGCGGTTTGTGCCCACGATGCGCCTACAGGTCTGTGGGCCGAAATGGCAGGCGATCGGGGTCACGGTGGACATTGTTCCCGTCAGCATCACCAATGCGGGCACAGTCAAAGCCGCAGTGGAGGCGAAACTCCAGGAGTTTTTGCATCCCCTCACAGGCGGGCGGCAGGGCCAGGGCTGGGATTTTGGACGCATCCCCCATCGCTCGGATCTGTTTGCCGCCCTCGAAGCCGTGCCGGGAGTGAGCTATGTCAGCAGCCTGGAGATCGACCCAGCCAACCGACCCATTGATCGCCAAACCCTGATCTATTCCGGTACGCACCGCATTACCCTCACACTTCCTGAAGCCACCCCCTAAACCATGCCCATTCCTTTACCCGACCTCGACGATCGCACCTACGCTGATTTGGTGGTAGATGCGATCGCCCAAATTCCCATCGAAGCCCCCGAATGGACAGACCACAACCCCGCCGACACCGGGATCATCCTCATTGAACTCCTGGCCTGGCTCACGGAAATGGTGCTCTACCGAGTCAATCAAGTGCCGGAACAAAACCAAGCCCAATTTTTAAGCCTCCTCAAAGGTCAGCCCTGGGTCTTGCCCCCCGACCTCAGCCCCGCCCAGCAATTCACCCTCGTTCAAACCGAAATCCAAACCACCCTTGCTGACCTGCGACGACCCTATCGCGCCGTCACCAATCCCGATTTTGAGCAACTCATTCTCTCCGATTGGGCGAAAACCCAATATGCCCAGCGCGAATTTGGCGCAGCCGGTGCGATCGCACGGGTCAACTGCCTACCCGAACGCGACCTAGAAAACGCCGATATTAATCAACCCATTGAAGCCCATATCAGCCTCGTCATTCTGCCCCGCCATCCTCTGACCGATGCAGCGGAGGGGAAGCGTCTGCGTCAGGATCTCAAACGCTTCCTAGACCAACGCCGTTTGATTACCACTCGGCTCCATGTGGTAGAACCCAGTTTCGTCACCATGACCCTAGCCGCCACCCTCTACCTTCAGGACAGTGCCAAACCCCCCGATGTCCGCCGCGAGGCCGAGCGTCAGATTCACGCTTTTTTTGCCCCCTTGGATTCTGAGGAATTTTGGCAAGGTCAAGGCTATCCCTTTGGCGCGGATATTTATCTGTCGGAGCTTTATCAACTCCTCGATGACCTGCCCGGTGTTGACCATGTAGAAGATATTGAACTGACGGGAGTAGACCCGATGCGGCAACAGTTTAACGATCACGGTCAATTGGTGGGTCTGATGCTCCAAGCCCACGAACTGGTACAGATTCAGATCGCCGCCTTACCCACCCTGCAACGTTTTGGAGACCAATGGCAACCCAACACCCCCTAAGCCACTATCTTGATTATCTTCCCGCCTATCTCCAGACCGATCCGTTTTTGGGGCGATTCTTACTCGCCTTTGAGCAGGTGCTCACGGGTGTGCCTGACCATGAACCCCAACCCTTTCAGCCCCAAATCATCACCCGTGAGTCGGGGGCGAATTATGGCTTAGAAACGATCATCGGGCAGATCCATACCTATCTTGACCCCCAACAGACCCCGGCGGAATTTTTGCCCTGGCTGGCGGGTTGGATTGCGTTGAGTTTGCGGGAGGATTGGGATGAGGCGGTGAAGCGGCAATTTATTAGCCAGATGGTGCCGTTGTATCGCATTCGCGGTACGGTGCGGGGGCTGAAAAAAATGCTTTCGATTTATCTGGAACATTCGGGGTTGAGCTATCCCGATCGCACGATTTCCGTTATTGAATTCGACAATCGCCCCCATTATTTTCAGGTGCAATTAGTCTTACCCAGCAATCAGGTTTTACAGCCCGATCGCTACTGGCGAGAATGCCGCGCCGCCCAGGCGATTATCAACGAAGAGAAACCCGCCCATACCTTCTATGCCCTGCGGATTCTCACCCTGACGATGCACATCAGCAAAACCTGGGGGGGCTGCTATCCGTTGACGATGTTTGATCAACCGCCGCAGCAGATTGTGTCGGTGGAAGCCCGTGTCACCCTAGATGAATCTTTTGATCCTCGGCTGGCCGAGCAAATTTTAATCCGGATTCAGGGTAAAACGTCAGTTCTTGAGCCGCAGGGGAGCCAATTGGGGCCGGTGGTGCGCCAGACGGTGTTTTATGAAAAACTTTTGGAAAATCCCACGGGGTTCTTTGTGGCGTTGGCGAATTTGAGTCATGAAACCCTCTCCGGAACCCTCAGCGTCACGCTGCACTTTAACCTCAACCAGCAGCCATTTACCGCCCCTGTGTTCGATGCACCCTTTACCCTCCAGCCTAACCTCCGGATTTATCGCCCCCTCAACCGCCTCACCGCGATGCCCGGCAATACCCGCCTCAACCCTGAAGGCAGTCAAGGCTTCCGGCTCCAGTCTGCGCCCCCCCTCGAACTTCATCGCGCCCAGATCAGCCCCATCGACGGCAATACGCGCCTTGGCCCGGCGATCGGTAACACGATGCGCCTAGTTCACGATGCCCGCCTCCGCATCTACCAGCCCCGCCCCCGACCCGACCAAATGCAGGGCAATACCCGCCTTGGTTTTGAGGTGGGCCAGGGCTTCCGACTCCCCAGGAATGCCGACGCACAGCCGCTTCAGGTCTGTATTCCCAACAGTGAATACAAGATCGGCAACACGCGCCTCGGCCCTGCGATCGGTCATACGATGCGCCTGGTGACGACCTCCCAATGGGAAGAAACACTCTATAACTTCCACCTGTTTAATGTCCCTGCCAAGCGGCGCATTGAAATCGAAGCATTAGTAGAAGTGGATGGGGCTGATCCGATCGCAACCCGCCAGATCAGCCATCTGCTCATTCTCCGAATGCAGTCCCAAACCTCGAAATTCCGACCCTTTACCCCAGAACTGGAATTTTTCTCCTGGGGGATGCGGGCGACCCACCATCTGCCTTACCAACGCTTTCTTGACAATTCCCGTGGCTTTTTCGTCGTCCTCGATAATCTCAACGATTGCGCAGTGACGGGACGGGTCACAATCAAGCTCAATTTTACCCTCAATACAAAGCCGCTATCCTTGGTGATTGTGGCTGAGGATTTTGCCTTGAATTCCCGCGATCATGCCCTCGAAATTTGCCAATCCCAGGGCGATGGTATGGTGACGGGGAATACCATTCTCGGACGTTTAACACCCTATATGTTAGCGGCGATGACCCCTCAAGAGGAGGTGTGGATTGAATAGTTTGATCTTAATCGTTTTAGGACTGGGTATAGCGGTTTTCATAAACTTGAGGTACAAAGATCCCCCTCAATCCCCCTTAAAAAGGGGAAAGTGGCGTTCTCATACTTTCGCAATCCGCTATAAATTGGAGGTTCAATGGCAGATTTTATTTTGACAACAGGGGATTTAGCAATGTTTAATCCGACGTTTGGATCGGCGATCGTGACGGTCATTCCGGGTAATTTAACGGGAACGGGGAAAGGTATGATTAATAAAAAAATGGTCTGTGTCGATGGAGATGAAAAAACCGTCATGGTTCCCGGTTGTCCCTACATCACAGCTTCTCACCCTATTCCGGGTGTGGGAATGCTGAGCATTGCCTCGTTGGGGGCGGATCAAAAAGCGAAACGCACAAAGTCCAATAATAAGCCCGTATTACTCAAAGGCAGCACATTCACAGCGAAATTTCAGGTGATGGCTCCCGCTCAACAACCCACACCCGCCGGGCCGATTCCTGATCCTGCGCCTCAATATTCCGGAACGGGTACATTTATCACAACAAATATGCGCGTTAAGGGGACATAATGGGTAAAGAATTTCAATGATCATTCGGTAAAATCTGATCACACTGTATAGATCATTGGGCATTATTTAAGGGTGCATCCCACTTTTGCAGATTCCCATGGCTCGCCAGGGATCACCCTCATCCCCAGCCCTTCTCCCGCAGGAGAAAGGAGCCAAAAGCCCTCTCCTGAGGGAGAGGGTTGGGTGAGGGATTGCATAACTGGGATGCACTCTTATTTAAGGATTTCGTGGGATTAAAGGTTATCGGCACAGAGGTATAGGGTCATTATGGTTTATTCACGGAAAAATAAAGCCAAGCAGACCACAGCAATGGTGAGTCAGTCGCCGATTATTGCTGTGCAGCGTTCTGCTGTGCCGCTGGATACGCCAGAGTTCGCCCTTGGCAATCAGGCTCTGGGTCATCTCCTCAAAGCCCAGGAGCCGTCGAAGGGGTCGGGTCTGCTATCTCGTTATCTTGCGCCAAACGGTGCAGCCCCCGGTCGCCCCGTATTCCGGGGGCTGTCCCAGGAATTCCCGGTACAGGCGAAGTTGACTTTAACGAAAGCAGGCGATCGCCATGAGCACGAAGCCGATCGCGTGGCGGCGCGAGTGGTGCAGCGACTCCAGGCCCCCGCCGCTAGTTCTCTTGGATCGGGCGGTTCAGCAGTGATGCCGAAGGTGCTCTCCTCGCCGAGCATGGTTCCGGGAGGTGCGATCGCGCCGCCCCTCGAAACCGCGATTAAGCAGCAACAGGGTAAAGGCGACCCCATCGCTGAAGATATTCGTGAACCCCTTGAACAGGCTTTTGGTGTGGATTTTAGCAGCGTCAGAATTCACACTGATGGACAGTCCGATCAGCTAAACCGTTCAATTTCAGCCCTAGCATTCACCACTGGAAAAGATATCTTTTTTAAGCAGGGTACATATCAACCCAGAAGTTCTAAAGGCCAAGCCCTGCTCGCCCACGAATTAACCCATGTGGTGCAGCAAAATCAACCCCTCAAAACGTTACAGCGAAAGGTAGACAGTCCTCAAAAAACAGAACCTACACAGAAGTTAGAGACCATCGATTTACTGCCAGAACTTTCGCGGGAAATTCAAGCATTTGCTCCCAATTGGTTCGACTCTAATCCAAGTGAAATTGAACTGTGTTCTTGGTTCAAAGTGGTCAAGCCAAGTATCAAGGTTCAACAGGATTCTAATAACCGCAACTTAGATATCCAAGGAGGGATTGAACTCAATCTTGGCACTGATGCGATCGCTGTTCAGCCCAAAGGCACTTTAAAACTGAGCTATAAGAGTCAAACAAAGCAGTGGGATTACAAGAGTGAAAATATCGGCATCAGTGCCACTATTGCGGATATTCTCAAGTTCGATGCCCAAAATATTACCTACGATCGCGCTCAAAAATCGTTCAACATTGCGAAAGCCGGAATCACAATTCCCAATCTCAACAACGCAGAAGCATCCGTTACAAAAGCCAAGATTGATGCTCAGGGGCTGACCTGGGAAAAAGTCAATCTAAATGCCAAAGATATCTCCTTAGGGAGCTATGCAACGATCAATAATGCTAGTGCTGAAATTGCTGGGGCAGCCGCACATTACAAATCACAATTCAAAGGTGATTTTGATGTGACATTGGGTTCATCTGACCTGGTTCAAGTTCAAGGTAATGGCCAGCTTACGATTGACTATGACAACGGTGTATGGAGTTGTCCGCAAAATAATGTAACGTTGAGCGGTGCGATCGCCAACATTCTCAAGTTCAACGCCAGCAATATTCACTACGACCATAAAGCCAACATCGTCACAATTCAGCAAGCAGCAGTCAGCATTCCCAACGGTGATAAAAAACAACCTGATTACTTCAAAGCTGATGTCACCGAAGCCAAGATTGAC
>NZ_JAQMTY010000239.1 GCF_028330765.1 Spirulina subsalsa CS-330 | reverse complement strand
ACATTCAGTGGACGTTAAACAGATGCTTGTGGAGGGGAATCTGGACGGGGTTTCAAGACAGAGATGACTTGAGACTAGACAAACCCAATGAAGCAAGAATCCCCCGTTATAATCTTTGATTTAACGGTGGGAGTGTCAACGAGCGATGAGGCGTTGCAAGTCTTCCTGAATGTGATCGCAAAGGTGCTGGAGGTATTGATCCGGGTCAGGGCGCGATCGCTCCGGCACACCATAGAACAGTCGTTCTAAAATTGCCCCTTGAATCAACAGCATCAAGGCCGCGAGAATCATCCCCGCCAGCCAATATAAAAACACCGTGGCAAAACTCAGGACAAAAACTAACGCCCGCAGCAGAATAATGCCGGCGATCGCCACCCCCGCAAACACCACCACCATCGCCATATTGCCCAAAATCCACCCATAGGATCGCCGCACCCGGGTTCCTAAAATCCACGCTTGCAGGCCCCAAACCCCCAAAATCGCAATCAAGGTGGGAACCAGCGCCAATATGGGCAGCACCAGATAGGTCACCGCCCACCAATGGGATTTTTCGAGATAGCGCGTCAAAACATAGCTTTGGGCAATGCCCAACACGAGGCCGGTTACTGCATCCACGAGCCAGGGTGCGATCGCCCCCGGTAAACCCCCTAAAATCGCGCCCAGCCCATAATGCACCACCACCGCCACCAACCCCGCCCCACCGGACACCAAAAACCATTCCCCCAACAGCCGGGGTGTTTTTGCGCCGGAAGGCGAGGGGGGATCGGATGCGGTGGGTACAGAGGTGGGGGGTTGCGGCGGTGGTAAGGGATCTAAGGGCGGTGATGGCGAATCGGGACGGGGCGGGGATGGATAGTCGGACGGCTTAGGGGGTGGGGGGAGGGGTTCCGATGGCGGTGAGGGGATCTCCTCCAAGGGCGGGGGAGAGGGCGGGGTTAGCTCCAGTTCAGTAGTCCAAGAGATGGTTGCGGCTCCCTGTTGCGTGCCACAAATGCGGAGGCGGTGGATCGTCGGGGCGGCTAATTGTGTAAAGGCATGGCGTAGATAGTTAACCAGGGGGGCTTGGGGCGGTGGCGTTACTGCTTCAACGAGAATCGTGATCTGTTCGCCCTGGGCCGTGACGCGCACGGTCATGCCTTTGGTGCGGAGTTGGCGATTGAGCAGAGATGCGATCGCATCCGGTTCACCCCGTCGCGCCGCCGCCACTAAATCATTCTGAGTCATCGCAACACGACCTACCTCTGCTCATGCCAACAACGCACTAATTTCCGCCACCCACAGCCGCCGCTCCCGATGA
Source organism: Spirulina subsalsa CS-330 (assembly GCF_028330765.1). Lineage (GTDB taxonomy): Bacteria > Cyanobacteriota > Cyanobacteriia > Cyanobacteriales > Spirulinaceae > Spirulina > Spirulina subsalsa_A. Next base: position 38,356 of record NZ_JAQMTY010000239.1, on the reverse strand, counting down.
TCCAACGCCAAAATCTCATCCCGTGACCAGTGAAAATGCAGGGCAATATAGGCTACCTCTTGATAAAGCTGCGCCAAGGGGTAGCCTACAATTCCCCCACCGGCATCACCTCACCCGGATCATCTTGGTTAATCAACCTGTACACCGACTGCAAATAATAAACATCCCGCAAAAACAGCGTCTCTAGATGCTCCGGTGTGATCTGCGTCCAATGGCCCAAGCGAGTCATCACCTGCGACAACAAAACTAACGAGACATAATTCGGATCATCAAGCACACGACGATCCGCCTGCGCCACTAACTCATCCTGCCCCGTCGTCAATCGCAACAGCCCAGAACGCAGCAGTTCCCCATCCGGTGTCAGCCAGCCCTTAGGGAGGGTGAATTCAAATTCACGTTGCATCATCAACCCCTATCCTACGCTTCGTCTTCAAGTTCATTAATCTGGCGATAAAACGTTTGCAGATAGTTCAAATCCGCCGCAAAAAAATCTTCAATCACACTGGGGCTAATGTCTTCTAAAGCTCCGAGACGAATAATCACCCGTGACAGAATAATCACTGTTGCGTAGGCGGGGTTACCCTTCACCCGTGGATCGCGCATCGGCACAATCTCATCCATCGCCCGCGCCAAACGCATCACCCCAGTACGATGCAAATTACCCTCAGGGTCTAGATATCCCTTGGGAAGGGTAAATTCAAACTCGGTTTGAATCATAATGCTTGTCGAATGTTATGCAGGATTAATCAATGGGAATTCCTATCTTACGAGACCGTGCGGCCCAACCCAGTAGCGGCACTCAATCTGATGGCGTTTTCCCACGTTTTAGTTACTGACTCGATAAAACTGAGCCACCACTAATTCCACTTCTTCAATTTCCAACTCGCTGCCCCCAGCCGCCAAGTCCCCGATGGTGTAACTGCTGGGCCACGCCCCTGTAAACCGAAAGCGGGCCTGTTCAATATGGCCTTGGTCGTAGATTGTGATATCCCCATCGCGGAATTTTTCAAACCATCGACCCACCGCCACCGCCGTGAACCAATCCCAAATCGTGGTGGAGTTACACAGTCCCCGCTTTAAGGTGATGTTGCTGCTGTTCACATTGCCGGGGAGTTTGGTGCGGCGAATCCGTCCGTAGGTTCCTTTGCCGCCTTTTCCCCATTTATTCGGGGTGACTTCTGCGAGTTCAATCACGTCGAGCGAGCGATTCATCCCGCTGCATTCCATGAAAAAGGCATCGATTTCTTCGCTGTCGTCGAGGGATAATTCCACGTAAAACTTGCTGTTACTGAGAATTTCGGGCAATTCTCCCGTTTTTTTCTTTTTTTTGGCCATCTCCTTAACCTCCCCTAGAGGGGTTTAAAACACGAATGGGAGGGGTCAATCCGGTTGCCCCCTCCTCCTGATCTGCGATTCAGGTTTGCTTACTTGATCCGATGCAAGTTTTCGTAAGCAAATTCGATGGTTTCGGTGTAGAGGTCGGTGCTGTCAGGGCTAAATTGGGTGCCGGTGTATTTAACGGGAAACACCCCGGTCATGTCCCACTGTGCGGCCGATTCTCCCCCTTGGTTGAAGAGGGTGACACTGGCGGTTTTGCGTTCCCCTTTGCTGCCGGAACCGCCCCCGGTGATTTCCCGTGAGTGGGAGGCATCCCACCAGTCGAAGAGGCGGCGATCGTCGGCGGTGCCGACAAAAACGACCGTGATGTTGGAGTTGCTGACCCCGGTGACGGTGGCTTGGACGACACTTTTGCCGTCTTTGGTGACCCCGTAGGATGAATCCGAGCCGGCGACCTCTAGGGTAATGCTTAAACCGCTGACGCTTTTGATGATCAGTTCATCGTAGCCGTCAATCGTGATGTAAAATTTCGAGTTGGCTAGAAGCTCTCCGCTTGCCATAATCTTGCTCCCAGTAAGCTGTCCAAATTAAAAGTGATAGGGGTGAGATGAATGGGGGATCGCGGTGCGATCGCGCCCCATCAATCCCGATTTACTTCGTCCGGTTCACATCTTCACAGACGATCTCAAACGTTTCTTTGACAAATTCAGCCCCATCCGCCGAAAAATCCGAAACGCTGTAGCTCTTCACCCAAGCATTGACGATTTTCCACTCCATCACCGCCTCATCCATACTGTTGTAGGCGGTTAGGGTTCCGGCTTTGCGGCTTTCCTTCCACTTGCCATCCCCCCCTTCACTCTTCGGCATCGTGGACTTCATCCAGTTATACCAATCCATATCCCCTTCGACGAGATAGGTTTCCACCGCAAAATCTGGGTTATCCGTAAACCCGGCGGAGGTACTTTGCCAAAGGGTTTTGCCGTCCTTCGTTGAGGCTAACGGCTTTTCATGGCCGGTGGTTTTCCCCTCAAAGGAAAACTCCGCCACACTGGCCACAAACTTTTCAGTAAGACCATCAAACTCTAAATAAAATCGACTTGTTGGAATTGGATTCAACTCTGCCATTACAGCCTCCTGCTAAACACGAACCCGCATACTATTTCATCGGACCCCAGCCCATCACGCGAGCCAAGGAAACTGGAAGCCATCGAATCATCAACGGCTCCCAGTGTGATCAATTACGCTCCCGGTGCCCACTGACTGACCCGGAAGATCACAAATTCAGCCGGGCGGACAGGACAGACCCCCACTTCGACATACAGCCGACCCATCATCATGGTTTCGTGGGTGTTCAGTTCAGCATCGCACTTCACATAGAATGATTCACCCGGTGAACCACCCTGGAGCGCACCCGCACGCCACAACCCTTCGAGGAAGTTGCTGACAGTCCGCGTCACCCGTGACCACAGATCGGCATCGTTCGGTTCAAAAACGACCCACTGCGTCCCAATCTCAATGGACTTTTCAACATAGCTCATCAACCGGCGCACACTGATATACCGCCATTGAATATTCGTCGGGTCTACCAACGTCCGTGCGCCCCAAATCAGGTAGCCTCGGTTGTAGTTGGCGAAGTTCCGAATACAGTTGATGCCTTTCGGGTTGAGCAGTTCTTGCTCGCGGGTGTTGGTTTCGTAGGCGAGACCAAGAACACCACGGGGGGTTTCATTGGCGGGAGCCTTGAAGATGCCGCGTGTGCCATCGACGCGACACCAAACGCCCATCATGTGCCCGGAGGGGGGAACCATCAGAGGACGACCGGCATTCGCGGGGTTGGCGACTTTAATCCAGGGATAGTAGAGAGCGCCAAACATGGAGCGACGGTTAAAGCTGGTGAGCCAAGCGTCCACATCCTGGGGTTTTTGGGTTTCGGGGGCTACTGGATCATTGCTCTTGCCGGGTTTAATCGGCGGCGGATCGATCACAGCCATCCGGTAGGGCGGCCCTGGGAAGGAGTTTTCACAGAGGCTCACCATCAATTCCATCACGCCATGCACTTGATCCAAGTCTAAAATTCCGGCTTGGAACAGTAGCATCAGGTCGGGGAAGGCGATCATGGCGACCTCATCCACCTCGAAAATGCCCTGCATCCCGGTTTTGTCGTTACGGTTCCCGGTGATGTCACGGGTGGCGTTGTTGACGGGGGAGATGTAGGGGGGTGGTGCGATTTCAAAAACGCCGTTGGCGGGGCGGCGGGAGAGGGCTTGACCACTGACGGAAATGTCGTTGATCGTGACGTATTCGGAGTCGGCGATCGCTGTTACCGCATAGTCTGCCACAGCGGTTTCCACCTCAGGATTCATGCTCAGGTGGTCGTACTCTTCGAGGACGGTTTCGCCCAGAACAACCCTGAGTTGGAAGAATTGACCGTCATCAATGGGCGGTTCGTCATCCTCGGATTCCGGGGGTTTCGGGGTGCTTTCTGTGATCACCACCCGCAGGCGAGCGTCTTCGCTGCCAGCGGGAGCCAACGCAGCCCCATCTTCTTCACTGGTGGCAACATTAAAGGCGAGGGAGGGTTTCCCCCCGGCGGTCATGACGGGGGTGGATACTTCTTCGGGTGGGGGGGCAGGTGTGCCCGGCAGTTTAGTGCCGATGCTGGTGATCCAGCAGCGACCGCCACCATTGAGAAACCATCCCTGAACTGCAAAGGGAAGGTAGGGATAGTAGGTTTCTTCGCTGCCGTCGTCGGCGGCTTTTTTGAATTCAGTGAAGCCGTCCGAGCCGGGTTTGCCGAAATATTCTAGATATTGATCGAAGTTGGTGATCATCATGGGCTTGAAGAGTTCCGCGTCACCGCGAACGTCTTCGGTGTACCCAATGAAGCCCGCAACACTCATGCTGACCCCTTCAATAGGGCGACTGCCACGGTCTACTTCTTCGACGTAGACACCGGGTGCAAAATAGTCCAAGGCCATAGGGGGCTATCCTCCGTCTGGAATTAGCGATGTTTCAAGGCATGCACATCAATGCGCTGAGGTGGATGGTTGGTTTGAGTTCAAGCCAATCAGGGGCTACTGTCTTCCACCCTGACAAGCTGCTGATGAGTCAATCTAAGGTTGGAAGGAGAAGCTTCGGATTTCAGCGTACCGATAAATGGCGATGAGGGTTATTAGACTTTGGTCTAAATGTTGGGAAAACCGCCCTAAAGGTAACGAAAGGTTAAGGCGTGATGGGGGCGATCGCGTTCGGTTTCCCGCCCTGGTGCGATCGCATGCAACGATGGTGCTTAACGGCAAATAAAATGTGGGATGTCCTCTGAGTCAGAAGACATCCCACCTGTTGGATCGATTAACGGTTTGAGGCTATTTTGTCGAAACAACGGGGAGGGTGGCGGGGGGGGTGACGACGGCGGTTTCGCGCATGGTGTTAGCGAGGGTTTGCTCGATCGCAGCTTCGGGGGTGCGGGCCATCCAATAGAGGGCGATCGCTGGAATCACACCCGTTACCATGCCCAACAACACCGGAACCACAAACCCAGCCCCCAGGCTCATCACCGTGGAGAATGCCAGGTTACTGAGATACACCACAAGGGGGAACACCAGTTGCTGGCGCGAAAGGGCGAGGGGTTGCTTGGGCCACAGTAGGGTAGCGACGGACATGAAGACGATGCCGGTTCCCATCCAGCCCACAAAGTTTTGATAGGGCATGCCAAAGAACGCGCCGGGTTGTTCCCAAATCCAGAAGGGAACATTGGTTTGACTCATGGCGGGATCGAGGACGAAATCCCAGGAGGTGAGGAGGAGCGCACCGAGGGCGATCGCGATCGGCAACCGCAGCCACGCCGACCACTGAAACCGAGATTCTAACCCCACACGGGCTAAGAGATAGGCTGAAATGCCGAGGTAGAACCACGACAGAGGAATGGTAAAGGGAACCAAGCCCGCCACTTTATACCCCAGGCCACTCAGGTAGCGGTAATGGCCAAAGGGAAAGCCGGTGCTCGTGCCGAGGAGTTCACTCCCCAAGGACAGAAACACCGCTGGCAGCATAAACGTAAGACCTTGACGGGTTCCGATAGTCCGGAAGACATAGATGGCAACGGCAGCGGTTCCCAACAGCATGTATGCGACACCCCCGCCCGCCATTGACCATTGAAAAACGGTTTTCCCTATTTCAGGAAGATTCGCAATCAGTTCGGCGTTCGGCAAGACGAGCAGCAGTCCTGCCAAGCCAAACACCATCGATAGAATATGACCGGCGAGCAAAGAACGCTCTGCAATAGCAAGCTGTTTCATCCAATTCAGACCTCTAGAACCTTAGTGTAGTTGTGGTGCGAGCTTACGGATGTTTCCCGCCCGCTGTTTTGTACAGTAAACGCGAAAGGGTGCGCGTTGAACTGTGTAGGGTTTAACTTATTTTTAATGAATAGTTTACATCTCTACACATTTAACTTCCACCTTTTGCGGGATGAAGTTTGGAGCTGCTCACGAAAATTGGGGATTTGAAGGCGGTGGCGGGGTCAGGATTCGCCCCTGTTGGTGAAGCAGAAGGGGTGCTGATGGGGACGAGGGGGGCTATTCGGCCCGTTGAAGCTCCGTGAGATACCAGTAGAGGAGGGCGATCGCACCACAGAGGATAAACATCACCGGCCCCCAGGAAAAGGTGAAGAAAAAATTCTCCAGGGCATCCCGGCCTTGGGAGGCAACCGGAACCGGGCCTAGGCCATCGCGAACAATCCAAGCCAATGTCCCAACACCCAAGCCCCACACCATTAAAAGTAAGTAGAGGAATGCTAATATTCGCTGCACCCAAGCGACTCGGCGCATTTTCAAGCTGAATGTCCCCTCAACTCGCTGCATTGGAAAACCCGTTTTATTGTATCGGCTTCTGGGTCAACCCTCGTGATTTTACGGAGTTTGTTGAGATTTTGGGGTGCGAATAGAGAGATCGTTAGGCTGTCGCCGCATCCCGTTCGAGTCAGAGGGTCACGGGGCCGTCGTTGTGGATCTCCACCTGCATCATCGCGCTAGGGAAAATGGTTAAGGGTGGAGGTTCACCCTCACCCTTAACCATACCGAAGCAATCCGGGAATGAGGGCGATCGCTTTATCGCAATTGAGCCGGGTTGAGCACATCGGCGCGGTGACAGGCGGCCACATGGTCGGGGCCCATGGGTTCGAGGTGGGGGGTGGTGGTGGTGCAGGCTTCGACTCCGTGGGGACAGCGGCCGTAGAGGCGGCAGACCTGGGGGTCGGGGTCGATGGGGCTGCGGGGTTCGCCTTGGAGTTGGAGGGGTTGGGGCGGTGTGCCGGGGTCGGGGATGGCGGCGATCAGGGCTTGGGTGTAGGGGTGGCGGGGGTTGTCAAAAATAGCATCCGTGGGGCCCATTTCGATGATTTGCCCCAAGTACATGACAATAATGCGATCGCACAAGAGCCGCACCACATTTAAATCATGGGACACAAACAGATAACTCATCCCTAACCGCGCTTGGAGATCCTGTAACAGATGCAAAATCACCGCCTGCACCGAGACATCTAGGGCGGAGGTGGGTTCATCGAGGATTAACAGTTTGGGATGGAGGGCGATCGCTCGCGCAATGCCCACCCGTGCTTTTTGGCCGCCGGACAGTTGGTGGGGAAAGCGGGACAGCAGGGCGGCGGGAAGTCCCACCAATTCGGCTAATTCTTCAATGCGGGCGGTGAGGAGGGGCGAGGCTTGAAACCCGCCCAACTGTTTGAGGGGGGCGGCGATGCTGTCGAAGGCGGTATGGCGGGGGTTGAGGCTGTCGTGGGGGTCTTGGAATACCAGTTGTAATTGCGATCGCAACGGATGCCGCGCAAATTTGGGAGCCGCGATCGCGCCAATTTCGCGCCCCTCAAAGCGAATCTCGCCGCTCGTCGGGTCAAGCAAACGGGTTAACAACCGTACCAGCGTCGATTTACCGCAACCCGATTCCCCGACGAGTCCCACACTTTCCCCGGCTTCGAGGGTAAAGGACACATCATCCACGGCATGGAGGAGGCGGGGGGCTGCATCCCGGTTGAGGAAGGAACGGCGGGCCGTGGGGAAATATTTGCGCAGGTGATCGACGCTGAGCAGGGGGGGCGGGTCAAGGCTGATCATGATTCAACTCCAGACGATAGGGGTAAGGGATGCCAACAGGCGACAGTGTGATCGGGGGCGATCGCTTGTCGTTTTAAGGGAGCGCGATCGCAGTCGGGAATGGCGCGATCGCACCGCGACTGAAACCGACAGGGCGGTAATGTGCCCCGCAAATCCGGGAGATGTCCCGCGATCGGGGTGAGTTCGTCAAGGCGTTTATGGGGGTCGGGGGTGGCGGCCAGGAGTTTGGCGGTGTAGGGGTGACGGGGTTGGGTCAAGATCAACCGCGTCGGGGCGGTTTCGACAATATGCCCGGCGTGCATGACGAGGATGCGATCGCAATATTGCGCCGCCAAATCCAAATCATGGGTAATCAAAATCGTTCCCATTTGTCCCTCCCGCCCCAGGTCGCGGATTAACTCCATCACCGCCGCCTGAGTAGTTACATCTAGCCCCGTCGTCGGCTCATCGGCGATCAACACCTTGGGCCGCCCCGCCAACGCCAGGGCAATCATCACCCGCTGACACATCCCCCCCGACAGTTCGTAGGGATAGGCGTTAATCCGTTGGTGGGGGTCAGGAATGCGCACCTGGGTCAGCAGTTCCAGCGCCCGCGTTTGACATTGGGCTTTCGTGAGGCCGCCATGGGCGATCAACACATCCCGCAACTGTTGACCGATGCGGCGGATGGGATTCAGGGCCACGCGGGGATTTTGGAAGATCATCGCGATGCCCGTGCCGCGTTTAGCGCGAAGTTGCGATCGCGGCATCGTCAGGAGGTTATCCCCTTCAAAGGCGATCGTTCCCGCCGTAATCTGCGCCGCCGCATCCAAAATCCCCAAAATCGCCAAGGACAGCACCGACTTACCCGACCCACTTTCTCCGACCAAACCCACGGTTTCCCCCGCCGCCACCGAAAAACTCACCTGATCGAGAGCTTTCACAATCCCAGAACGGGTGCGAAATTCAACGGCTAGATTTTCAATGTTTAATAATTGTGTTTTAGGAATGCTTGCAACAGTCATGGTTATTCATTAACCCCAAAACTAACAGTAATTCTAATTCGTAGAGTGGGCATTACCCACCATCCTATAGCAATCCTATTTGATTCATGAACAGGCAATGGGCTTAAGTCCCATTGTTGATGAGGAGATAAGATTTCCGATTGATTTAGGATCGCTATAAAACTCAAATGATTAGGCAGTGCCTACCCTATTTTTTAAGTTCGTTTACGAGGATCAACCAAATCGCGTAATCCATCACCGAGGAGGTTAAAACAAAGCACCGCGATCATCAACATTAAGCCGGGAAACATCGCCAGCCACCATTCCCCCGAAATAATATAAGTCGCTCCTTCAGCTACCATGATTCCCCATTCTGGGGTTGGGGGTTGCACCCCTAAGCCAATAAAGGAAAGACCTGCCGCATTGAGAATGGCCCAGCCCATATTGAGGGAAATATGCACCATCATCACGGGTAAGGCATTGGGGAAGAGATAGCGCAGCATGATTTGAACATCCGTATTGCCGGATAATTTAGCGGCTTCAATATAGCCCGCTGTTTTAATTACCAAGACTTCCGAACGAATCACCCGCGCATAGAGGGGTAGGTTAATAATTGCCGTGGCGTAGATAATATTCTCCACGGAATTTCCGAGGGCGGCCATAATCCCCATCGCCAAGACGAACAGCGGAAACGCCATAATCGTGTCAATCACACGACCGGCGATCGCATCCACCCAGCCCCCCCAATATCCCGCCAAAACCCCCAAGGCACTCCCCGCCACAAATGAAGCCGCCACCGCTGCGATCGCAATCCCCAAATCTAACCGCGTCGCCACTAAAACCCGGCTCAAAATATCGCGCCCCAGGGCATCAGTACCAAACCAATGTTGGGCCGAGGGGGGATTGAGGGCCAAACTGGCATTACTGGCGAGGGGGTCGTAGGGTGCGATCGCATCGCCGAAAATTGCCAACAACACGAACCCTAAAAATAGGAGAAATGCCCCAAAGGTAATCGCATTTTCTCCAATCACATAGCGTGTATGACGTAATGAAAGTGTCATGTTTCTACTCTTCCTCGGCTCTAAAATTAGCCGCTCAACGGTCTCGAAATTTGCAACGGGCAAGGGGCTTAAGCCCCTTGTTAGGTGAGGCGAGGATCATCACTGACCTGCTCGCGGATCAATCATGCCGTAGATAATATCAATGCTTAAATTCAGCACGATATAAAGCAACGCCATCGTTAAGACAAAGCCTTGCACTGCTGCATAGTCTGAACTAATCAATGCCTCCACCGCATAGGAACCAATCCCCGGCCAAGCGAACACTTTTTCCACTAAAACATTCGACCCCAACAGAAACGAAAACACCACCCCCATCGTCGTCAAAATTGATAACAACGCATTGCGAAACGCATAGCTCCACAGAATTTTGAGCGGGGCTAATCCGTGGCTGCGGGCGGTACGAATGTAATCACTACTAAGCACCGCTAACATGGAGGCTCGCGTCACCCGTGCGACGGGGGCAAGGGCAAAAATTCCGAGGGTAATGGCAGGCATGACTAATTGGCAAAATGCCTGAATAAATACCTCAAAATCCCCTGTCACGAGGCTATCAATTAAGAATAAGCCGGTGATTCGATCCGGGGGAGAGGTGAGAAGATCTAAACGTCCGGTGGGGGCGGGGGCGATGTTAAGACGATAGTAGAAGACATAGAGGAGAAATAGCCCGGTGAAAAAGGTGGGCAATGAAACCCCAGCGGTCATTAAAAAGCGAATCAGGTGATCCCATTTGGAGTTGGGATAAAGGGCGGCAACGATACCGAGGGGAAGCGCGATCGCGAGGGCGAAAATCAAGGCAGCGATCGTTAATTCCAAAGAAGCCGGGAGGCGCGTGGTGAGGTCATATAAAACCGTTTGCCCTGTGGTGATCGATTCGCCAAAATCGCCTTTGAGCAGGTCTTGGATATAGCGCAAAAACTGGATTGGTAGGCTTTGATCGAGGCCCAGACTGGCACGAACTTGATCGATCGCTTCTTGGGTGGCGGAAGGCCCGGCGAAAAATACGGCTGGATCACCCGGGAGGGCGCGGGTCAAAATAAACGTCACCACCACAACCCCGATAATGCTCGGAATCGCAGCTAGTAAGCGTTGAATAATAAAGCGCAGTTTAGACTGTTGGGCCATGATCTTCTAAGGAAATGGGAAACAATCACGAATCATGCAACGAGCAAAATGAGTCATTTTATCCAGTAGATATTGCCCATTAATGATCGGGTTGAGCGATCGCTAATCTGTCACGATGATTAGCCAGATCCCGGAAAGCCCTCACCCTAGCCCTCTCTCTAGGGGCTACTGCTTATACATAACCCACGTTACGAATCTGGAGGGGATATGAGTGAGCCAGAGGCTCACACTACCTTGTATAGAATCCTCTGTAGTGCGAGCTTCTAGCTCGCTGCCTTGACGACAGAGGGGGATTAAACGCAGGCGAGGTCAACCTTAGAACGTTGTGTATAAGCAGTAGCTCTAGGGGAGAGGGAACTGGAAAAATGGATCGGCTCCCCTCGCCCTCTGGGAGAGGGGTCGGGGGTGAGGGCTATCAAGTCAGTCAACCAGGGTATCTACTCTTTGATGGTGGGATAGTGCTTTCTCAATCCATCGGCTATATCCCGAAGCCCCCCGCCCTCTTTTGGAGAGGGGTTTGGGGTGAGGGCGATAAATTATTGACTATCGTTAAGCCTTTGTGAGTTGGCGGAAATCCAGTTGACGATGGAACCAATATTGATAGCCTTCGACATTGGTTTGCATCGCTACGGATAGGGTGGGTTGCACAATCGGAATCCGGGGCATTTCTTCCCAGGCTAAGGTGATGAAATCTTTCACTGCTTGTTCATATTCTGCATCCCCTGGTTCGGATTCTAAGGCTGTTTCAATCAGCGCATCCATCTCAGAATTTTTATAGGAACTACCGTTAAATGTGGCATCTTGACCATGGTAGGCATAGAAGAAGAAATAGTCTGGATAATTCAACCAACCGCCAAAGTTATTGACGATCATTGGGCGAGTTTTCTCGGTTAATACGCTGCGGAAATTAGCGGTGGGGACTTTTTCAAGGGTGACGGTAATGCCGAGTTCCGCGAGGGATTCTTGAACAAGAACACAGAGGGGTTCGGCCCATTCTTGAGTGCCAAGGTCGAAGGCGAGGGTGGTGCTAAAGCCGTCGGGGTAGCTGGATTCCGCGAGGAGGGTTTTGGCTTGCTCCATGTCGGTGTTGTAGGGGCTGGGTTGGGGCCAGGCGGTGTCTGTTACCGTTTCAGATTCTGCACCGTAGAGGGGAATGGCTTGGCCGTAGAAGGCGGTTTGCATGATTTCCTCGTAGGGGATGGCGTAGGCGATCGCTCGTCGCACCTTCACATCCCCAAAGGGATTCGGTTCACCGCCTAACTCTGGATTGCTGTGCATATCGATGGAATAGACACAGTTTTCAATGGGGGTTGAAACGATGGTGAAATCGCCGGTTTCGGTGAGTTCCTCGGTGTCTTTTTCGGACACCTCAAAGTTAATATCAATATCGCCCCGTTCTAACAAGGCCCGACGATTACCCGATTCTGGCACATCTAAAATAATCACTTCTGCGATCGCCGGGAGGGGGCCCGATTTCCAATCTTCAAACCGTTCTAACGTGAGCCGCTCACCCGGTTCAAACGTAGCGATTTGATAGGCTCCACTGCCCGCGTCGTTATTGTTTACCCATTCCGCGCCCCAGGGGTCTTCGTCGGTGAGATGTTGCTTAACGAGTTCGGAATTGAGAATGACCGGGATGGGGACGGCCAAATCAATCATGGTTAATTTATCCGGGCGCAGGAAGTCGATTTTAAAGGTTTGATCATCAACGACGCTGAATTGTTCGGGATTTTCTAAGGCTCCGGCTTTCATTTGAAAGGTGGGAAATCCACCGATGCTCACAGCGCGATCAAAGGACCATTTCACATCATTGGCGGTGACGGGGGTTCCGTCATGAAACACCGCATCAGAACGGAGGGTAAAGGTAACAGACATCCCATCTTCAGCGATTTCCCAGGATTCGGCGAGTTCGGGCTTGAGTTCGGTGTAGTCGTAGGAGATCGTGCCGTCGTCGAGGGTTTTGGTTCCGAAGGTCATGAGGCGATCGTAAATGCTCCAGGAAATCCCGTAGGCGGGGCGGTTGGTGCCGGGACGATGGAGATCAAGACTGTTGGGAAAGCCTCCCCCTTGGACGATGGTTAAGACGATCTTGTCGCCGCTGTCGGTGCTGGAATCTGAGGGGGTGTCGGCGCTATCGGTAGCATTTGGGGTGCAACCTTTGAGGGTGGCAGCAAGGGAAAGTCCGAGGGAAAATGCAGTGCCGGTCTTGAGTAAATCGCGTCGTTTCATTGTGGATTATTGATCAATGAATTGTTAAAATGGCTACAATTTTTAGACTTTTATTGTTCGTAACCATAAACTTATTGATTGGTAGATTACCAAAAAGATGTAAAGTATTTTGGGTAATCTTGGTAAAGATTTCGGGTAGATCTCCGCTTGATAATTTTTTAAAAGGATGTTGGGAGTGTTCAGTATGAAAGATCACCATTTCTGAACGGCGTTAAGGTTTCAATGTCTTGTTTGGATGTGATGCGTCACATTATGGCAGTTTTAAGACTCTGCGTTGGTTCAGCCATGATTGAGGCTTAAGGTATTCAATAACTGTGCTCGAATCAGTTTCTAAGCATGAATCAACACGACCATTGGCTCAAGTTTTTGGCTACCCGCATGGGTGGGAACAATCGATTCCCAATCAATCAACGTCTTGGGGGGGGAGCGGTGCGTTCGGGGGGGACACGACACCGATCGCGCCCTTGGTTGCTGCTGGTGATTGGGGTGGTGGGGGTGGTGGTGTCGGGGGGCGCGAGTTGGTGGGTGGGGCGTTGGGAGCGATCGCTACGTCAACTGGAGTTTGAGCGTCAGACGCTAAATTTAACCATTGCCCTCGCTGGCCGTTTAAATCAATACACGGAAACGTTGCTGGCTTTGGGGGATTTCTATGCCGCCTCGGGCCCGGAGGTGACGGCAATGGAGTTTAGCCAGTTTGTGCAGCGTGTCACGACCTCCTACCCTGGGATTCAGGCGTTGGAGTGGGCTCCGCAGGTGTTGGAGCGCGATCGCACCGCCTACGAGGGCGAGTTACAAGCCCAAGGGTTGGGGGCAACGCAGATCACGGAGCAAAACGGGGCGGGGCGACTGATTCCGGCGGGTCAACGGCCGGAATATTTTCCGGTCACCTACATTGAACCCTGGCCGGGGAATGAGGTGGCCTTGGGGTTTGATTTGCTCTCCGATCGGGTGCGATCGCAAGCCCTCCAACAATCCCGCCGCACGGGTAAACTCACCGCCACCGCCCCGATTCGCCTCGTCCAAGAGCCTGAAAATCAATGGGGGTTTCTGGTTTTTTTGCCAGTGCCGCAGGAGCCGGGCGGGGTCTTGCTCGGCGTGTTTCAGGTCAATGATCTCGTCGAAGAAGCCTGGCGATCGTTGCAGATTCCCATTGATGTGGTGATTCGCGATCGCACCGCTGCCACCCTTCCCCAGGCCCTGGGCTTCTATCACGCCGAAACCCAACGCTTCAACAGCACCCCCAGCCACAGCCTTCCCTCCCTACCAGAATCCGCCTACCTCTGCCCCCAGCCCTGCACCCAGTCCCTCGCCGTCGGTCAGCGTCAATGGCAACTACACTTTTTCCCCGCCCCCACCTACCCCCCCACCACACCCTGGGCCCTGGGAGCCACCTTCATCATTGGGCTTTTGTTGACTGCGATCGTCGGGTTATTGGGGTGGCATTGGGACACGCAACTCAAGCAAACCCGCGCCATGGGTGAGGCCAAACTCAAGTTTTTTTCCATGACCTCCCATGAATTTCGCAATCCCCTCAGTACGATTTTGATTTCCAGTCAATTTCTGATCACCCATGCCCCGGAATTATCCGACCGTAAACGGCTCAGTATTTATCAACGGATTCAGTCCGTGGCCCGCTACATGAGTCAAATCCTTGAAGATATTTTAATGCTCTCACGAGCTGAAGCGGGGCATTTAGCCTTTCATCCGAAAATTGTTGATTTGAATTCCTTTTGTCAAGCAATTCTGGCAGATGTGGATCATGATTTCGACTCTCAAAATCGTATCTCTTACCATAACTATTACCCCTATGATCACGTGTTTATTGATCCGAAGTTGGTGAAATGGATCTTGATGAATTTGCTCAGTAATGCGATTAAATATTCCCCCGCTGACCCCGTGATTAGTCTGGTGATTACCGGCTATTCTGAAGAATTACAAATTGTGGTGCAAGACCAGGGCATGGGGATGAGTGAATCGGAACAAGCGCGGGTGTTTGAGCCGTTCTATCGGGGCAGTAATGCAGAGATGATCCTCGGTACGGGGTTGGGGTTGGCGGTGGTGAAAACCTGTGTGGATCTTCATCAAGGGGCGATCGCTCTCGACAGTGTGCCGAATCAAGGCACGATCGTGCGGATTACGTTGCCCTTGGCGGCTTAGGGGGGGGTAGAGTTGAGGCGATAGCCCACGCCGTGGACGGTTTG
The DNA here is from genome assembly GCF_028330765.1 of Spirulina subsalsa CS-330. Classification (GTDB taxonomy): domain Bacteria; phylum Cyanobacteriota; class Cyanobacteriia; order Cyanobacteriales; family Spirulinaceae; genus Spirulina; species Spirulina subsalsa_A. Next base: position 23,294 of record NZ_JAQMTY010000239.1, on the reverse strand, counting down.
GAGCCAATCGCGGGGCGCACCGGCGGCCCTAAGTTTTTGACGCAGGCTTTTAATATGGACTTTGATCGTGGCATCGCTGGGGTAGTCAGTGACAGACCAGAGGCTATGGCGGAGGCGATCGCGATTCACCACCTGAGGACGGTGGCGCAGGAGCAGGTCGAGGATGGCGAATTCTTTGGGGGTGAGGTGAATGGGGCGATCGCGGTAATGCACCTCGTAGGTCTGCGGGTTTAAACTCACTGCCCCCCAGGCTAAACTCGGCGGCAACGGCGCAAGACCCCGCCGCAACAAGGCCCGCAACTGCGCCTGCACTTCCTGCACCGCGAAGGGCTTCACCATATACACATCCGCCCCCGCATCCAATCCCAGAATTTTATCCTCGGTGGTGTCTCGTGCCGTCAGCATCATGATCGGGAATTGGTAGCCGGAAGCCCGGAGACGGCGGCAAAGGCTCAGGCCATCAAGTTTGGGTAAGGTCAAGTCCAGCAGCAGCAGGTCATATTGGCTGGACTGTACCGAATGCCAAGCCTGTTCACCATCGTTGACCACATCAATGCAGTAGCGTTGGGTGGCGAGAATTTCCACGAGGGAGGCGGCGAGTTGTTGATCGTCTTCTGCGAGTAGGAGGTGCATGGTTGTGTGGGGATCGGGATGGTGTGCTGCGATCGCACCTGGATCGCCGTTGCACAGGGGCTTCAGTCCCGCCGATCGGTTCACTCTCCAGGATCTCAACAATCCCATGGTGATCGGAAACATCAGCCTGATCTCAAACAGTTTACGCGGGTAAAATGCCTCAAGTTGTCCATGTTTGACAGTTTGCGCGTGGATCTTTGCAAACGACTGCAATCCTGAAGAGATCGTGAGGATCGAGATGATTTTTTCAAGGGTCTGTGGTTGCACTCAGGCAGGGCGGCGGGGGGCAATGGGTGGCGATCGCTTCTCCCGTTTCTGGATGGGCAAAGGTGAGGCGGTGGGCGTGGAGATGATAGCCGCAATCGCCGGGGACGGGATAGGTTCCGGTGTCGGGATGATGGGTCAAAATCGGCACACCGCCGGGCGCGTAGAGGGGATCACCCGCGAGGGGATGCCCCACCGCGGCCAGATGGATGCGGATTTGGTGGGGGCGACCTGTGGGAATCGTCACATCGAGCAACACCCCATCCTCGCGACGGGCGACCACCTGCACCCGACTTTCCGAGGGTTTCCCCGCTGGGGTTGCTGCGTGGATTGTGCCAAGGGTGGGGTGAGGGAGTTTGCCGATCGCATCGGTGATCGTGAGGTGATCGGGGTGTGACCAGTGGGAGACGAGGGCGCGATAGGTTTTCGTGATCGTGCGATCGCGCATTTGCCGATTTAACTCCACCCGTGCCGCCGCTGTCCGCGCCCAGAGCATAATCCCCGATGTGCCCCGTCCGAGGCGATGGATCGGTGCGATCTCTGGCTCGATCTGTTTCAACTGATGGAGCAGGGTATGGGTCAAAAAACCGCCCCCCGGCAGTACGGGCAGACCCGACGGTTTATGAACGAGGAAGAAAGCGCGATCGCGCTGCAAAATTTCAAAATTCAGCGGCGCATCAGGTTCCTGCCACGGGGGGCGATGGTAGCTCAGGGTTTGCCCGGCGATCAGGACGGTATCGGGTGCGATCGGCTGACCATTGAGGCGCATTTGACCGGCCAAGATGCGATCGCGCCACTGTTCCCGGCTCCAGTGGGGATACACCTGGGTATAGAACCCCAGCACCGTTTGACCCGAATGGGCCGCCCGAATGCGATCGTGATACACCCAGCCCTGATTTAACACCCCATCCCCCCAAACACCCGAAGCATCGCTGGTATGATGAACAACAGTCTCAATTCTAGAACCTTCATGCGTTGCGCCATTATTAGCCGAGCCGGACAAGTCCTCGCCAGAGGGCAACTCATCCTCACCCCGATCGAGGATGGGGCATGGCGGCTCGATCTCCAAACCGACGGCGGCCGCCACGTTCAAGGCGGCCCCGTGGGCGAAGATGGCAGCATGACCGCAGCCAGCCAAGTCTTATTTGATCAATTCTTTGATGTGTGGGGCATGAGTAACCTGACGCTCAACGTAACGCTGCGCTAAGTTTGCGATCGCACCCCATTTTTTAGGGTGTATGAGTGAGCCAGAGGCTCACACTACTAAGTTTGCGATCGCCCCCCATTTTTTATGGGTGTGAGTGAGCCAGAGGCTCACACTCCCCCTACATTGTGCTTCTGTGGTGCGAGCTTCTAGCTCGCTACGGCCCGAAAGCTTCTCGCTCACTACGGCCTTAAATATCAATGAGACCTTTGCAATTAAGCGCCGGGAATTTCTGAAACGTGACTTTCTAGCTCTTCGACGGAAAAGCGGGTGACTTCTTCCCATTCCTGTACCGAAAAATCGTAGCCCAGTTCCTGAGCCATAGCCGCAAACGCTTCCGGATTCACAGCGGTATTGAGGCGATCGCGCAAACTCTGATCCTGTTGAGCCGCTTGGAATAGGCGTTTTACTTCCGTCTTAGCCATATGTTGAAGATCCTAAAACTGTATCGTGAGCCTATCCATCCAACAGACAAAACTCCCCCACAGGCTAGCAAACCCCCCGAATTAACCGCAAATTCCCTCACAAACAGTAACGCCTTCGTCACATTCGTTCATAAAATCCCCCCCTCCCCGGCCAGAATCTGACAAAATTTAACCTTGAGTCCCTTCGAGTCCTCCCCCTTACCCGCGAGCTTATGACTGCGTCGATCGCCCCCCACAAAAAAGCCAAAGCCCTCAAACCCGGCAGCCGTCGCCCCGCCAAAGAACTCTGTAGTGAGTGCGGTCTCTGCGACACCTACTATGTCCACTATGTTAAAGAGGCCTGCGCCTTTCTCAACCAACAGATGGCAGCGTTAGAAGCCGCCGCCCATGCCCGCAGTCGTGACCTCGATAACCCCGACGAACTGTATTTCGGCGTGCATCAGCAGATGATGGCGGCCCGGAAAACGGAACCGATCGAGGGCGCACAATGGACGGGGATCGTCAGCACGATCGCCTGTGAAATGTTGACGCGCAACCTCGTAGAGGGCGTGGTCTGTGTGCAAAATACGGAGAGCGATCGCTTCCAACCCATGCCCGTCATCGCCCGCACCCCCGCCGAAGTCCTCGCCGCCCGTGTGAATAAACCCACCCTCTCCCCGAATTTGTCGGTATTAGAACAAATCGAGCAATCGGGGTTAAAGCGGCTCTTGGTGATTGGGGTGGGCTGCCAAATCCAAGCCCTGCGGGCCGTTGAGCAACAATTGGGCCTCGAAAAACTCTACGTTTTGGGGACACCCTGCGTCGATAACGTGACGCGGGAGGGGCTACAAAAATTCCTCGACACCACCAGCCGATCGCCCGAAACCGTTGTCCATTACGAGTTTATGCAGGATTTTCGGGTGCATTTTAAACATTCCGACGGCACGACGGAAACCGTGCCTTTTTTCGGTCTGAAAACCAACAAACTCAAAGATGTGTTTGCGCCCTCTTGTATGAGTTGTTTTGACTATGTGAATGGGTTGGCGGATCTCGTCGTGGGGTATATGGGTGCGCCCTTTGGGTGGCAGTGGATTGTGGTACGCAATGATACGGGCCAGGAAATGCTGGATTTAATTCAGGATCAAATTGAAACCCAGGATGTGATGTCGAAGGGCGATCGTAAAAACGCTGTCCAACAAAGCATCCCCGCCTACGACCAAGGCGTAACGCTCCCAATGTGGGCCGCCCAACTCATGGGCGTAGTGATCGAACGCATCGGCCCCAAGGGCTTAGAATACGCCCGCTTTTCCATCGATTCCCACTTCACCCGCAACTATCTCTACGTCAAACGCAACCATCCCGACAAACTCGCCGACCACGTCCCCGACTTCGCCCAGCGCATCGTCGCCCAATACAAACTCCCTGATTAATTGCACCCCCCACCCTCTCCCCCCAACCCTTCAGCCGCAGCCTGTTCACTCTCGTTCTGCTGCGGGATGAGCAACACGCAGCCCTGCTGCGAATATCCCGGAAGCAGAGCTGCCATACACCCACGATTCGGCAAAGCCTAATCACGGGGAAACTGTTTTGCGGCTAGTCCTTGGATTAAAATTTAACGGGCCAACGTTCGTGATTAATGCAGAGAAATATACTGATGGCGAAATTAATCTTTTTTATCCATGGTGTCGCAGTCCGTAACTCAGATTATGGCGAGCCTCTGCCTCGGTTAATCAAGAAGGCTCTGAATGAGCGAAATCAAGAATCACCCTACATACACAAAGGTTTTTGGGGTCACTGGTCAGGTGGATCTGACGCAGTATCCTCACACATTGATCACCCAAGCCTTAAATATCAGGAAGCACGACGAGGCCCACTATCTAGATTCATGGGTGATTCATTAAATTACATGAACGATGACACAGGGCAACAAATTCGTAAGATGATTTGCGACCAAATCAAGCAAGCTCTGAAAACATATTCAAATGTACGCGAGATTTATTTTGTTACTCAATCCTTTGGTACGGTCATTCTCTGGGATGTATTATTTTCAAAACGATTTAAACCGAGTGATCCAGCATGGGATATCCAAACAATACTAAGTAAACACATTTCTTTGCAAGGAATTGTGACCATGGGATCACCTGTTGCTTTCATCAATATGACATTTGGGACAACGCCAACAGACATTAGAGATAATCTGTGTAATTATACAAGGCTTGGTCAGCCGATTATTTGGCTAAATTTTGTTCATGCCTCTGACCTTATTGCCTATCCGCTTAGTCCTCTCCTCCAAGGAGTTGATTCTAGACTAATAACCTTTGAAGATGTTTTTACTGGGAATTTTAATTACTCTAAACAGAGTATCGAGAATTTCGTCAAAAGTAACAATTTACAGTTTTTGATCAGTAAAAATGATGATCTAAAGGATGCAACTGAGATATTAACTGACATTTTTAGTCAATCTTCTGGACAATTGAACTACTTTGAAAATTCCGTAATTTTTCGGGAAAGTCTCAGCCTATTACCTGGCATTGTTAGCACACCGACTGCACACATGAGCTATTACAAAGATCCTACAGTTGCCCGCCGAATTGCAATTATGATGCACCCATACAATGCTTCAGAGATTGCTCAAAATACTTTAAACAATGTCATTGCTCGTCTAAATCAAGTGCCAGGCATGACCAAAATCAAAAGCGACTTTCGACGAAAAGTATCACAACAGCTAGACTTTACTGATGAAGTTGTCAATCGCTTTGATCTTAAAGATCATTGTGGTTCTATCACGCTAACGAAGAATCTTGTTCAAGTGCATCATGTGCTTGTTGCTGACCGCAGTGGAGTTACTCAATTCTTTGGGTATGTTGGATTAATCCATGGTCAAGGTTTGTGTAATGCCGTTGGAAAAATTCAATCCGAGTTTGGCATGAGATAAATTTATTTTTAAAAACGTCTCGGTCAATTTTTATTAAGAATTAAACATGCTCCCCAGGGAACCTCTATTAATTAAACTTTTTACGATCCTTGAGGGCTGAAACAGCGAGGATTCATTGCGATCTAGCTCGAAATCTGTATTTTTCGAGGTTCCCTCTAAACAGGTGGGCTAGATTGGCAGGTAATTTATTGCTCAAATTACCAATAATTTGATTTTGCGAGTGTGTTCAAAGAAATGAGCAATTCATGTTTTTGAGTATTGACAATATTAGTGATATTTACATTTCTAATGCCGTGATGTTGTGATTGGATAGGAGAAAGACCACAAGGTTTGTATACATAAGTACCTTTGATACTAAAATAGTCTCGTAAAACAAAGTCTTTTTTATTGTAAAAATTATGCACTTTACCACTAATTTTATCTGCAATCTCATCCCATTTTATCGTCCGAATTGCTCCAGCCAACAAATATATATTTTCAAGAGAGTGTATTTTTGAATCTGGCTTATAATTGAGCATTCCATAATGAATAACACGACAGCCTAATGAATAACCAATTAGTGAGATTTGAGTTTCTGGAATACAAGAAATAAGTGAAGAAAAATAGGTTAATCCAGTGTTTTTAGCTCTCTTCAGAATGACTTGCCAGTGAGGATATAGATGGATATACTTGGAGTTGAGAATAGGAATATTCCCCAAAGGTGACATATTTTTCATGCCATAATAACTACCTGAATCCCACCACAATTGATAAATTGCACCATGCCAGTTTGCCTGACGGAGTTTATCAGCCCAAAGCGCACTATTGTTTTCATATTTCATCTGATATCCATTCAGGAAAATCATAGCTTTGTCTTTACCATTGACAATGCGTTGAAGATAAGGCTTTTGCATGATTCCTTGGGATATTTATTGATTTCAGTTTAGCGCGGGGAGCTTCAATTACGCTGAAGATGGGAGGCAGAGCCTCCGCTGGGCATGACTTGGCAGAGCCAAGTCATGAGGAGGAGGGGATTGGGGGGAAAGGGTTATGCTTTGGCTTCTTCGAGGATGAGCTTGGCGCGTTTGACGTTGTCGGGGATGTCGATGGGATAGTTGCCCGTGAAGCAGGCCGAACAGAAATGATCGGGTTCGTCGTTGGTCATCCTTAGCATTCCGTCCCAACTGAGGTAGGCGAGACTATCCACGCCAATATGAGCCTCGATTTCTTCGACGGATTTGGTGGCGGCGATCAGTTGGTCTTGGGTGTCGGTGTCGAGGCCGTAGAAGCAGGGATGGGTGACGGGGGGGGAGGAAATTTTCATGTGGACTTCGATCGCGCCTGCATCGCGGAGGGCTTTCACTAGTTTCCGGCTCGTGGTTCCCCGCACGATGGAGTCATCAACGATGATCACCCGTTTGCCGACGAGGACATCTTTGAGGGGGTTGAGTTTCATCCGAATCCCGGCTTCGCGCATGACTTGGGTGGGTTGGATGAAGGTGCGTCCCACGTAGCGGTTTTTGATCAGGGCTTCGGCGTAGGGGATTTTGGAGGTTTCGGCATAGCCGATCGCAGCCGGAACCCCGGAGTCGGGCACGGCGATCACAAAGTCGGCTTCGGTGTGGGTTTCGCGGGCGAGTTGTTGGCCGAGGCGTTTGCGATAGCTGTAGATGGTTTCATCGTGAACGAGGCTATCGGGGCGGGAGAAGTAGATCATCTCGAAAACGCAGAGTTTGCGCTCTGGTTTGGCGGCCCAATGGAAGGAGGCGAGGCCTTCGTTGTTGATCCAGACGAGTTCGCCGGGTTCGACATCCCGCAGGTATTCTGCGCCGATGATGTCTAGGCCGCAGGTTTCGGAGGCGAGGACGTAGCGGTTGGGGCTGCCGGGGAGGATGCCGATCACGAGGGGGCGAATGCCGTTGGGGTCGCGCACGCCCATGAAGCCGTGAGGTGTGCCGATCACGAGGCTGTAGGCTCCTTGGCAGAGTTTGAAGGCGCTGATCGCGGCATCAAGCCAGGTTTTGCCTTGGTTGACTTCGTCGGCGATCGCTAATGCAATCATTTCCGAATCGGTGGTGGTGATAAATTCACAATTGCGGCGGGTCAGTTCGGCGCGGAGTTCGGCGGTGTTGACCAGGTTGCCATTGTGGGCGAGGGCTAAACTGCCGAGGCGCGTTTCCACAACGGCGGGTTGGGCATTGACCACCAGGCTTGATCCGGTGGTGGAGTAGCGGGTGTGGCCAATGGCGAGATCGCCTTTGAGATCGTCAAGGATGTCTTCGTTGAAGACTTGCGACACCAGCCCCATGTGTTTGTAGCAGGAGAGGGTTTCCCCGTCGAAGGCGGCGATGCCGGCGGATTCTTGGCCCCGATGTTGCAATGCATAGAGTCCGAAGTAGGCGAGTTTGGCCGCCGCTTCGCCGGGAACATACACCCCAAATACCCCGCAGGCTTCTTCCATCTTGTCGGGGTGTTCGGGGGAGGCGATGAGGGACTGTTGCTCATCAATAGCATCAGAGGGGTGGGGAAACATGATGGTGGTGTTGCTCCTTGAATGTGCCAAAAAACTGAGAGTCGCAGCGTGAGGGGTGAGAATTTTCAACAACGATCGCCGCCCTAATTTTGTTGAGGGTAACGGTACGCTGATTGATTGTAACCTTAACAGGTCTTAATCTTCTCTTAAGCCGGGGGGGGAAGACAATGGGCGAATGTACGGAGGGGGTTGGCTATTCGGCAGCAGCAGGAGTGAAATACGACTGGATTGAATTGAGCCAGCGATCGCGCAACCGTTGGATCGGAATCGCTAAAGCATAGGTGTTATCCGGGGTGAGAATTTGCAAGGTGGCGAGGGTAACGAGGCCGATCATGCTCCAATTTTGGTCGAGGCGCGATCGCAAAAACTCTTCCCATTCTTCATGTTTCGAGGCCTGCACCGACACCAAAATTTGCCCTGCTGCTTCCCCAAACAGAAATTCATCCCAACGCTGTACCGGATGTTCCAGGCGCATCACCGCCCCAAAATGCCCACTAATACAACATTCCGCCAACGCCACCACGAGGCCCCCTTCAGCGCAGTCATGGGCCGATCGCACCCAGCCGCGCCGAATCCCGTCTCGACAGGCGGCCTGCACGGCCCGCTCTCGCTCAAAGTCTACGACGGGGGGCTGGCCGGCAACGGTGTGATGGATGGTGGCAAGGTATTCGGAACCACCGAGGGTGCGCGGGGCTTGGGACCCCAAGAGATAGATGCGATCGCCCTCATGTTTCCAGCCTTGGCCGCACACCTGGGTCACATCATCGACGCGCCCCACCATGCCGATTACGGGGGTGGGATAGATGGCGGTGGGCTTGCCATTGCTGTCGAAGGTTTCGTTATAGAGGGAGACATTGCCGCCCGTGACGGGGGTATTGAGTTCGCGGCAGGCCTCGGCAATCCCCCGGCAGGCGTGGGCCAGTTGCCAATAGCCCGTTGGTTTTTCCGGGCTGCCAAAGTTGAGATTATTGGTAATCGCCAAAGGTTCCGCCCCCACACAGCTTAGATTCCGGGCCGCTTCGGCGACGGCAGCCTTTGCGCCTTCGTAGGGGTTGAGGTAAACGTAGCGGGGGTTGCAGTCCGTGGTAGCCGCCACGCCGCGCCGGGTGGGTTCGCTGTGGAGTTGCGATCGCAACCGCACCACCGCCGCATCCGCCCCCCCCGGCAGGATCACCGTATTATTTTGCACTTGGTGGTCATACTGCTGATACACCCAATGCTTCGAGGCCAAAGACGGCACTGCCAACAACCGCATCAGCACCTCATTCCAGCCCATCATCTCCCCGTTGATCTCAATCCCCTCATGGGTGCAGTCCGGCAATTGATCCACCGTCCAAGCCCAGGCCGTTTTCGCATAGTCCGGCGGTTCGCTGATCAGTTCGTGGTGATAGATCGGGGTGTTGTCGGCGAGGGCGGTGGCGGGAATTTCCGCCGCGATGCTGCCCTGATGGAAAATCCGCACGATCGGCTCTTCGATCACCTGACCCGCCACCACCCCATGCAGACCCCACCGCTCAAAAATATCGATTAATTCCTGTTCACGCCCCTTTTGGGCCACAAACAGCATCCGCTCCTGGGATTCCGAGAGGAGGTATTCATAGGGAACCATCCCCGGTTCACGGGCCGGAATGCGATCGAGGTCTAATTCCACCCCCACGCCGCCATTGGCCGCCATTTCCGAAGTTGAACAGGTAATCCCAGCCGCCCCCATATCCTGGGCCGCCACTACCGCCCCGGTTTTAAACGCTTCCAAACAGGCTTCAATCAAGGATTTTTCTAAAAAGGGATCACCCACCTGCACAGCGGGGCGATCGTCCATCGACGCATCACTCAATTCCGCACTGGCAAAACTCGCGCCCCCCATGCCATCGCGCCCCGTCGTTGACCCCACATACAACACCGGATTCCCCACCCCAGCCGCCCCCGACTTGACGATCGCATCGGTCTCCATCACCCCCAACGCCATCGCATTCACCAAGGGATTGCCACTATAGGCCGGGTCAAAATAAATCTCACCCCCCACCGTCGGCACGCCCACACAATTCCCGTAATGGGCAATTCCTTCGACAACACCGCTAAAAATCCGGCGGGTGCGGGGACTGTCGAGGGAGCCAAACCGGAGAGAATTGAGGATTGCGATCGGACGTGCGCCCATGGTGAAAATATCCCGCAGAATCCCCCCCACCCCGGTCGCCGCCCCTTGGAACGGCTCGATCGCACTGGGATGATTATGGGACTCAATCTTAAACGCCAAGCGCAACCCGTCGCCCAAATCCACCACCCCGGCATTTTCCCCCGGCCCCACCAGCACCTGCGGCCCTGTGGTCGGAAATTGCGACAGCAGCGATCGCGAATTTTTATAACAACAATGTTCACTCCACATCACCCCAAACATTCCCAGTTCGGCCTTGTTGGGATGGCGACCGAGACGCTGGACAATCTCTTCGTATTCGGAGGGTTTGAGACCTTCGGCGGCAATTTCAGCAGGGGTGAACATAGGACGGCAAAGCGGCATAACGGATCACTGTTAACCGTAGCGGATTATGAACCGTTCGTTCCGCTTTGATCGATTGATTTTTGAAGTTTAGCAATACCGCTCTGCCCTCATCCCCGGCCCTTCTCCCCCAGGAGAAGGGAGTGCAAAGCCCTCTCCCGTGGGAGAGGGTTGGGTGAGGGGTTGCCGCGAGAGGCTAGCCAAGACCGCTGTTGTGGATCACGATTTGGCGGCGATGGCTGCGTTGTCGATGTTCCCACAGGTAGAGTCCTTGCCAGGTTCCCAATACCAAGCGGCCGTTGCTGATCGGGATGCTTTCTGAGGTTTTGGTGATCGCCGAGCGGATATGGGCGGGCATATCGTCGGGGCCTTCGGCGGCGTGGATGTAGCTGCGGCCATCTTCGGGGACGAGTTTGGCGAAAAAATGGTTGAGGTCGCGCAGCACGTCGGGGTCGGCGTTTTCTTGGATGATCAAACTCGCGGAGGTATGGCGCACAAAGACCACACAGAGGCCGGTGACAATGCCGGAATCAGCCACGACGCTTTCCACTTGGCGGGTGATGTCGTGGAGGGTTTTACCTTGGGTTTGGACGGTGAGGATTTGTTGATGGATGAGGGGGGCGGTTTGGGTGGGCATGGGATTTAACTAGACGGCGATCGCAGTCAAAATTCAGTCAACAGAGAACACGATTAATTATTATCAATTCGCAACACAGCCATAAAGGCCTCTTGGGGCACATCCACCGTGCCGATGGACTTCATCCGTTTTTTGCCTTTGGCTTGCTTTTGCAAGAGCTTTTTCTTCCGGGAAATGTCGCCGCCGTAGCATTTAGCGAGGACATCTTTACGGAGGGCGGGGATATGTTCGCTGGCGATCACTTTGGAGCCGATCGCCGCTTGGATCGGAATTTTAAACTGATGGCGGGGGATTAATTCTTTCAGTTTTTCCACGAGCGATCGCCCCACACCGTAGGCCTTATCCCGGTGAACAATCATCGCCAAGGAATCCACCAGATCACCATTCACCATCACATCCAAGCGCACGAGATGATTGGTGCGGTAGCCGATGACGTGATATTCCATGCTGGCGTAACCGCGCGATCGCGACTTGAGTTGATCAAAAAAGTCCGTGACAATTTCCGCGAGGGGCACTTCATAAATTAACGTCGTGCGCTTACTGGTGAAATAGCGCATATTTTTAAACTCACCCCGGCGCGTCTGGCAGAGATCCATCAGCGTCCCCACATATTCTTCGGGGGTGATCACTTCGAGGTGAATATAGGGTTCTTCAATTTTTTCGCGGGCCTGGGGCGGTGGTAAGTGGCTCGGATTTTCAATTTCGAGGACTTCCCCTTTAATCGTCGTGACGCGATACACCACGGAGGGCGCAGTGGTGATTAGGTCGAGGTTGTATTCCCGTTCGAGGCGTTCTTGGACGATTTCCATGTGCAACAGACCGAGGAAGCCACAGCGGAACCCGAACCCCATGGCGCTAGAGGTTTCCGGCTCATAGGCTAAGGCGGCATCGTTGAGGCGGAGGCGTTCGAGGGCTTCGCGCAGGTCTTCGTATTGGTCAGAGTCGATGGGGAACAGGCCACAGAAGACCATGGATTTCGCTTCGGCGTAACCGGGGAGGGGTTCGGCGGCGGGTTCGCTAGCGAGGGTAATCGTGTCGCCAACGCGGGCATCGGCCACGGCTTTGATTGCGGCGGAAATGTAGCCCACTTCCCCGGCGTGGAGGTCTTCAACGGGGATTTGGGTGGGGGACAGCACGCCCAATTCATCGATGTCGTATTGTTTGCCGGAGGCCATTAGGTGGATGCGATCGCCCTGCTTCACCGTGCCATCCATGACCCGGAAATAAATAATCACGCCGCGATAGGGGTCGTAATAACTATCAAAAATCAACGCCCGCAACGGCTTATCCACCGTATCCGACGGCGGCGGCACGAGATGCACAATCGATTCGAGAATTTCATCAATGCCGATCCCCTGTTTGGCCGAAGCCATAATCGCGCCGCTACAGTCGAGGCCCACCACTTCTTCCACTTCTTCGAGCACCCGTTCCGGTTCCGCCCCCGGCAGATCAATTTTGTTTAAAACGGGAATAATTTCTAAATCACTTTCGAGGGCAAGGTAAACATTCGCCAGGGTTTGAGCCTCGACCCCTTGGGAGGCATCGACCACCAGTAACGCCCCTTCGCAGGCGATCAGCGATCGCGACACCTCATAGGAAAAATCCACATGGCCCGGCGTGTCGATCAAGTTCAACACATATTCTTGACCATCCTTGGCGGTGTAGTTCATCCGCGCTGCCTGGAGCTTAATCGTAATCCCCCGTTCCCGCTCCAAATCCATACTGTCAAGGAATTGTTCCTTCATTTTGCGCTGCTCAACCGTGCCCGTCGCTTGGAGGAGGCGATCGGCAAGGGTTGACTTGCCATGGTCAATATGGGCAATGATCGAAAAATTGCGAATGTGAGACGTAGGAACGTGGGTCATAGTGGGGCAAGCGTGTAGAGCTTAACGTCCCTTAATCTTAACGCGCTGCGTCTCTTCTTTCTGACTATTGCTCCATGGCTGAGCGGCCCCGCTTGCCGAGGCGGGTGATCATGAACGACCCAAAGTAGAGCGCATAGATGGTCAAGCCCACCGCGCCGAGAAACCCTAAAAAGCCCGGCTGAGAATTGGCGTGAAACCAGGCCCGATAGAGCACCGGGGGTTCGCGCCACACCTGACAAAAGGGGGTATTGAGGGCGGCACGGGAAAAGGCACAGGAGAGAAACGGAATCGAGGCAAAGGTTGCGATCGCACAATAGACCGACACCGCCCACCGCCACCCCGTCAGGGCTAGCTTAAAGGGGTTGGGGGGCTGGTCGGCAATATCTTCGTTTAAATCCGCCCAAAACCAAAGGGCGGTCGGAATCAACAGCCGCGCCAAAAATCCGGTTAAATACCCCACCGGCCAACCGGGAATCAAGAGGTACACCGTAATCATCAACAAACTCGCCACGCGCCAATAGATCACCAGTAAGCGAGTCAGAGCAGCTTGTCGCTTAAACAGTGACCAAATGAATAACACCAAGGGCACAATCACCGTGAAGAGTACCGCCAGCTTGTAATCAAGCCAGATCCAAGGCTGTAGCCAAATCTCATCTTGCATAATTTCGTTGCGCTCCAACTGCTGCCCCATCATTTTAGAGGGTGTTGATTCCAAAAAAATAGCAGCGAGGGGGGAACTCGCTGCGTTGATCTGGGGTTACCAGCAGGGTGAGGCTGGCTTAGTCATCGTAGATGCGGCATTCTGCGGCATCGGGATTGTCATCGCAATACTTCTCTAAGGAGTTCTTTTTGGGCTTTGTGGAACGCTGATGAGCGGCTTCGGCTTGCAACTCTTCAACGGAATCCCACGCCACGGCACATTCAGCGGAGGTTGACCCTTCGGTGCTGCACACATTGCGAGCGTTTTCGCGCTCTTGTTCAATTTTCGTGTCGATATTGTTGCTCATGAGTCCTCTAAATATATTGTCGCTGATCGTACAAGACTAGGGAGATCTAAAACAGAATCGCTCTGAGCGACATCTCCGGGTTTTGAGTCTAGGATTAGGCGTTTTTGAACGGTCATTTATGGTTCATTGACCATATTAGCGAATCCCTTTCGGTTCGCGACTGGGTTGATCGGTTTATTTAAGGATGTGGCGATCGCCTGCCGATTTCGTCAGGGTGGGGGCGGATTAGGCTTTGGAGTTTGGCAACACTTCTCTATACTTGAGACAGTTTACTGTGCTTAATCCCAAGGCAGTCCGTGTTTTCAGGTTCGTGAGGCTAACGTGATGATCGAGACCTTTCAATGGTTGAATGCGTTTTCTACCTGTCCCTCTTTAGAAGGTGCGATCGCGGATGTTGTGGAACAACTGCGGGGATCATTATCAAAAAGCCCTGACTTGGGGATCGTGTTTATCTCCTCTGCCTATGCCAGCGAGTACCCCCGCCTCGTCCCCCTGCTGCGGGAGGCGCTGCCCATGGGCTGCCTGATTGGCTGTGGCGGCGGCGGCGTGATTGGCACTGATGCCGATGGTCATGCCCAAGAAGTGGAGCAAAACCCGGCCTTAAGTTTGTGTGTGGGGGTTTTTTCCGGGGTGACGGTGCATCCGTTTTATTTACCCGCTGCCCAATTGCCCGATCCCGACAGTCCGCCCCAAGCCTGGGTTGAATGCGTCGGGGTTGACCCCCAGACCCAACCGGATTTTATTTTGTTGGCGGACCCCATGCAGGCCAATATTACCGATGTGCTCGAAGGGCTAGATTTTGCCTATCCGGCGGCGGTGAAGCTGGGGGGGTTGGCCAGTGCGGGGATGATGGGCGTGCCCAATGGCTTATTTTTTGATGCGCCCCAGGCTCCGGATTTGGGGCTGCTGCGGGAAGGGACGGTGGGGGTGGCCCTCAGTGGCAAGATTCGCCTGGATACGATTGTGGCCCAGGGCTGCCGTCCGATTGGGGAGGTGTATCGCGTCGAGGCGGGCGATCGCAACATTCTCCTGCAACTGTCCACCCAAGATGCGTCCACGATTCGCGCCCCGCTGGATTTGCTGCGGGACTTGATCGAAAGCCTCGCAGAGAGCGATCGCACCTTGGCCCAAAATTCCCTCTTTATCGGCGTGGTGCGGGATGTGTTTAAGCGGGAGCTTGGGCGGGGGGATTTTCTGATTCGTAATCTGTTGGGAGTTGATCCGAAACAGGGAGCGATCGCGATCGGCGATCGCGTCCGCATTGGCCAGCGCATCCAATTCCACCTCCGCGACGCGAAAACCTCCGCCGACGACCTCGAAGGCCACCTCCAAGAACATCTCGCCCGCTCACCCCAAGTCGCCCCCGCTGGTGCTCTTCTGTTTTCCTGTCTCGGTCGCGGTGAGGGGCTGTACGGCCAAGCCAATTTTGATTCCCAACTGTTTCAGCGCTATTTCGGCACGATCCCCGTCGGGGGCTTTTTCTGCAACGGCGAAATCGGCCCCGTTGGCAAAACCACCTTCCTCCACGGCTACACCTCCGTTTTTGGCCTGATTCGCCCTACCGATTAGCCCTTGACGCGGGGCTATCGGAGCGATCGTCCGGGACATAATCTCGCGGCCTGATGAGCGGAACGGGGGATGCGATCGCACCACCTAAGGGCAGCCATACACCTCACGCACAAGGCTAGCAAGGCGTTTCATGCCCTCGGCGAGTTCGTCAGCGGTGGCGGTGAGGCTAAAACGGAGGCATTGCTGTTTGTGGGGCCAATCTTCTTTTAAGCCGGGGAAGAAGGTGGAACCGGGAACCGCGATCACGCCGACGGTTTTGAGTTTTTGATAAAACTCCCAATCGGTCATTGGTAAGTCTTGCAGCCAGAGCCAGGCGAAAATTGCCCCTTCGCCGCGATGGAGAAACCAGGGCACAGCGTCGGGCATGGCTGCATCGAGGGTGGCTTCGAGGATGGCGAATTTGGCTTGGTAGTGGGGGCGGATGATGTCGGTGGAAATCGTACCTAACCGGCCCGAACGAATCGCGATCGCTGCGATCGCTTGACCATAGCGCGGTGAATGAATACAAAGATTCGTTTGGAACGCATCCAACACCTCAATAATCGCCGGATCACCGATCGCCACGCCGATCCGTTCCCCCGGCAATCCGGCTTTAGACAAGCTCAGACAATGCACCGTGTTGGGGGTCAGGATGGGATTCATCGGGGTGAAATTCAAGGCCGGGTAGGGAGGTGCATAGGCGGAATCAATGAAAACCGGCACGTCATGGGGAGCAGCTAGATCAGTGATTTGAGCCACTTCGGCATCGGTCAACACATTCCCCGTCGGGTTACAGGGCCGGGAAAAGATGACGCAGCCGGTTTGGGCGTTGATCTGGAGTTGGCTGAAGTCGGGGCGATATTTAAAACGGTGTTGGGGGGCATCAACATCGAGATGGGGTCGATAGGCGATCAGGGCGTTGGGGTTGAGGCAGATGCCGCCGTAGCCGGTGTAGTCAGGGCTGAGGGGGAGGACAATGTTTTTCAGGTGTCCGTCGGCATCCTCACCGCCGAAGGCATTGGCGGCGTAGAAATAGAGCGATTGGGAGCCGGGGGTGATCAAGATGTGGCGATCGCTCAACTCCCAGCCATAGCGGTGCTGAAAATCGGATGCGATCGCCTCAATCAACGGCCCATACCCCTGGCTCGACCCGTAGCGGCTCACCACTTCCCCATAGTCATCACTGGCCAAGAGTTCCGCCGTACAGTCCCGCCACAACTGTTCCACCTCCGGCAACAGCACCGGATTCCCCGCACTGAGGTTAATAAAGTCCTGCCCCGCCCCCGCCCGCAGCGTCTCCACAATGTCTTTCATGATCGCTCGCACCCCGGTACGGCGCGACATTTGCAGACCCAATTTTGTCAGAGCAGGATTCATAACGTTTCACCACGATACGAGAGGATTCACCCCTAACCGTAGCAAGAAACTTTCCCCCCACCAGACCCCCCGTGAGCAAATGTTACCGAGGGGCGGGCGGGGTTAATCGGTGGGGAGAATGATCAGGGTTTCCACTTCGTGCAGGTGATTGAGAATGATTACCTGTTGCAGCCAATGGGTCAGGGTGGTGGTGTCGGTAGTGGCAGCGATCGCAGCCCGTAGATTCGCCGGAACCCCCCCAAAGCGATGGTCAATCAATTGAAACAGCACCGCCCGCAAACAGCTTTGTACCTGTTCAAGGGTTTGGTTCCGGAGGCGCACCGCTTGGGTGAGTTCTAAGAGCAGCCCCGCTAACATCCCCAGTTCATCTTCACGGGCGGCCACCAGTTCTAATTCTTCCGGATCGGGGGCAAAGGTTTGGCTTTCCACCGCCGCCGCAACGGTGGAGGCGATCATGTAAATCTGCTCTAGAGTGGTGGCACTTTGTTGATGATTGTGTTCTAGGGCATCAATCACTTGGTTGTAGCGGGTGGCAATATGGCCCGCCTCGGTGAAGGGTTCGACGGGCACGCGCTGACTGAGATCAAAGGTGCGAGCTTGGTAGTCCATCACCTGAAACAGGTCGTAGGTTTCGGTTTTGGCCTGATGTTCGGTGATATTTAACCCCAGGGCTTCGGCTTCGGCGCTGACCCGGAGCGGCCAGACACTATTGATGAGCTTAAATAAAACCCACGTCACCCCAAAGGCCCAGAGAAAAGAACACCCCACCCCCAAACCTTGCACCCCAATCTGAGCTAAACGGTTGCTGGCCTCAAGGGCATCGGCGTTGCCAAAGAGGCCAACGGCCAAGGTTCCCCATGCGCCCGCCCCGCCGTGAACCGCGATCGCATCCACGGCATCATCAATCTGCAACCGCGCTATCCACCACGACACCACAATCATCACCGCCGCCCCCGTTCCCCCAATGATCACCGCGATCGGGGTCGTCACCATCTGACAACTGGCCGTAACCGCCACCAACCCAGCGATCGAGCCATTGACCAAACCATCCACTTCCACATAGCGATGCTGAAGCCAACTCAAGAGTCCGCCGACAATCATGCCGCTGACCCCTGCCATCATCGTGTTGAGGATAATGCCTGGCACAGCATCATTGAGTACCAACTCGCTGCCGCCGTTAAACCCAATCCAGCCAAACCAGAGGAGCAACGCCCCCAACACCGAAAACGGCAGGTTTGATCCTTGAATTTTAATCGATTTCTCCGCCTCAAACCGGCCATGACGCGCCCCCACCGTCAGCAGCACCGCCGCACTCACCCACGCCCCCACACTGTGAACCACCGTAGACCCAGCAAAATCAATAAATCCCAGTTGCTTCAGCCAACCGTGATCATTCCAGGCCCAATGCCCAAAGAGGGGATAGACCAACGCCGCCACCCAAGTTGCGATCGCTAAATAGGCCGTAAACTTGAGCCGCTCCGCCAATGCCCCCGAAATAATCGTCGTCGCCGTCCCACAAAACATCGCCTGAAACAAAAACAGCACCGCCACATCCGCTGGCTCAACATTAGGAACAAAGTCCGACAGACCCACCCACCCCTGCCACGAAGCCCCAAACATCAACGCATAGCCAAACAGCCAAAAATACGCCACAGACAAGCCAAAATCAGCGAGATTTTTCACCGCCACATTGATGCTGTTCTTCGATCGAGTCATCCCCGATTCCAGACACATAAACCCCGCTTGCATCAAAAAGACCAAGCCAGTGCAGAGCAATAGCCAAAGGGTATCGATCATCGTTTAAAACGTGGCTCCTCGATAACGTCGTTTATTTTTGAGTTCGGCATGGCGGGCAAATTGGGGAATATCACTTTGATGCCCCAGAATGATCAACGTATCACCCACATTTAAAACCAACGACGGATTAGGATGCACCGCCACGGTTCCGTCTGCCCGTTGCAGTGCCACGATGATAAACGTACCCTTGCTGCGCACTTCAATTTCCCGGATGCTTTTCTGGGCAAGGCTTGAATCCGGCTCCACCACCAGTTCATCCAGTTGCACATCAATGTGATTGAGCATTTCGTCGAGTTGGCGGCGTTCTTCGGCTTGGGCGAAGAAATCAACGGTGGTGGGGCGGGTGATCAAGCTGGCCATGCGAATCCCACTGAGGGCGGCGGGGAGGACAACGTGATCCGCCCCCGCGAGGCGCAGTTTTTTTTCGGTGCTGGGGAGTTCGCCCCGTGCCAGGATGAGGAGATTGGGGTTTAAGCCGCGAGCGGTGAGGGCGATAAACACATTGTTGGCATCATCGGGGAGGACAGTGGCGAGGACTTTGGCGGTGCTAATGCCGACGGATTGGAGGCTGAGTTCTTCCGAGGCGTTGCCGGTGTAGGTGAGGTAGCCGAGGTCTTCGGCTTGCTGGATGCGATCGCTTTGGGTATCCACCACCACAAAGAGTTCACCTGTTTGGGCCAACTGTCGCGCCAACACTTGCCCAATCCGACCAAACCCACAAATAATCGTGTGATTATTTAATGTGTCAATGCTGCGCTGCTTTCGCTGGGCATGGAGTGCGCGATTAATTTCACCTTCAGTCAACATCTGGACAAATCCTCCCACCAAATACACCGCTGATGATGTGCCCGCAATGATCACAACAATGGTGAAAATTTTCTGGGCGGGAGTTTCCAGGGGTTTCACTTCCCCATACCCCACCCCGAAAATTGTGATCACCACCATATACACGGCTTCGAGCACCGTCCACCCAAAGACCATATAGCCCACTACAGCGAGGGCGATCGTCATTAAAAAGAAGATCGCGCCCATTTGAATGCGCTGTAATGAACCTTGCATGATGAATCCAGCAACGGGAATGATTCATAGTAGGGCGAAGGTTGGCCCTAAAAAGGTATCCCCTGCATCATCTTTTGAGTTTATGGGCGGGCTTGGCTAAGGAACCAAGGGGGATGGGTGTGCTCATGGGGAAGGCGAGACGGCTGCTGTGCATCCTACTTTTGCCTATTCATCCTGCTCGCCAGTTAGCCCCCTCATCCCTAGCCCTTCTCCCGCAGGAGAAGGGAGCCAAACGCCCTCTCCTACGGGAGAGGGTTGGGTGAGGGGTTGCATAACTGAGATGCACCCGACGGCTGCGGTTCCTACATGGGTTGGGCAAGGCGGGTATCGAGGGCCCCCTGTTCATTGAGGGCGTAAAGATCATCACAGCCACCAATGTGCTCGTCGTTGATGAAGATTTGCGGGACGGAGCGACGGCCGTGGGCACGTTCGGCCATGGCATCACGGGCGGCATTGTCGCCGTCGATTTTATATTCTTGGAATTCTACGCCTTTCCACCAGAGCAGGCTTTTGGCCGCAATGCAGTAGGGGCAGGTTTGCCAGGTGTAGATTTCCACCTGGGCTTTGACTTGGTCGGGGTGACGACCGAGGAGATCATTGAGCCATTCAAAATCCAACATGGGCAAGGGTTACATTCTCAAAACTTGTTTTGCTGATCACTGATCATACTCCCTTGACTTCCGGGGGTGGGGAGTTGGCAGCGGGGACAGAAATGGGTGGAGCGGCCGGTGATTTTGATTCGTTCGATCGCACTGCCACAGGTGCGACAGGGTTGGCCGGTGCGGCCGTAGACTTTGGCCCTGTCGCCGTAATTGCCCGGCACACCGAGGAGGTCGAGAAAATCGCTAAATGTTGTGCCACCCTGGGTGATCGCTTCAGTTAAAATGCGGCGAATTTCACCATGGAGGCGCTGCACTTGCTCCGGGGTGAGGCGGGAGGCGATCGCATCCGGGCGCACTCCACTGGCAAAACAAACCTCATCGGCGTAGATATTCCCCAACCCTGCCACCAGAGCTTGATCCAACAATGCTGCTTTGATCGTGCGTTGGGTACGGCGGATTTTTTGCTGTAAATAGTCTGGGGAAAACTCCGAGTCAAAGGGTTCCGGGCCGAGGCGGGTTAACCCAGTGATGATCGTTTCGCGGGCAACCCCAGGCGGCACAACCCACACCTGCCCAAAGGTGCGACTATCCACAAACCGCAACTCCTGACCGCCCGCACAAAACACGCGCAGCCGGGTATGTTTCGACAGCGCCTCATCCTGACGCACCCAAAACAGTTGCCCGGTCATCCGCAGATGCACCCCCAGCCAGCCCCCGGAATCCAGTTGGGCCAATAAATATTTACCGCGTCGCTGCCACTGTTGGATTGAGGTGTCGGTGAGCCACGCGGCAAAATCGCCATGAGAAAGAGGGTAGGCAAGGGTGCGATCGCGCAACACCTCGCCCCCCTCGATTAAACAATTCAGAGTTTTTTGGTTTAAACCCCGGCGGACTGTTTCAACTTCTGGGAGTTCTGGCACGAACCCTGAACCTTAAGCTTTCGCCTTCTTTTCAGGAGCCGCTTTAACCACCTCTACTTCGCTTTCGGCAAAGTTGTTGGTGGCAACGCCAGAGTAGTTAACTTTATTAAAGCGAACGATGACGGGGTAGATGATGCCACTTTTATCGACAGAGGCAACCGTACCGACATCTTGATACCAGTAGGATTCTTTCCGTAAAATCTTGACTACATCACCACGCTTTGCCATAAAACTTGTCTCCATTAACAGTCTGGAATTTATCTAAACTCAAGCCTACACGTAAAATTGATGCTTTGCTCACCCAGGCTTTTAAGTTTTATGAAGAACGCTACACCCTGAGCATGGGGGAAAAAGTGCGGCAGAATGGCGGTTTTAGCCGAAACCCTAGGGCAGTTCCCTGAGGCTAACGAGGCCTCGCACGGCTACTTTTTGTAACAGAATATTACAAAAAATCAGTAAACCCTCCGTCCAATAGCAGGGATTGAATGGGAATTTAAGCCCAGGTGCTAGGTCGGAATTCAGGGGCGATCGCTCAAAAAAAACCGCATTCCTTGCTAGGCTTTTAAAGCAACGGATAACCACCCTCAACCGCAAGCGATACAAGCAACCATGGTGCAACCCGCAGACCTCTGGCCCAGCCTCCTTCAACAACTGCTCGATGGCCAGTCCCTCACCCAAGACCAAGCCGCCCAACTGATGACCGGCTGGCTCCAAGCAGAGATCCCCGCTGTGCTCTCCGGGGCCATTCTGGCCGCGATCCAAGCCAAAGGGGTTTCTGTGGCTGAATTGGCCGGGATGGCCCGCGTGCTTCAATCCCAATCGCGCCAACAGGATGCGATCGCCCACAGCACCCCGGTCATCGATACCTGCGGCACGGGGGGCGACGGGGCGCATACTTTTAATATTTCGACGGCGGTGGCCTTTGTCTGTGCGGCGGCGGGGGTGAAAGTGGCGAAACATGGTAATCGTTCCGCGTCGAGCAAGGTAGGTTCCGCCGATGTCCTCGAAGCCCTGGGGGTTAACTTGGGGGCTGCTCCCGAACAGGTTCACGCTGCATTGCAAGCGGTGGGGATCACGTTTCTCTTTGCGCCGGGCTGGCATCCGGCCATGAAAGCCGTCGTCCCGTTCCGGAAGACGATGAAGGTGCGGACGGTGTTTAACCTCCTCGGCCCCTTGGTGAACCCGCTGCGCCCGACGGGTCAGGTGATTGGGGTCTATGATGTGCAGTTTGTGGAGCGGATGGCGGGGGCGTTGCAGCAGTTGGGGATTGAAAAGGCGATCGTCCTCCATGGCCGCGAAGGCGTGGACGAGGCGGGACTAGGGGGCTTGACGGATCTCGCCACGGTGCAGCAGGGCGTTGTGACAACCGATGTCCTTGATCCCCAAGCTCTAGGGTTGACGGCTGCACCCTTGACAGCGTTACGAGGCGGCGAAGTGGAAGAAAATACGGCAATTTTGACCGCTGTGCTGCAAGGGAAGGGGACGGAGGCGCAGCGGGATGTGGTGGCGTTGAATGCCGCGATCGCGCTCCAAGTGGGTGATGTTGTGCCCTTTCTAGATCATGGGGCTGGGGTAGCCAAGGCGAAAGAGATCCTCGACAGCGGGGCGGCCTGGGCTAAGGTGGAAGAACTGGTGACGTTTTTACGTGCCTAGATCGACGCGAGACAATCCACCCGTAGCCCGGCGAGATCAGGCTGTAGATCTAGGCTAATCTTGACCTGACCCTGCACCCCATGGAAATATTACTAGCCTTGTGTTTGGGCATTACCCTCAGTGCCGCCTGTGGATTTCGGATTTTTATCTTAAATGTGCAAAGAAGACTCCCACTATAAAGCGAGTCCGAGTAGAGTTACCGAAGGTAACGGCGGACGTGCCTTTTCGTGGCGAGATGAATTGGCACCAACAAACAAATCGAGCGACAGCGAGTCCTTTAATTGAATTTTTGCCATTTTGTATGATAGTTTGATATGCTATTCCTGGGGAAGATTAAAACTCAAAATACAGTCGGTAGCTGAAAAGTTTGGCTGTATCGTTTT
>NZ_JAQMTY010000238.1 GCF_028330765.1 Spirulina subsalsa CS-330 | reverse complement strand
TATCAAACTATCATACAAAATGGCAAAAATTCAATTAAAGGACTCGCTGTCGCTCGATTTGTTTGTTGGTGCAAATTCATCTCGCCACTAAAAGGCACGTCCGCCGTTACCTTCGGTAACTCTACTCGGACTCGCTTTATCGTGGGAGTCTTCTTTGCACATTTAAGATAATTGCGGAGAGCAAAGACCTTTAAGCTAGATTTATGCGCCATCTCTTTGTGTTTTTGGAATTGTTCGCCCGTGAGGGTGGGATTCAGTCCTATGTTAAGGATGTTTTGCAGGCCTATGGTCAAGGGGCGAAGCAGGATGATCATCGGGGGACGGTGGCGTTGCTTCACGATCGCCCGCCCTCGGTGAATCCGTTGGTGAGCGATCGCCTTTCCTTCACGTACCTCCATCACCGCTCTAGCCTGATCCAACGCTTTCGCCTTGCCTTCTACCTCCTCAGAATCTGCCTGTTGTCCCGACCGGAGCGGGTGATTTGTGGTCATGTCAAACTCGCGCCCCTGGTGCAATTGGTCTGTAAACCCTTGGGGATTCCCTATACGGTGATGACCTACGGCAAAGAGGTGTGGGGGGTGTGGGAGCATTTATCCCCGTGGGAAATTAACGCCCTGCGCGGCGCGGCGACGATTTGGACGATTAGCCGCCATAGCCGCGATCGCCTCTGTGCCTCCCACCACATCCCCCCTGCCCAGGTGAAATTTCTACCCTGTGTTGTGGATGAAACCCAATTCACCCCAGGGCCGAAACCCCAACACCTTTTAGATCGCTACGGATTACAGGGGGCCAAGGTGTTGATGACGGTGGCGCGGCTCTGGCCGGAGGATATTTATAAAGGAGTGGATGTGATGATCCAAGCCCTGCCGGAGATTGCGGCGGCGATTCCGACGGTGAAGTATTTAGTGATTGGGCGCGGGGGAGATCAGCCCCGGTTGGCACAGTTGGCGGCGGCCCTGGGGGTGAGCGATCGCGTCATCTTCGCGGGGTTTGTCCCGACGGCGGAACTGCCCGATCATTACCGCGTGGCCGATGCCTATGCGATGCCGTCCCAAGAAGGCTTTGGCATTGTCTATCTAGAGGCGATGGTGACGGGGATTCCGGTGCTGTCGGGGTTGGGGGATGGCTCGGCCGATCCGTTGCAGGATGGCCGGGTGGGCTGGCAGGTGGAGCATCGCAATGTGAAGGCGATCGCCCAAGGCTGTATCGCCATGCTCCAGGGGGATGATCCTCGCTGTCGGGGCGATTGGTTGCGTTCTGAAGCGATCGCAAAATTTGGCAAATCCCAACTCGCCCAACGCTTGCAAGATCTACTCACCTAAATGCTGCCCAGGGTGGAGGGTGATTTCGGTTACGGGGATGGCTGGGGTCAATTAGCCCGGTGAGGATGTCAAGCTAGTTGGCAATCGAACTGTTGCATGGCTTGGGCGGCGGAGAGGAAGAAGCGATCGCGCCCCACCTCGTCCACAAAGCCAATCCGTTCTAACCCATCCATCACCGGGCCTTTCACATCGGAAAAATACAACTCCACGCCAAAGGATTTTAAGGCTAATCGCAACTGTTCTAAGGTGGCGAGGGCGCTACCGTCAATGGCATTAATACCACTACAGACGAGGAGGAGTTTTTCGATTTTGGGGTAGTCGGCAACGGCTTGGAGGAGGCTTTCTTCTAATACTTTCGTATTGGCAAAATAGAGACTTTCATCAATCCGAATCGCCAAAACTTCCGTGCAAGTTAACACCTGATGGCGTTGGATATTGCGAAATTGTTCGGTTTCGCCCAAACGACCGACGATCGCAATATGGGGCCGACTGGTGCGCCAAAGGTAGAGGGCGATCGCAAACCCGGCCCCGATTAAAATTCCCGCCTGCACTCCCACGCCCAACACCCCCAAAAACGTCACCATAAACGCCAACCCATCGGCGCGATTGTACCGCCAAAGTTTGCGGAAGGTTTGCAGATCAATCAACTTCAAAATCGCCATGAAAATAATCGCGGCGAGGCTGGCTTGGGGCAGATAGAAAAACAGCGGCGTGAGGAATAAGACCGTTAACACAATCACCCCCGCCGTGATCATCGACGCAACCCCCGTCCGCGCTCCGGCGGAAAAATTAACCACCGAGCGACTCAATCCCCCGGCGATCGAGTAGCCCCCGGTCACGGCTGATCCAAGGTTCGCTAAACCGATCGCCACCAGTTCCTGATTCGCTTCCACGGATTGGCGGCGTTGACTGGCTAAGGATTTGGCGACGGCGAAACTTTCCATAAACCCGATGAAACTGAGGGTAAGGGCGAGGGGGAGAAGGGTTTGGATGCGATCGAGGCTGAGGGTGGGGAAGGCGAGGGGGGGCAGGCCTTGGGGGATGGAGCCGACGATCGCAACCCCTTGTTGATCGAGGCGGAGGGTGGCGACGAGGACGGTGCTGAGGATGACGATCAACAGGGGCACGCTTTTAACGAGGGGAATTTGGGCGATCGCACTCACCCCGCGTTGTTGCAGCCACCGGGAAAAGGGTTTATTGCCTAACCAGAGGAGGGCGATCGCGCCGCCCCCCAGGGCCAGCGTTACGCCTTGGGTCTGGGGGAGGGCTTGGATCGTGTCGCGCAGCAGTGGCAGGATCACACTCGCCGATGGGATTTTGAGTCCGAGCAGATGCTTGAGTTGACCCAGGGCGATGATCACCGCTGCACCACTGGTAAACCCGGTGATCACACTGCCGCTGATGAAGTTCACCAACACCCCCAAACGCAACAATCCCATCGCGATCTGTAATCCCCCGACGAGGAGGGCGAGGGTAATGGCAAGGGAGAGATAATCGGGGCTGTCTTTAGCGGCGATCGCGCCAATCCCCGCCGCCACCAGCATCGAATCCAAGGCCGCCGGAGCCACCGACAGGGCCCGCCCCGTGCCAAAAATGGCATAGATGAACAGCGGTGCAATACTGGCGTAAAGTCCCACTTGGGGCGGCAGACCGGCGAGGAGGGCGTAGGCCATGGCCTGGGGGATCAGGAGGCTGGCCACAATCAGGCCAGCGGTGAGGTCGCCGGTGAAATCAGCAGCCTGGTAGTGGCGACCCCACTCTAAAATTGGGAACCAGCGGGTCAACGGGGGGCGATCGCGAGTCATAGGCGCAGGTGGAATGACTTGACTTTTCTACTATAGAGTAATGTTTAGAGCGGTTTTCATAAACTTGAGGTACAAAGATCCCCCTCAATCCCCCTTAAAAAGGGAGAAGTGGCGTTCTCATCCTTTCGCAATCTGCTATATAGCGGTTTTCATAAACTTGAGGTACAAAGATCCCCCTCAATCCCCCTTAAAAAGGGGGAAGTGGCGTTCTCATCCTTTCGCAATCTGCTATAGACAGTTCTAAACTGTTGCAACTCAACTGTTTAACCCTTTCAGCACTGCCGCAACCCTCTAGAATTGAGAACGGTTGAATTGAAGAATACGGGTAGAATTCACGCTCATGAGAGATGCAACAAATGTTTTGGGCCGACCGCTAGAGTTGTGTTGTGGTGCGCCGCGAACGGGGTTTTATCGGGATGGATTTTGCCATACGGGGCCGGAGGATGTCGGGCGGCATTTGGTCTGTGCGGAAATGACCGAGGAGTTTTTAGACTTCACCAAAGCTCAGGGCAATGATCTGAGCACGCCGCGGCCGGAGTTTAATTTTCCGGGGTTAAAACCGGGCGATCGCTGGTGTCTCTGTGCGGTTCGCTGGCAAGAGGCCCTAGAGGCTGGAGTCGCGCCGCCGGTGATTTTGGCCGCTACCCATGAAAACGCCTTGGATTGGATTTCCTTGGACGATCTCACCCAATATGCGCTGCCCGTGGGCTAAACCGAACCGCAGCCGGGAGAGTCATGGCAAGATCGGTTTGACTGCGGTGCGTTCTCGGCGCAATCCCGTTACGGGCGCAAAGTGCTGTTTTTGTGGTGTGAGTATGAAACGACAATGGATGCAATGGCGCGATCGCCTTAATTTGCCCCTCGACCGGGCGGCGGGGATTGCCCTGGGGATCTTGCTGGTGGGGGTCGGGGGGGTGTTGGCGGTGGGCGATCGCACCCTCCCCCAAGTGCAGCAATGGAGTTGGGCCGAGCAACGCCTCAGTGCGAACCACGACCATTTTTTACTGGACTTTAACCGCGCCATGGATTGGGACAGCGTCGCCCAACAGTTAAGCATCACCCCCGAACTGCCGGGCCAAGGGGCGGGACGGGGGCAACGGTTCGCCTATACCCTCGATGACATTCCCGCCTACGGTACGGAATACATGATCACCCTCGACACCGCCACCGACCAACCCCGCACCGCCCGCCAATCTGCCCGTATCATGGTTCCCTTTTCGGCCACGGTGCGCAGTCGCGATCGCATCCTGGCCTATATCGGTGTGGAAGCGAACGAATCGGGCCGCCTCGTGCTTTACAACATGACCCGTGAGCGCAAACAAATCCTCACCCCGCCGGATTTGGTGGTGACAAATTTTAGAAGCGAGGCCCAGGGCGATCGCATCCTCTTTTTTGCCTTTGAAAAGGGCGACCCCGACGGCCTCAGCACCCAGCAACTCTATCGCATCACCACCGCCTTCGATCGCCTGGGGGACAATGGGCCGCCGCCGGGTCAAATCACTCGCCTCCTCGATGCGGAAGAGTATCAAAATATCCAGTTTGATCTCGCCACGCAAAGCGGGGTGGTGATCCTCGAACGGGTGAATCGGCAAAATCCCGCCGATGGGGGGCTGTGGCTGCTGCCGCCGGAGGGGGAGGCGCAACCCTTGGGGATTCAAGGGGAGTCGTTTAAGATTTCCCCCGATGGTCAAGTGTTGGCGATTAGCGATCGCAATGGGGTGACGATCTTGCCCCTCACCGCCACCGCTGACACCCGCGAATTTTTCCCCGCCTACGAAGGGGTGATCGCCTTTGATCCGCAGGATCATCGGGTTAAGGTGATGGTGAAACCCCAGGGGGATACGGCGCGATCGCTGGTGTTGCTCAATGCCAAAGGGCGAGAACGGGAACTCCTCACCACCGCCGGATTTATCCTGGCCTGCAATTTTGAACCCCGTCACCAAACCTTTCTCTACTGTCTGCAAACCGAACGCCTCGACACAGAACAGGCCATCCTGACCCCGTTTATTACCGTGATTAATCTGCAAACCGGGCGAGAAGTGCCCCTAGTGGCCCTCACCAATGACCTCAATGTGCGGATGGATATGGCCCCGGATGGGCGTTATCTCGTGTTTGATCAGGTGATTGATGCTGCCAATGCAGACGAAACGGAGCGCGATCGCAACTCCACCGCCTTCCCCCCCGGCAGTCTCTGGATCTTACCGCTGCCGAATCTCCTCACTGCCCCCATGGCGGACACCCTCGACCCGCCGGAACGTCTCGCGCCGGGCCTTGACCCCCAATGGCTACCCTAGGGGGCTATCTTAAAATGCAAAAATTCATCTCACCGCTAACCTAACGGTGAGATGAATTTTTGCCAACAAATAAACCGACCAACGGGAGACGACTGAATTCAGTTTTGTGTTAAAATCGAGAGGCCGACGCACCCAAGTGTGCCTAGAGAGGCAAGATTGGTGGTTCTCGCCAGATAAAATGTCCGACCAAAAAGAAATACCTGATCACAGGGGCGGCATAGTTTATGAAGGAGAAATCGAAACACAACTAAGTTTTTGTTGTCTGCTGCGGGACATTCAGTGGACGTTA
>NZ_JAQMTY010000237.1 GCF_028330765.1 Spirulina subsalsa CS-330 | reverse complement strand
GCATCCCAGTTATGCAATCCCTCACCCAACCCTCTCCCTCAGGAGAGGGCTTTTGGCTCCTTTCTCCTGCGGGAGAAGGGCTGGGGATGAGGGTGCTCCCTGGCGAGCCATGGGAATCTGCAAAAGTGGGATGCACCCGCTGTTTTGGAAGAAGGGGCGAGAGGATGAGGGCGATCGCGCTGCCCTACTCGCGGCGGTGGATCGTCTCATGTTCTGTTGAAAATGGATCGTCACAATCACGCCACATCTGAACTTTTTAAAATGAAAAGATTATGAAAATACAGCGCATTGATCCGGCTTAAAGATGAAAGAAATATGAAAGATGAAGA
The DNA here is from genome assembly GCF_028330765.1 of Spirulina subsalsa CS-330. Classification (GTDB taxonomy): domain Bacteria; phylum Cyanobacteriota; class Cyanobacteriia; order Cyanobacteriales; family Spirulinaceae; genus Spirulina; species Spirulina subsalsa_A. The sequence goes on along the minus strand of NZ_JAQMTY010000237.1, from coordinate 19,149 downwards.
TCACGAATCGCTCATTTTTTCAAGATGAAAAGAATATGAGAAAGAAAGGCAATTCTAATGATTAGAATTCGATATAATTTGAGGCAAGTTCATAATTCTTAAGTGTTGAATGAATTGCATGGAAGTCCTAACATTGTCACTCCTTGGGGTGGGTCTTGCTGCTGATGCGTTTACTGTTTCCGTCACCAGTGGCTTACTAATTCAGCGGATTAAACTGAACAAAGCTTTAAAAATTGCGTTGTTTTTTGGTGGCTTTCAAGCCCTGATGCCAATTTTAGGCTGGCTGATTGGGCTGAGTTTCCGGGAGTGGATTGTTGAAATTGACCATTGGGTTGTGTTTGGGGTCTTAGGCTATATTGGCGGCAAGATGATTTATGAAGCGGTGTGGGGTGACGATGAAACGGTGGCTTTTAATCCGCTGGAATTCTATACCTTGCTAGGATTAGCGATCGCCACCAGTATCGACGCTCTCGCCACGGGTTTAGGGCTGGCCGTGATTCACACATCTATTTTTATGGCCGCCGCGTTAATCGGAATCATCACCTTTACCCTGTCGTTGATCGGTGTCTTTTTAGGTCATAAACTCGGAGATGTTTTAAGCACGAAAGCGGATATTGTCGGGGGGGTGATTCTGATTGCCATTGGATCGCGAATTTTGTGGGAACATTTGGGACTGATCGCCTAGTACAGAGTCAAGACTTAATATTCGGATTGTATTGAATGTCCAACACTCAACGTGACGGTGCGTTACGCTTCGCTAACAGCACCCTACAAACATCCTGATTCTTGGCATTGACGCTGCACTAGAACTGATCGCCGAGATCAGTCCCAAAGGGGGCGGCAATTTAGCCGGGGATGCCGTGACATTGGCGGAGTTGGCGGTTGAGCGCGTCCGGGGTGATGGAGGCGGGGAGACAGGTTAAGCCTTTGCACACCAGGGCGATCGCTGCTTCAGGTAATTCCGTATCAAGGCGATACATGGCCACGGGCCAAAATTGGCGATTGAGATCGTGGAGTTGCTCAGGGCGCGATCGCACCGTCGTCCCATAAAGCCACCAATCCAACGCCCCGAAAAGACTCGGACAGGCTGACGGCATCTCCTGAAGCACACCACTAAACGCCAACAGTCCCTGCTCGGCCCGGTCTAGGTAGCGTGTCTCTTCGGTTAACACGGCCAACCGCACCAAGTTCGCCACCGCCACCCCATTGGCCGCCGGGGTGGCGTTGTCGATGTAGCTCCGTTCGCGAATGATCAAATCCTGATTAGCCCCGACGGCGTTAAAATAGCCCCCACTTTCTGCACACCAGAGGGCGCGATCGAACTCAGCTTGCAGCGCGATCGCCGCCGTTTTCCAGTCCTCCTCCTGGCGCACTTGGTAGAGATCCAACAGGGCTTTAATCGTCAGGGCATAGTCTTCCGCTTGGGCCAGCACCGAAGCAACGCCGTTGTAATTCAAGCGGTAAAACTGTCCATCGAGCCATTGCGATCGCAACAAAAACCCCATCGCCTCAATGGCCAATAACCACGCCTGCTCATCCTCAAACACCGCCGCCACCCGCGCCAACCCGGAAATCATCAAACTATTCCAGGCCGCGATCATTTTCGTATCGGTGACAGCGGGGATGCGTCCCGGCCAGGGGTGAGTTTTAGCGGCGTGGTTATCGGCAGCCGGGGGGAAGGTGGCGACGTGATCCGGGGTGGCTCCGTAGCGGACGGTGAAGAGTTTCGTTAACGCGGCTTCGACGCTGGGGGAGAGTTCGCCGCCGTCGAGACGTTGGAGGACGTTGAGACCTTCAAAATTTCCGGCCGGGGTGATGGTAAATTGGGCGGCGAGGCTGGTTAACTCTTCAGGGGTGAGGATCTGCTCAAGGTCAGCGTAAGACCAGACATAAAACGCCCCTTCTTCCGGTTCGGCATCGTCGGGGGTGCGGAAACTGTCGGCATCTTGGGCGGCGTAGAAATAGCCTTCGGGGGCGGTCATTTCACGGGCGAGCCAGGCGATCGCGCCTTGGATGGCGCGGCGATAGGCGGGGTCTTGGTGACCACTGCTCCAGAGGTTGGCGAGATATTCGAGGATCTGCCCGTTGTCGTAGAGCATTTTTTCAAAGTGGGGCACTGTCCAAGTGGCATCGACGGTGTAGCGATGGAAGCCGCCCGCAACGTGATCACAAATACCCCCCAGGGCGATCGCATTGCCGCGATTTTGGGCAGCGGCGATCGCGTCCCCTTGGCCCTCCAAGCGGCTCCCACTGGCCACCACCGCAGCATAGGGAATCATCGGGAAACTGGGCGTACCGGGGGGGCTGTTTTGGAGGATGCGGGTGCAGGTGGTGATGCCGTGGTGGAGCAGTTCGGTGGTGAGGGGGGTGTTGGTGGTGGGGAGGAGGGTGGATTTTTTGAGGGCGTTAAAAATGCGGCCGGTGACGGTGCTGAGTTTCTCTTTGTCGTCACGGTAAAAGGCAAGCAGGGCATGGAGCAGATCGAGAAACGCGGGGCGACCGTAGCGGGCTTCGACGGGAAAATACGTGCCGCCGTAGAAGGGAATGCGATCGCTCGGTGTCAGCCAAATATTCAAGGGCCAACCGCCTTGGCCGGTCATCATCTGGAGGGCTTGCATATAGATGCTGTCAATGTCCGGGCGTTCTTCGCGATCGACTTTAATCGGCAGAAAATTTTCATTCATCAAGGCAGCGATCGCCCCATCCGAAAACGCCTCCCCCTCCATGACCGTACACCAGTGACAACTAGAATACCCAATCGAAAGAAAGATCGGCTTATCCTCTTGCCTGGCCGTGGTTAACGCCTCCTCACACCAGGGCCACCAATCAATCGGATTATCAGCATGTTTGCGGAGGTAGAGGCTTTGACTATGGGCAAGGCGATTAGACATCAGAACTTTAAAGAAAATTTACATCGGATGGTTCCGTGTTGCTGAGTGTATCGCATCTGTCCTGAGTCCCGTTTAGCCTCACGCCGGGAGGGGATGGGCGAGGGTGTGGCGCAGGGCTTGGCGGTGTTCTGGATGGGTGTAGAAGGATTGGAGACCTGACCAAGTGGAAAGGGCCGCGGTGCGATCGCGCTCTAACTGTGCCATCACCTCCGGTAAATCCCGGCGACAATGCTTCACCTCGGCGCTTAAAAATGCCTCCAACACAAACCCATCTTGGAGATTGCCCAACACCGATTGAATCGCTTTGATCCGTTTGAGGTGGGTGGTGTAGTCTTCGCCGTAGAGGGGCTGAAAGAGTTCGAGTTGATAGCGCGTTTCCTTGGCCTGTTTGCGCAAATCGTGGAGTTGTTCCACTTCGGCGAGGGCCTGTTCCAGGGGTAAAAAGAAACCCGGATGGATTAAAAAATGACTCACTTGGGGCGCGAGTAAATCCGCCACCATGCCATTGATCGGCTGGGAAGCTAAGGGGGAATAGGTGGGATCGTCTAACCAGGTTTGGATAGCTTGGCAGAGGTTTTGGTATTTGCCAGGGCGGGTTAGAGTGTGGCGAACGGCTTTGAACTGTTTGCGGTGATGGTGGCGGGTGGTTTTGGCGATCGCCTTTAACACCGCCTGCTCGGTGGGGGAACTCTCGCGGGCATAGCGGAGGAGAATTTCATTGAGCACATCGAGATCCCGTAACCGACCCAACACCCGCGCCACCTTGCTTACTGTGCGCCGCTGCACAATCTTCGGCAACTGCACCACAGGCGCGAACCCCGCTAAGGCCGATCGCAGCCGTCGCATTCCCACCCGCATCTGATGTACTGCTTCGGGATCTTTGTCTGTGATCACACCGGCTTCATGGCTGCGAATCTTGGTGCAATGGGTTGCGATCGCGCCGTAGGCCCAATCTCCCACGGTTTGGGCTGGGGTTGAGGTTGAATCATGCATGAATTATTGTCCTGTTCCATGGCAAACCATTCGTCCTATCCTAACGATGAACTCGACCTCATTTCTCACAGCCAAGGCTTTAGCGTTTTTCTGCCCACTTGCCCCCATGCCCATTCCGCCAGATCATCTGTTTTCGCCTTAAAATAGAAGCTTGAACACACTCTATGGAGTATAAATTGGGAAGAATGAAAAAAGTGGGTACTCATCTGGTTCTCGAAGCCTGGCAAGCGCCGGAATCACTGCTCAATGATCCTGACTGTATTCGTGGTGCATTGCTTGATGCGATCGCGGCAGGTGAGGCAACGTTGATTGATCTTTGTGTACACCAGTTTAGTCCCCACGGCGTAACCGCAACGGCCACCCTGGCCGAATCTCACATCGCGATTCACACTTGGCCAGAATATGGCTACTTTGCGGCTGACTTTTTCTTCTGTGGACAGGGTAAACCGACCCGGGCCGCAGACGTATTACGCACTGCGATGCAGGCCCGAAAGGTCAGCATTCAAGAAATTGAACGAGGGTTTCCCACAGCATTATCCCAAGCTGACGCATCCTTGCAACCCCTCCAACTCAGCCACTAACGCTCCATGCTCGGCATCACAGTCCCCATTGCTGCGGAACTTGTGAGTTCGACCCAGACCGAGGCAGGGCGTGATGAGGGGGTGTCTTTCCTCATTTTTTGCAGCATCACGGATGTTATCGATTACGGGCCAGATTAGCGATCGCACCTCACCACCTCATCGCTCACCTCACCCCCCAATTCCCGCACCAATTTCGGCAGATCCTCTTTTAAAAAGACGGTGACTTGACCGCTGTAGTTGATCCCTGTTTCCGTCTGCGCCCTATCGATCCAGAAGGCATAGCGATCGCCCAATCGCACCTCCCCAGCATTGCCCTCCACCCCCGGCAACCCCAAGCGCCGCGCCGTATCAATCGTTTCCGCCCGTGGGTACACGTAGATCAACGCCCCTTGGTGATAGTCCTGATACACATCCAAGCCGTAGATCATCCGTAACCCCAACTCCAGACGCTCCACCGGCACACCATTCACAAAATCCCGCAACACAAACGCCTCGGAACGAATCCGACCCCGGCGCGTGGGCGTGGCACAACTCCCCCGTGAGGCCACCCCCGATCGCCGTCCAGGGGGAAAAATCGACGCGGCAAACTCAAAGGTCTGCGACCCGCCATTACTACGCCGCACCGACAGCCCATCCCCGATTGATCCCTGTAAGGCCCCATTGCCCAGAATCCAGGCCGCAACGATTTCGGTGGGTTGACCGGGTAGAGCGGAGCTAGGTAGACCATGCAGGCCGAGGCTGAGACTAGCCGGGAGTAGAGCAAGGCAAAGGCGACGAATCAGCATAGGACGGGTGATGAAGCAGGGCGATCTAATTATAGGTGGGAGATTGCGATCGCATCATCCAAACGAGCGAACGGTGAGAGTCCAACTCAATGAATCCAGGCAACCGACTTGGGTTTAATTTTGCCCTGCCAGCCTCAAAGTTTTGATCAGCCCTTCTGTACCCAATGGCGCACCCCAATCCCCAGCATTATTCCTAGGATTAAGACCGACCAAAACGCGAACCCCGGTACAGTTTCCCAACCACTGATTAAATTCATGCCAAAGATGGACGCTAAAGCGGTGACGGGAAAAAATAGGGCGGCAATGATGTTGAGGCGATCGCTCGCCCCCAACGCCGCCAAACTTAGCTCGGTTTGCTCCTCAGCCCGACGGGCAATGCTGTAATTCATCGCATTAGTGGTGCTTTCGTATAACAGGGCCAGGCTGCGATTAATCTCATAGGCCCAATCCCGGAGATCGATTAAATCTGGATCATCGGGGATGCCTTCCCGTGCCGCCTGTAATGTGCTGTAGAGATTCTCACTGGCACGACGCAGGGGAACGATAGTTTCTAAGAGGTGGAAAAAGTCGGCGGCAGTTTGGGCCTGGGCATAGGCATCACTCAGAGCGTTTTCCGCATTGCTATAAGCCTGCAAATGCTTAATCAAAGGTTGTAATCCATAGTGACCCCCACTACTTTGCCAATGGCCAGAGGGCGATCGCCAACAAAATACCGCCCTCCGCTCCGACTCCTGGGCTTGGGGTGCAGCATGGAGGACTAAGAGCAAATGCCCTTCAGCTACCATGGCCCGCTGTTTTCCGGCCCTGCGTTGGCCCAAGCGGTTTTTGATTGTCGTTGGTAAGGCCCAAGAACTAGGAAGTGTACTCATGGTTATCCATCAATTCTGGGGTGCGATCGCTCCTCAAAACCCCCCACAGCTTGACGAGTTGAGACAAGTTGTGAGGGGTTTCTGCTCCAGCAATGGCAGGGGGGTTATGCGCCGAGAACCCGCAGGGCTTCGCGCACCATTTGGTTGGTGTAACCCCATTCATTGTCATACCAAGTCATGATTTTGACTAAGTTGCCATCCACCACTTGGGTCATGGCGAGGTCAATGATCGAGGCATGGGCATCGCCGATGATGTCAGAGGAGACAATGGGGTCGGCGCTGGCGGCGAGAATGCCGTGGTACTTGCCGGCCACTTCTTCGGTAAAGATGGCGGTGAGTTCTTCAACGCTGGTATCCCGTGTCGTCACAAAGGTCAGATCCGAGAGGGAACCGACGGGGGTGGGCACGCGCACCGCTACACCGTCGAATTTACCGGCATAGTGGGGAAGAACTTTGGTGGTGGCGATCGCAGCCCCGGTACTCGCGGGCACTAAATTCGCCGCCCCCGCCCGACCCCGGCGGAAATCCTTCGGATCATGGCGATCCACAATGCTTTGAGTGGCCGTGTAGGCGTGAATCGTGGTCATGATGGCCTTGGCGACACCAATCCGCCGTTCCATAATCTCCGCCACAGGGGCAATGCAGTTGGTGGTACAACTGGCGGTGGAAAACATCGTGGCATCGGCCGGGGCTTCCGTGACCCCATGCACCACCATCGGCACTTCGGGGCTTTTCGTCGGAGCGGAGAGAATCACCCGTTTCGCGCCTGCATCGAGGTGCTTTTGTAGATCTTCCCCTTTCACAAAAAAGCCGGTGCATTCAAAGACCACATCAATATCCAATGAGCCCCACGGAATTTTTGCCGGGTCTCGTTCGCTATAAATTTTGACCTCGCGCCCTGCTACGGTGAGGCTGTTCGCCCCACTGCTCACGGTTTTGGCGTAGCGACCGTAAACGGTGTCGTAGTTGAGCAGGTAGGCAAGGTTATCGGGGGGAACGAGATCGTTAATGGCGATCAATTCCAAGCTGGGGATGTCTTGGATAATTTTAAAGAGGGCACGACCAATTCGGCCGAGTCCATTGATTGCGACTCTTGCCATAGCGAAATATACTCCAGTGTTTCAACTGTTCTCCCTTTAGCTTGGGGGGAAAGGTTGGGGAAGGGGCGAAACTCTTGGATTTGTTTCAGATTTGAGGGGTAAGATTATGCAGAATAATCATTTTTTCTTGACGATCCTGCATATCGGATGACATTTTGTAACTTAGGTGACAGTCGAGGGACGGACTGGGGGAGTTTAGGGGAGGTTGGCGATCGCACTCACATTGACCCGATTGATCTCGCGATACTCCCGTTTAAACAGTCCGGTCAACACATTACCGGGGCCAATTTCCACCACGGTTTCCACCTGTTTTGCCACCAACGCGGCCATGATTTCGCGCCACCGTACTGAGCCGGTCATTTGCTGACTGAGACGGGTTTTCAGGACATCGGCAGCGGTGGCGGGGGTGGGGTCTACGTTGGAAAAAACCGGAATTTGGGCGGTTTGGAAAGTGACCCCATCGAGGGCGGTTTGAAAGTTGGCGGCGGCGGGGTTCATTAGGGGAGAGTGGAACGCACCGGAAACGGCTAAGGGCACGGCTCGCTTACTTTTAACGCTAGCGGCGATCGCATCCACGGCCGCCGGAGTCCCGGAAATCACCACCTGGCCGGAGCTATTGTCATTGGCTAACACCACGTCCGGATTCGCTGCGATCGCCGCTTCGAGGGCCTCACGCTCAAACCCCATCATCGCGATCATCTTGCCCCCCTCCGTGGCTGCCATCAGTTCCGCCCGCTGCTTCACCAACTGCAACCCACTGGCAAAATCAAACACCTGCGCCCCATAGAGGGCGACATATTCCCCCAAACTATGCCCCGCCACAAAATCCGCCGTACCCCGTTCCCGCATCGCATCGACAAGCAACGCTTCGACAATGTACAAACAGGGCTGGGTGTAGCGTGTGTCGCTCAGTTTCGCCTCATCCACGCAGGCATCAAGCACTGACCAGCCGAGAATCTCCTCAGCAGCGGCTAATTTTTCCTGGGCGGCGGGTTGGCTGGTGAGGTCTGCCACCATGCCCACTTTTTGCGATCCTTGGCCGGGAAAGATCCATGCTGTTGTTGTCATTGGTTTTGATGTGAATGGTTGAATGTTGGGTTAATTAAGAGCTTGTTTAAATAGAGAGGCAAGGGGCTGAAGCCCCTTGTTTCCATTGAGTGAGGCTCATGATTTGGATCTGAGTTTAACGTTTCAAACAGCTTCTAAGGACGGTTAAAACAGGCGAAAAATTCCCATTGGAATCGTATTCATGGTGTCATGAATGCTGAGGATGGCTGTTCAGTTTCGGCGCGTCAATCGGGCATGAATTGGGATTTAACGACCCCATTCAAAAATTGCCGCGCCCCAACTGAGACCCGCGCCGAAGCCTGCGATCGCCACCACCTGCCCCGCTTGAATCTTGCCCGATCGCACCGCGCCATCCAGGGCCAACGGAATCGAAGCCGCCGATGTGTTGCCGTACTCGTGAATATTACTAATCACGCGATCGCTACTAATTTTCATCCGTTGGGCCACCGCATCAATAATCCGCTGGTTGGCTTGATGGAGAATCAGCCAATCAATGGCCGTTGCATCGAGTTCCGCCCGGAATAAAGCCTTAGAAATCACGTCGGGAACCTTCGCCACGGCAAAGCGGTAGATTTCGCGGCCATTCATCGTGATCGGTTGATAGCTCCCCAAATCAATGGAAAAATCCGGCGTGAGGGGGGTCGTTTTACCGCCAAAGCCGAGATTGAGGGTGTGGTTGAGGCGGCCATCGCTACAGAGTTCAACCCCCCGGAGGCGATCGCGCTCCTCATCGGCCTGCATTACCACCGCCCCCGCCCCATCCCCAAAGAGGACACAGGTGGTGCGATCGTGCCAATCCACCCAGCGCGACAGGGCATCCGCCCCAATCACCACCACCGTCTGATAGAGACCCGTGCGGATAAATTGCGCCGCCGTCACCAGGCCAAACACAAACCCCGAACAAGCCGCCGTCAGGTCAAACGCCACCGCCCGCGTTGCCCCCAACTCCATTTGAATCTTGCCCGCACTGCCAAACAGATCATCCGGGGTCGAAGTCGCCAACAGAATTAAATCCACCGATTCCGGTGCGATCGCCGCCATCGCCAACGCCCGCGCCGCTGCCTGGGTTCCCAACTCACTCAACCCCTGACCCGGTGCCAAAATATGCCGCTCCCGCATCCCCGTCCGCGAATGAATCCATTCATCCGACGTTTCCACGATCGCACTCAATTGCTCATTGGTGAGGATCGCGTCCGGTGCCGCCGCCCCACATCCCGTTATCGCAACCCCAACCCCAGCCTGTTTCAAAACTCGTTACCCTCCATCACAACACACTGACCCGATTCACCATCGCCGATCCTGAATCATCTCCAGCCCTAGGACGACGGTGGCTCACTGCTCGCCACCTGCTCCAACCGCTGACTGTAATAGTCATGGATACGGGCGAGCACCTGATTGCGAATCGCCTCCTTTGCCAAGCGAATCGCGTTAAACACCGATGGCGCTTCTGAACTACCGTGGCCAATAATGCACACGCCATTCACCCCCAGGAGCAAACCGCCCCCATGTTCAGCATGGTCGATGCGCTGCCCCACCCGCCGCAAATTCGGCCGCAGAATCGCCGACCCAATTTGCCCCCGAATCCCGTAGGGCAATTCCTCTTTCAGGGTTTGGATCAACACTCCGCCGATCGCTTCGGCAAATTTCAACAACACATTTCCCACAAAACCATCACAGACAATCACATCAAATTGCCCCGACAGCACATCCCGCCCTTCAGCATTGCCCACAAAATTGATCGCCGTGTTGGCCGCGAGTAATTCATGGGCCCGTAGCGCCAATTCATTTCCCTTTGACGGTTCTTCGCCAATATTGAGGAGACCGATTTTCGGATTTTCCACCCCAAGGGCACATTGGCTATAGACCGACCCCATCAGGCCAAACTGTTCTAAATATTTCGGGCGAGAATCCACATTCGCGCCCACATCTAAAATAATGGCCGATTTTCCCGGTAATAACGTGGGGAAAATCGCCCCAATGGCAGGACGATCAATGCCTTTAATGCGGCCGAGACGGAGCAACGCCGCTGCCATTACTGCTCCCGAATGACCCGCAGAGAAGACCGCATCAGCGCGGTCTTGTTTCACCAAGTCCATCGCGACATTGATCGAGGCCTTGGGTTTCCGTCGAACCCCGGTGGCCTCGTCATGCATTGAAATGACATCCTCTGCCGCCACAATCTCGATCCGATCCGATCCGCCATGGGCTGTCAAGCATGCTTGAATTTTTTCAGGATCGCCAACCAAAAGGATCTCGGCATCTAATTCTTCAGCAGCGCGGACAGCACCAGCCACAATTTCATCGGGGGCATGATCGCCGCCCATTGCGTCAACTGCAATTCTTTCCCGTGTCGATGATTTCATTGGTGGGGTGTGATAGAAACCGTAAAGATTTTACCAGATTCAGATCCGGTGAGGTGCATGATTTTGCCGGGAATGGGGAAGAAGGGGGTGCGATCGCCGCTGGAATTCACGACCGATCGCCGTTGGATTCCGGCGGATTCGCGGGAGAATTTGTCCAGGGGAGGGGGCAAGATCTGTCTAGAATACAAGACGGTCTGCGATTAGTCTGGTGTTGAATGTTAAGGAGTCGTTCATGGGTCGAGTGATGATGAGTCTGGGCAGTGTGGTGTTGGCGTTAGGGGTGGGGCTGGTGGCCTGCTCACGTCCATCGGATCAGATTACTCAGAGGTTGGCGTGGCAAGCGGCTCCGTTTTTTCAACCCCCGGCTGAACCCGATGGCGTGGCTGAGGACTTGATGGCGCAGTACCTCCAACGGTTGCGGCAACGGGGCATCAGTGAGACGACCCAGGGTATTTATTTGCAATCGGGGCTGACCCGGTTGGCGGTGCATCAGGGGACAACACCCCAATCGGCGGCCTCGCTGACGAAAGTGGCGACGACCTTGGCGGCGCTGGAGGAGTGGGGCTTGGCCCATCGCTTTGCGACGACGGTGTATGGAACGGGGCCGGTGGAGAATGGGGTGTTACGGGGGGATTTGGTGGTGGAGGGGACGGGGAATCCGTTTTTTGTGTGGGAGGAGGCGATCGCAGTCGGTAACGCCCTCAATGCCCAAGGGATTCGCCAAGTGACCGGCAATCTGGTGGTGGTGGGCCCGTTTTACATGAATTACAACACCCAACCCCAAGGGGCGGGGGAACTCTTTCGGGTGGCGTTGAACCCAGCCCAATGGCCCCAAGCGGCTCAGGCGGAATACAACAAAATGCCGCCGGGCACGCCTAAACCCCAAGTGGCATGGCAGGGGTCGGTGGTGGTTGCGTCCGATCTCCCCCCAGGGACGATGCTGCTGCGCCATCAGTCGGTCAACCTGGGCAATATTCTTAAGCAGATGAATATCTACAGTAATAATGTGATGGCGCAGGTGTTGGCAGAATCAGCGGGGGGCGCGGCAGTGGTGGCCCAGACGGCAGCGGCGGCGGCAGGTGTACCCAGGGACGAAATTCAATTGATCAATGGCTCCGGGTTGGGGACGGCGAATCGAATTTCACCCCGCGCCACGGTGGCGATGTTGCAGCGCTTGGAGCAGGATTTGGCGGCCCAGGGGGCGGGAATTGCCGATGTGTTTCCGGTGGCGGGGCGCGATCGCCAAGGGACGATGCAAGACCGAAATTTTCCGCCGGGGACGCTGATTAAAACCGGGACATTAAACGGTGTCAGTGCCTTGGCGGGGGTGCTACCGACCCGCGATCGCGGCTGGGTGTGGTTTGCGATCGTCAATAACAATGGGCCAACGGTGGAATTTCGGGCCCAGCAGGATCGCTTCTTACAAGATCTCTCCCAAGCCTGGGGTACAGCCCCCCTCACGGCTCAAGCCGCTGGTATTGCCGATGAAGCCCTCGGCGATCCCCTGCGCATTCAAACCGGAGCCGCCCTCCAGCCCTAGAGACCTGTCTTCGCGCCCATGGACACGCTCGAAATTGTCCGAATGGGGTTAAGATTGGGGGGAAATTGACGCGCGATGTCCGAGCCGCAGTACCTTAAGCAGAATGTTGATGGTCGAAGAACCTAATCTCTTTTGGTTTGGCGTATTTCTCTGGGTGGGAGGAACAGCCTTTTTTTTGAGTTTGATCGGGGGAAAGTCCGCAACGGCCCCCGTCGTTGACTTGGACTGTCAGTATGAGTTTGATCCGCTGTTGAGCGATCGCCTCAAACAGGCCAATATTCTCAGTTGGGCCCTCCTCCAACGCAAAGCCGGTCTCACCCCCAAGCACCTGCGCCAGTTGCGCCAAGGTAGTCTCGATCTGCTCAGTTTTACCGAACTGAATCGCTTGGCCCGCACCCTGAATTGGACGCTCGAAGAATTGCTCCAGGCCTACGGGGTGACGTTCCCCTCCTTGGGCAGTGCATTCCAAGAAGTGGCCAAACTCCACAGTCAAGGACAGCAACTCTATAACGAAAAAACCGAACTCCAAGAGCAACTGACCCGCGCCCAAGCCGGCCTAACGGTGACCACCAATGATCTGGTCGCGGCCCAAGAGCGGATTCAGTTACTCGAAACGGAGCTTGAACGCCGAGAACATCACTGGCAAACTACCCTCGAAGATGCCAATAATCAGGTGCTGCAACTCCAGCAACAATGCCGCCGCCTCCGTACCGAAGTCCAGCAACAACGGGATCAACTGACGGTAGAGTTTCAGTATCAAATGTTCGAGGTGTTGCAGACGTTGCTGATGAATTTCCCAACGGCGACGGTGATGGCTGAGGCTAAACCAACGTTGCCAGCGCGGAATGTGGTGGCGCTGTTCTCACCGTTGCGATCGCTCCTCCAACAGTGGGGTTATCAAGCGATCGGCGAGGCCTGGGGGCAAGTGTTTTATGACCCGCAATTGCACCAGCCCGACAGCCCTGATATTCGGGAAGGGGAATTGGTCTATGTGCGATTTGTGGGCTATCGAGACGGCGATCGCATCCTCTGCCCCGCGAAAGTGAGCCGCACCCTCCCCCGCACCTAATCCCTTGGCCATGGCAGGACAGTGGAGCCATGAGCCAGAGGCTCACACCAAGGGAGTGCGAGCTTCTCGCTCGCGACTACAAACAGCAAAAGGAAGCAGTGAGCCAGAGGCTCACACGACAAAAGGATTGTGCTTATGTAGTGCGAGCTTCTCGCTCGCACCTCCGAATTCCAGCCTCTTGGGGTGTACCGTGTGGATTCGGGCAACGATCAGGCGCTGATCGAATTCGCCCAATCCTTAGCCCAGAGGAGGGTTTTTTGGACGGTGGGCATGTCGGCGGCTTCACAGTAGAGGCGTAGGACGGGTTCAGTGCCGGAGAAGCGGATTAGGAGCCAACTGTCATTGGCCAGCCGGAATTTATAGCCATCAATGGCGAGGCAGTCCGTAACGGCTTGGCCCGCGACTTCCGTGGGGGTGTTGGATTGGAGTTCGGCGAGGAGGGCATTGCGCACGGCCATGCTGGCGAGGGGGAGGTCAATGCGATCGTAGGTGGAGGTGAAGCCGACGCTGGCCTGAAGTTGGGCGTAGCGATCGCCGATATCTTGACCCGATTCCACCACCGCTTCGAGAACATAGAGCGCCGACAACAGAGCATCCCGCTCCGGAATATGAGTGCCGTAGCCCACGCCGCCGGATTCTTCCCCCCCGACTAAAACTTCCGCCGTGAGCATGCGATCGCCGATATATTTATAGCCAATCGGCGTTTCATAGAGGGGAATATGATTCAACGCCGCTAATTTTGGAATCAGATCCGAACCGCTGACGGTTTTGACAATTTCGCCGGTAAAGCCCTTGGTTTTAGAAAGATGATCCACCAAGATCGGGATCAACACTTGGGAACTGCGGAAATTGCCCTGACCATCAACGGCGGCAATGCGATCGCTGTCCCCATCAAACACCAGCCCCACCCGCAACACATCTGGTTGATCGTGGGCGGATTGGCGAATGGCGCGGAAAATTTCCGATAAATATTTCGGCAACGGTTCCGGAGCACCGCCACCGAACAGAGGATCGCGATCGCCGTTAATTTCATCAATGGCAATCCCCAAAAGCCGCTCTAGACCCGTCGCCGCCGCCCCATGCATCACATCCGCAAACACCCGCAACCGATCCGTTGCGATCGCCTCCCGAATCCGGGCAATATCCACCTTGCCCTGCAACGCCGCGCAGTAGCTCGCCCAGGGGTCAAAGGTCGTCAGCGTGCCGGGGGTGCGATCGCTGGGCAACGCCTCCCCTAAGCGGGCTTCGATTTGGCTGGTAATTTCCTGCGTCACCGAGCCACCAAAACAGCCCTTCACCTTCAAGCCCAAATACTGCGCCGGATTGTGGCTCGCCGTCAGCACGATCGCCCCCAACGCCTGCTCCGCCTTCGCCGCCCAAGAAAACGCCGGGGTGGGGGCGTAGCTTTCCGACAACATCACATCAAACCCCATCGCCTGCACCGCTTCGGCGGCCACCTGGGCGAAGTCTTCCGCCATGAAGCGGCGATCGTACCCGACAATCACCAAGCGGGGCTTAGCCACAGCTCCATAATTGGCCGCCAACACCTCCGCCGCCCAAGAGGCCACCGTTACCACCCGCTCCATAGTAAAATCTGCGGCGATTACCCCTCGCCAGCCATCGGTTCCGAACTTGATGGGATTGAGCGTGAAAGCCATGGTGTCTATGTCCTGAAGCGCTTGTAGTCCCTCGATTGTAGCTTGAATTCTGGGGGCTATTTTTCGGGGTCTGGAGGAATTCCCATCTGCCAATCCAGATTCACCAAAAAGGCCTGTAACCGCATCCGTTCAATAAATGGCCAGCCGCCACTTTCCTCCATGTCCCGCAGCAGGTTCGCCAATTCGTGGCGGTTGCCGGGCAAGTTGGGTAAGAAAAGATCATCGCGAATGCGGGCGTGGGTGGCACTGAGCGATCGCAAAATCATCAGCGTCGCCAAACTATCCCCCGCCTGCTGATCCGCAAGCTGGGAGAGTTCCGCCTGAATGCGAGACAGTTCCGCTGCCAAAAACGAAGGGTCAAAAGGGTGATCCTGCTCCATACCTCACTCTAGATAACAAAAACGACATGAGCTGCTGCTCACCCAAATGATACGCTGAAGCGGATCAGGTGCGCTGACGCGAATCAGGTACGCTGACGCGAATCAGGAAACGCGACATGCCCGTGTACAATGTGCTTTATTAAGACTTGCAGCAATGCAACTAGGGTAGGGCATACCCGAAGTAACGCTTGGGGAGAGACTCACCTCTGGCCTGGACGACGCAAGGAATCTAGGTTAAGCGATCTCGATGAGCCAAGAATCCCCGTGCCTTCACGCCGGGGAGTGTCAATCAAACGCTTTGAACAGGTGTTAACAACGCCATGTACCTAGAAGTTCAGATCGTCAGAATTCCACCCAAAATCGGCACTGTTTGACCGTCAGTAGACGGAATTAACGCCGACCAATACTAATGTTGAGCTTGTCATTAGGGTTCTGTTGATTCCGGTGGCTGTTCTGACCCTAAGTTGATCTGAAATTTTCGCTATTTTTTTTTTGACGCAGAGATTGACGAAAACGAGGTTAATAATGAGGTATTATCGCGGATTACTGATTGCATTTTTTGCCCTCTGCTTAGGGTTCTTAACAGCCTGTAGTGATGGGCCAGCCAATGCAACCAGTCAACAGTTAACGTATGACGACATTGTGAACACCGGCCTAGCCAATGGCTGCCCAGAACTCGATGAAACAGCACGGGGATCAATCCCGGTCGTGGCTGGCAAAGAGTATTTGATTTCTGCCATGTGCTTGGAGCCGAAAGAATATTTCGTCAAAGAAGAACCCACCAACAAGCGGGTGGAGGCAGAATTCATCCAAGGGAAGGTGCTCACCCGCTACACTTCTAGCTTGGATCAAGTGAGTGGTACTTTAACCGCTAGTTCTGATGGAGTGCTCACCTTTAAAGAGGAAGCCGGGATCGATTTCCAACCGATCACGGTGCTGCTTCCTGGGGGTGAACAAACGCCGTTTATGTTCACCATGAAAAGTCTGGATGCAAAAACCGAAGCAGGGTTTGATTCGCTGAATACATCGACGGACTTTGAAGGGGAATTTTTCGTGCCGTCTTACCGGGGTTCTGTGTTCCTCGATCCGAAGGGGCGCGGGGTTGCTAGTGGCTATGACAATGCGATCGCACTACCGGCTGGTGCCGACAGTGACAGCTTTGAGCGGGCCAATGTGAAACGCTATGAAACCGGCCGCGGTGAAATGTCGTTGCAGGTCACCAAAGTGGATAGCGAAACCGGAGAAATCGCTGGAACCTTTACCAGTATTCAGCCCTCGGATACGGACTTAGGCGCAGATGATCCCGAAGAAGTAAAAATCAAAGGGAGTTTCTACGCTCAGGTTAGCCCGAAAGCATAAGGGATTGACCCATTCATCAAACGTGATACCGTCAAGCGATCGCTCCTAGGAGCGATCGCTTGACCTTTGAGATAGCGTTGCCGATTCGCATTGATTTTGTATTTTCACTAAAATGCACGGTGATGAATTTTTGTAGTGATTTTTATTTCTGTGGGAAAAATACGGTTGGCATTCGTCCAATCGAACCTTACACTAAGGTGATCAGACTCAAGCGTGAATGTCTATAAATCATCATTCAAGCCAGTTGAGAGCCTGGGTCTGTCGGCGATGTCAGTCCCATTCTGTTCAGCCCGGTTGCCGCCGTTTAGCGAGTCTTAGGGGTCAGCCGCGCAGGGATCGATTGATCCAACCGTGCCAATGCTGCGATCGCCCCCTTCATTAATCTGTAATTACACCCTCCCTTATTTCCGCACCTAACTTTAATAACTCTTTATTTTGTTCACTGCCGCGAGGCGTTAAACCCATGCCAACTCATGCACGCACCCTCAAAGGAGACAGCCTCTCTCTCCTCCAGGCCTATCGCACGACCCCTGACCTTCAAACCCGGAATCGGCTCGTGCATCTCAACATTGGTTTAGTCCGTCGTGAAGCGCATCATTGGGTTGAGCGCTGCCCGGAAAGTTACGAAGACTTGCTCCAAGTGGGCTGTTTAGGTCTGATTCGTGCCATTGAACGCTTCGATGTCACGAAGGGTAATGCGTTCAGTTCCTTTGCGATCCCCTACATTCGGGGCGAAATTCAACATTATCTCCGCGACAAAAGCACCCCGATCCGTATTCCTCGCCAATGGCAAGAGATCTGGCGACGGGCGATTAAGGTGACCCAAGCTCTGCGCGTTGAGATGGGGCGACAACCGAGCGATCGCGACATTGCCGCCGCCCTCAACATCTCCCACGCCCACTGGCAAGAAATCAAACTCGCCCACCAAAACCGCGAACCCCTCAGCCTCGACTGTCCCCTAGGCAGTCCAGAGGACGGCTCCTTTAGCCTAGGGGAGTTAGTGCCCGATCACCACTACCGCAGTTTTCAACTAGCCCAAGACGATCAAATCCGGTTACAGCAAGCCCTCGTGCAGCTTGAGCAGCGCACCCGCGACGTTTTAGAATTTGTCTTTCTCCAAGACCTGACGCAAAAAGAAGCCGCCGATCGCCTCGGCATCAGTGTGATTACAGTTTCGCGGCGCGTCAAAAAGGGAGTGGCGGCCCTGAAAGCCCTGATGAATAAGGCCTAAGCGGTGGAAAATTTGGAGCCAGCGGCCGACCCAGGGAACAGGTGATTTATACTCAAAACAAGTTTGGATGAATGGTGGGAGTCTCTCAAAGGGGTCAAGAATCATAATGCGTAGAAAGCTAGTTATTACCGGATTCACCGCCACAACCCTACTCCTAGGGGGGTGTGGGATTTTGTCCTCTCTGCCCTTTATCGGCGGGGGTGAGGATGAGGCCGCCGTCCCGGAGGCTGTGCCCATTGCCCCCCAAGCCGCTGAAAATTTTGACGATCCCCTCGTGGCAGAAGGCGAACCGCCACCGCCCCCAGCCGCTGGAGATGATGTGGCTGAGGGGCTGATTCCCCTCGCGGATGCGGATACGGTGGCAAAGCTGGGACAAACTCGACAAGGGCGGACAGACCCCTTCTCCACGATTCCGATAGAAGGCAGTATCCCTCCTTCAACCCGCTTGCCCCAAATTCCCGGTCTTCCTGGCGTTCCTATTGCGCTCAGTCCTCGGTTGAGATTGCCTCAAAGCATATCTAATTTTCCTGATTTTCCAACTCCCCAATCTCCCCGATCACCCCAAAGCACTCCAACTCCCCAATCTCCCCAAAATCTTCCGCCGTCGGAACCCTTTGCGCCGGATTTACCGGATTTGCCGGAGCCGACTCTTGCCCAGGGCCTTAATGTGACGGGGGTGGTGGTGAAGGCCGATGGGACAAAGTATGCGATCGTGGAAACCTCGACCGGCAAGAGTACCTACGTGCGGGAAGGGGATTTTGTGGAAAATGGTCAGGTCTTGGTGAAGCGGATTGAATCCCGTAAGGGGGGAACCCCGCGAGTCGTGTTTGAAGAATTGGGCATTGAAGTGACCAAGTCTTTAGGTGAAGGGGGTGGACAGCCCACGGCCATGACTCCTGGGGGAGCGCCACCGCCTGGACAACCCAATGGCTCACCGAGTTCTATGGGGCGGATCAGCGTCAACCCAACTGCGGCATAGACCATTAGCAACCAAACGAGTCTGGCGATCGCTCCTCAACACAGAAAAGCGATCGCACCTTGCATTGCATCGAGTTGGGGGGCGATCGCTTCCCAGCACTTCCTGAACGCATATTAAAAAGGAGAGGGGCGATCGCTTCTTAAGTTATCTTAAAATGTGCAAAGAAGACTCCCACTATAAAGCGAGTCCGAGTAGAGTTACCGAAGGTAACGGCGGACGTGCCTTTTAGTGGCGAGATGAATTTGCACCAACAAACAAATCGAGCGACAGCGAGTCCTTTAAT
>NZ_JAQMTY010000236.1 GCF_028330765.1 Spirulina subsalsa CS-330 | reverse complement strand
GTGCATCCCAGTTATGCAATCCCTCACCCAACCCTCTCCCTCAGGAGAGGGCTTTTGGCTCCTTTCTCCTGCGGGAGAAGGGCTGGGGATGAGGGTGCTCCCTGGCGAGCCATGGGAATCTGCAAAAGTGGGATGCACCCATTTTTAAGGGGCGATCGCTCTACAATTGAGGCTGGAATTGAAGAAGGTGCGACGATTCGCGCCTTTTGTGGTGTTAGGGTTCAGGATTGGAGATTTTGAGAGAGCGATGAGAGAGCAGTTAACGGCGGATGTGTTGGTGGTGGGGGGCGGTACGGGGGGAACCTGTGCGGCGATTCAGGCGGCGCGACGGGGGGCGCGGACGATTCTCGTTAGTGCGGGGGATTGGTTGGGGGGAATGCTGACGGCGGCGGGGGTGTCGGTTCCCGATGGTAATGAGTTGACGGCGTGGCAAACGGGGCTGTGGGGGGCGTATGTGCGGGCGTTGCGCGATCGCCAACCGGGGGGACTCGATCACAGTTGGGTGAGTTTGTTTAGCTATGAACCGCAGATCGGGGCGGCGATTTTTGCGGATTGGGTGGCGGCGTTGCCTCATTTGCATTGGATTCGCGGTCAGGAACCGACGGGCGTGGAACGGAGCGGCGATCGCATCACCGCCGTCGATTTTCCCGACTATCGGATCACCGCCTCAATCACCCTCGATGGTACGGAACTCGGCGATCTCCTCGCCCTCGGCGACATTCCCCACCGCTGGGGCTGGGAATTGCAATCGGAATTTAACGAACCCAGTGCGCCCCCGGCGTGGAACGACCTCACCGATCGCTATCCGGTGCAGTCCCCCACCTGGGTCGCCTATCTCCAAGACTACGGCGCAGACCAGGCCGCCCCGACTATTCCCTGCCCGGTTGGGGTGAATCTCGCCGACTTTAACGGCGCGTGGGACAACTACGGCGGGGCGAAGTTTCTCGACTATGGCCGCTTGCCGGGGGGTCAGTTCATGCTCAACTGGCCGATTCAGGGCAATGATTATGGCGTTGGGTTAGAGCGATTGATCGCATCCGACACCGCCCGCGCTGAATTTGGCCGTGAAGCCCAGGCCATGAGCCTCGCCTTTGCCCACCATATTCAGGCAGAATTGGGCGATCGCTACGGCCTCGCCGCTCACGCTTTCCCCAATCCCGACAACCCCGCCCTCGCCCTCCAACCCTACCACCGCGAAAGCCGCCGCCTCCGGGGACTCACAACGATCACCGAGGCGGATATTTTGCCCCAATCGGGGGGATCTGTCGCAGCTCTACCAATAGCTCAGGATCAAGTGCAGGCGATCGCATTTGGCAACTACGCCAATGATCACCACTATCCCGGTTTTGACTTTCCCCTCCAACCGAAATCGATCCAATGGGGCGGACGTTGGACGGGGACACCCTTCACAATTCCCTACGGTGCGATCGTGCCGGAGCAGGTGCGGGGTCTCTTGGTCTGTGAAAAAAATATTTCCGTGTCTCACATTGCCAACGGTTCGACCCGCTTACAGCCGACGGTGATGGGGATTGGGCAAGCGGCAGGGATGGCGGCGGCGCTCTGTGTAGAGCAGGGTTGTGATCCGGTGGATTTGGAGGTGCGATCGCTTCAGGATGCGTTAATCGGGGATGCGATCGCACCCGCTGCCGTTGTTCCTCTATTCAACCTGCCCCCCAATCATCCCCAGTGGCACACCTGGCAGCGCCATTATCTCAACCAGCCCGACAGTTACCCCACCGATGGTAACGCGCCGATTGACTCAGCATTTACGAGTGAAGTTGAAGCGGGGGATGCGATCGCCGCCCCCATCACCATCACCGCCCCCCAGCAGTATCGCCTCACCCACAACGGCCAACCCTGGCAAGTGATCACCACCCGCCCCGAAGTCGAAGCCAAATTACAAACCCTCAAATCCGGCCAATCGGTTCACCTCTGGGGACGCTTCAACCCGTCTGGACAGTGGATTGTGGTAGAAAAACTCGATCGCCCCTAAACGAAAAACGGGGCATCATGATGATGCCCCGCAGGATTCGTTAGGGTACATCCCACGGTTGCAGATTCATACGGCTCGGCAGGGAGCACCCTCATCCCCAGCCCTTCTCCCGCAGGAGAAGGGAGCCAAAAGCCCTCTCCTGAGGGAGAGGGTTGGGTGAGGGATTGCATAACTGGGATGCAACCATTCGTTAATGTGCAGGCAAGGGGCTTCAGCCCCTTGTTTCCCTAGCGCTTAGGATTTAGATCGGTGAACCTAACGCACTGCGCCCATGGCTTGGAGGGAGTCGATCGGCTTCATGAAATAGAGCTTCGCCAACTGCACGCCATTGCTGATGTAGTGGGGGAGTTTCTTGAAGAACTTAACCACACCAGAGGCGTTAGATTCTGCGATCGCCGTCAACTTCTCGTTATTCTTGACGCAGATTTCCAAGGACTCATAGAACGTCGGATTCTTTACATCCAGCATCACCGGGAACACCCGCGCCGCCGTTTCATTCGTCTTCTCGATCACATACTTATCGTATTCCCGCGCATCCAAGCCCAACGCCGCGTAAAAGTCCTTGCGCTGAATATCATTGAGATACATCGTCGCAAACACCGACAGCAGGAAGAAGCGGCACCACAGTTTCGCCTTCCAATCGTTGAGAATACTCGGTTGCGCCCGCATCAGCGCATCAAAGAAATCGCCGTGGCGGTTTTCATCTTGGCACCAATTTTCAAAGAAATTGAAAATCGGATAGATGCGATCTTCTGGGTGTTGTTCGAGGTGACGATAGATCGTGATATAGCGCCAATAGCCGATTTTTTCTGATAAATAGGTGGCGTAGAAAATGAACTTCGGCTTAAAGAAGGTATAACTACGGCTCTTGGTCAAAAAGCCGAGATCCAACGACAAATTGAAGTCGGCCATCGCTTTATTGAGGAACCCAGCATGACGCGCTTCGTCCCGCGACATCAGCGTGAAGCCTTCCGCCAATAGGGGATTTTTGGTCTTGAGGCGACGGCCCAACTCTTTATACAGTAAGAACCCAGAAAATTCAGCGGTACAAGACCGTTCTAAAAATTCAATAAATAATTGGCGTTGCGCACCGTCGATGTGATCCCAGGATTGGGCGAATTGATCATCACGAACGAAGTGCTTTTGATTATAGTCAGTGCGAAACTCTTCGATGATGGCTCTTAATTCGTCTTCATTGACGGATAGATCCATCTTGGCCATTTCATCGAAATCTGTCGTATAGAAACGGGGGGTGAGGATGGTTTCTTTGGCAGGGGATTTTACACCCGGACGGATTTCATCAAATTGTGCTTGTTCAGCGGTCGCTACCATAGTATTAAACGAGAAATGCTAATGTTCGGTGAGATGACCTAGGATGGGCAAGTCTAGGCGGCCCGTGGGCTGTGTCTTAGTGTAACAAGGCTTTTGAGTTGGGTTAATTGCTCGTTCACTAAATGTAACGAACTGTTACTTAAGGCGGTGCGATCGCTCCCCCTTATCTCTCTCCTCGTGACTTAGCTCTGCTCAGTTATGCCTCCCCTTTCCTGGCGGCGGAGCCACCGAGGACTCGTATCATGGCAGAGCCATGATACGAGGAGAAAGCCATGACACGAGGAGAAAGAGCGAGGGTTAGCGATCCACCGATCCCATGATCACGTCAATACTGCCCAAAATCGCCATAATATCGGCGACCTTCACCCCCTTCAGGAGTTGGGGCAGAATTTGCAAGTTGTTGAAATCCGCCGGACGCACCTTAAAGCGCCAGGGGAAAATATTGTCATTGCCGACAATATAAACGCCCAGTTCGCCCTTACCACTTTCGAGGCGGACATAATGCTCACCTGACGGAATCTTAAAGGTCGGAGCCACCTTTTTCGCCACGTATTGATAATCAAAGCCGTTCCATTCGGACTTGCGGCCTTCCATCATCCGCTTCGCTTCCAAGTTCTCGTAGGGGCCGCCCGGAATCCCGGCGCAGGCTTGGCGAATGATTTTCACCGATTCGCGCATTTCCCGAATCCGCACCAGATACCGCGCTATACAATCCCCACTGGTTTCCCATTGGATATCCCAGTCAAAATCGTCGTAGCATTCGTAGTGATCCACTTTGCGCAAATCCCACTTCACCCCGGAACCGCGCAACATCGGCCCCGACAGGCCCCAGTTAATCGCCTCGTCGCGGCCAATGGTGCCAACCCCTTCGAGGCGGCGGCGGAAAATGGGGTTATTGGTGATCAGTTTTTCATACTCATCCACTTTGGGCAGAAAGTAATCGCAAAAGTCGATACATTTATCGAGCCAACCGTAGGGCAGATCCACCGAGACCCCACCGACGCGGAAATAGTTGTTATTAATTAACCGCGCCCCGCTGGCCGCTTCCCAGAGGTCGTAGATTAATTCCCGTTCCCGGAAGATGTAGAAAAAGGGGGTTTGTGCGCCCACGTCGGCGAGGAAGGGGCCAAGCCAGAGAAGATGGTTGGCGATGCGGTTGAGTT
This sequence comes from Spirulina subsalsa CS-330, assembly GCF_028330765.1. GTDB lineage: Bacteria > Cyanobacteriota > Cyanobacteriia > Cyanobacteriales > Spirulinaceae > Spirulina > Spirulina subsalsa_A. The sequence goes on along the minus strand of NZ_JAQMTY010000236.1, from coordinate 1,767 downwards.
CGAGCATGATGACGCGGATGTATTGGGCCCGTTTGGGGACTTCAATATCCGCGAGTTTTTCCGGCGCGTTGACGGTGATCGCTTCGTTGAACATTCCGGCGGCGTAGTCCCAACGGCTGACGTAGGGGACAAACATCACGGTGGAACGGTTTTCGGCGATTTTTTCCATCCCTCGATGGAGGTAGCCGATCACGGGTTCACAGTCGAGAACGTCTTCCCCGTCAAGGGTGACGATTAAGCGTAGAACGCCGTGCATCGAGGGATGGTGTGGCCCCATGTTCAAGACCATGGGTTCGGTTCTTGTTTCTATCTGTGCCATAGATCGGCGGTTTCCCTCTGTTGATGTGCGATGCGGGGCGAGTACCCCGATGGTTTTCTCAGTATGCGTTGTGACTATTATAGAAAGCTCTGGGCCTTGCGATCCGTTTGGGGGGGATTTGGCGGGGGTTTTCAATAATTTGAATGCCTTATCGGAACGATACGCGGCGGATGGCGAAGAGGCTGCCGGCGGTGCCGATGGAGATGCCGAGGCTGAAAGAGCAAAGCACTCAGTGCAACATTTTGCGTAGAAGTCGCGATCTTTTTATCGACGGCAAGGTGAGAGAGATAGGCTCGTATCTCCGGTGCGCCTATCTCTCTAGGGTGGCGTTTCTGGTGAAACAGGATAAAATCACGGATGTAGTATAAGTAGGACTTCTCCGTTTTGCGGCTGAGATGCCGAAAGCGGGCAGTTTGACGAACGCAGTCGAGGAGCTTAGGCTGCTGCTGTGGTGTTTCCATCGCACTTAACTCTTATTGCGGTAGAAATCCCCATAGGGGGGTGTTATCCCGCACGTGCGGGATAACACCCATAATATTCGGAGTTAGACCGCACATGCTTGACAACACCCTGCTGAGGGGAGTTATCCTGCGTGTGCGGTCTAATACATAGTTCTGTGTTGAGGGATATTGATGTCGGCACCTGATTTTAACCAAAAGACAGTTGATTTGATCGCATACCGATCTGCGTACATCTGCGCAAATCCAGACTGCAACAGGTTGACTGTTGCGCCTTCCCTCACTGATGCTGCGTCTAAAGTGAAAATTGGCGAAGCTGCTCACATACACGATGCGCGAGAAAGGACTATTCGCTTCAAAAAGGATATGACACCCGAGGATCGGGCCAAACCAGAAAATGGAGTTTGGCTTTGTGCTAGTTGCCATACAGAAATCGATAAGAACCAAGGTAAAGACTACCCGGCAGAAGAACTAAAACGGTGGAAGAGAGATCATGAGGATCTGATCTCAGGACTATTGCGAAAGCACAAAAGCCCTTTGCCATTGATACGAAGATTTACGAATGATCAAAAGCTAGCTCAAGAAATCGTAGACGTTATTTCTAATAAAGGTGCTTTTCACCAAGCGCACCATCTCGAAAACCCTGACCACGTCATATTGTCTTTAAAAGAAGTTCGAGCAGACCTGCTCAGAATTGGTAAGGAAATCGATTTTGAAAAAAAGTTGCGCGAAATAAATGAAGAGCTAAAAAAAGCCTTAAAGGAATACATGAATGAGACGTCGAAATATCCTAGTTACTCCGAATCTCATATGGATGTCCTTAGAAAAAAAGTAGGAGTATCGCTCTGTGTATTGCGCGATGAATTCGGATGTAAAGTTCATGGAGCTATCACCCAGATAATGCCATGACACAGAACAAGTGGGTGAAGCCGACCGGTACTACGCTGAGCTCCGTTCCGGCGGCTTACCCAAAGCGTTAGCCCGACGGTG
>NZ_JAQMTY010000235.1 GCF_028330765.1 Spirulina subsalsa CS-330 | reverse complement strand
CTTCACAGAAGCGATCGCTCGTCTCATCCCACAACCCTAGGCTGCGTCCGTTCTACGCATCGTAGTACAGCGCAAACTCATAGGGATGAGGCCGCAAGCGCATCGGGTTGATCTCCGTATCGATCTTGTAGGCGATCCAGTTTTCGATGAACTCCGGCGTAAAGACCCCCGTGCCCGTCAAAAACTCATGATCATTCTTCAAGCATTCCAACGCCTCTTCCAACGACCCCGGCGTACTCGGAATCTTACTCAACTCCTCAGGGCTGAGATCATAAATATCCACATCCAACGGAGAACCCGGATCGATTTGATTCTTGATCCCATCAATCCCCGCCAGCAGCATCGCCGCAAACGCCGTATAAGGGTTCGCCGTCGCATCGGGACAGCGGAACTCTAACCGTTTCGCCTTCGGACTCGGCCCAGACAGAGGAATCCGCACCGAAGCCGAGCGATTCCCCTGGGAATAGGCCAAGTTCACCGGCGCTTCAAACCCAGGCACTAACCGCTTATAGGAGTTGATCGACGGGTTCGTAAACGCCAACAGAGCGGGCGCGTGCTTCAGAATCCCACCGATGTACCACAGCGCCGTTTGGCTGAGGTTGGCATAGCCATCGGCACTAAAGAACGTCGGCTCACCATTTTTCCAGATCGACTGGTGGGTGTGCATCCCGGAACCATTGTCATTAAACAGCGGCTTCGGCATAAACGTCGCCGTCTTGCCGTATTTCTTCGCCACATTTTTGACCACATACTTATAGGTCATCAGGTCATCCGCCGCTTGGATCAGCGTATTGAACCGAATGCCTAACTCGTTTTGGCCACCGGTCGCCACTTCATGGTGATGCTTCTCGATGGGAACCCCACAGGCTTTCATCGTCAGCAACATTTCTGTGCGGATATCCTGCTGAGTATCCGTCGGGCCAACGGGGAAATAGCCTTGTTTGTAACCGGGCTTATGTCCTAAGTTCCCTCCCGCTTCGATGCGGCCGGAGTTCCAACGACCCTCGACGCTATCAACGTGGTAGTAACCCTCATGTTCATTTTGGTCGAAGCGCACATCATCGAAGAGGAAAAATTCCGCTTCAGGTCCAAAAAATGCCGTGTCCCCGATGCCGGTGGAACTGAGATAGTCAACAGCCTTCATGGCGATGCTGCGGGGATCACGGGAGTACCATTCTCCCGTGCGCGGCTCCTTGATGCTGCAAATCATGCTCAAGGTTTTTTCTTTGTAGAACGGATCAATCCAGGCGGTTTTCGGGTCGGGAACCATGGACATATCCGATTCGTTGATCGCTTTCCAGCCGCGAATACTAGAGCCATCGAACGCCACACCATCAACAAAGGAGTCTTCGTCAATTTGGTTTTGATAGAACGAGCAATGCTGCCACGTTCCGGGCAAGTCAATGAACTTGAGGTCAATGATCTGGATGTCTTCATCCTTGATCATCTGCAATACGTCTTGAGGGGTCTCTGGCATAGGGATAATCCTTCCTTCAGGAGTTTCAGTCGGTATTAAATCATCGAGAGTTATCCTAGAAAGCACGTCGATTGACTTTTGTATCAAAAATTACGGAATTTCATGGGATTCCCCGAAGTCATCCTAAAGCTTTGGCGATTGGCTGCCACTGGTTCACCAACGCAATATACGTTGACAGTCTGTAATGTTTTGCAAAGGTTGGGGGCAATATGTTACGAAACGTATCAATTGTGAGTCAATTTGGCGATCTTCTTAAAGTCAGCGATGCAGAGCGGGCTTCCCTATGGGATGATGGGGCGTTAGATTAGTGCCAGATTCCGAGCGTGTGATCGGCTACCCTTACCATAAAAAATTTAGTGATTGGGAGCGCAGTTTAAATGAGAGATGCAGTCACCAGCTTAATAAGAAACTATGATGTCAGCGGCCGATATTTTGATCGGGATGCGATGGATCGGTTGCAGTCCTATTTCGCCTCTGGGACGGATCGGATTGCTGTGGCGACGATGATTACGGCCAATGCGGCGGCGATCGTGAAGGCGGCGGGGGCACAATTGTTTGAGACCGTGCCTGAATTATTACGTCCGGGCGGTAATGCCTATACCACTCGTCGGTATTCTGCTTGCCTGCGGGATATGGATTATTACTTGCGTTATGCCAGCTATGCGTTGGTGGCAGATGATACTAATGTTCTTGATGAGCGGGTTTTGCAGGGATTGCGAGAAACCTATAACTCGTTGGGGGTTCCCATTGGCCCGACGGTGATGGGGATTCAAATCATGAAGGATGTGGTGAAAGAGTTGGCCACAGAAGCCGGGATTGTGGATGTGAGCTTTATCGATGCGCCGTTTGATCATTTGGCGCGTGATTTTAGTGAGCAGGATCTCTAGCGCGATAATTTGGGTGCATCCCAGTTATGCAATCCCTCACCCAACCCTCTCCCTGAGGAGAGGGCTTTTGCTCCTTTCTCCTGCGGGAGAAGGGCCGGGGATGAGGGTGTTCCCTAGCGAGCCGTGTAAATCTGCAAAAGTGGGATGCACCCGATAATTTAAGTGCCGTCACCGGATCGCCTCACTCTGAACTGGAAGGGTTTCGGTCTTCAGGGGGCGATGGTGATGGGGTAGGGGCGATCGCTTTCTCCAGAGGGCGATCGCATTTTTGATGGCCATGACAGGAGCGGGGAAATGAGCGGCTTGAACCTCTGGCAATCGTTAGTGAGTTGTAGCACCAATGCCCTCAAGAGTGGGGCGCTACAACCGATCAGTACCCATCATGAGTTTTTGACGGAGGCGGGGCTGACGTTTTTGGTGCATGTGTCGGATAATTTGCAGCGCAAGACGGCTCTTGATACGTTGCTGCGATCGCGGGCTCCCGATTTCAATCCGTTTTTGCCCTACGAGGAGGCGCTTTTTGTGGCGGATCTCTCGCCGACGCATCTGTGCTTGTTGAATAAATTCAATGTGGTGGAGCACCATAGCCTGATTGTGACGCGGGCCTTTGAGGCCCAGGAAACCTGGTTGACGGTGGCGGATTTTGCGGCGATCGCTCACGCCCTCTCGGCAATAGAGGGGTTGGCTTTTTATAACGGCGGTCGTGATGCCGGGGCCAGTCAACGCCATAAACACCTTCAACTCGTGCCCTATCCACTCTTGCCGCCGGGGTACGACCTGCCCCTAGAGGTGGCGATCACCGCCATGCCCGACCCCCACGCCCCGAATCCAATTCCCGCCTTCCGCTTTCGCCACGCCTTCGCCCCCCTCACGCCCACCATGACCCCGGCCGATCTTCACCGCTGCTATGGCGAGTTACTGAGCACCGCTGGTCTTCACTACCAGGGCGAACAACAGACGGCCCCCTATAATCTTCTGATGACCCGTGCTTGGATGGTGATTGTGCCGCGATCGCGCGATCGTTATCAAGGCATTTCCGTCAATTCCCTTGGGTTTGCAGGCACGCTTTTCGTCGCCACCCCCGAACAACGCGCCACCTTAACCACCCTTGGCCCCCTCTCCCTCCTGGAGCAGGTCGCGATCCCCCTGCCATAACCTCAGCATTCCCACTCCGCTTTTCCCCAACCTGTGGAAAACTCGATCGGGTTTTCCACAGGTTTTCCACATTGGGAACAATTGCTCTCTACTATCAATCGTGTCATGAAATCCAATCACATCAGTCTGTAATGAAGATTAGATTTTGCTAAAGTGATAAGGAATGTAATAGAATTAAACCTTTTTTGCAAAACTGCATTACAGGCGACTGAGTGGCATTTTTCGTAGCGGATGGACTTCTGTATGACACAGGCCTTAACATTGACAACCACGGCACAGGACACCCAGACCCTGAAGCAAGTGTGGCAGACTCTCGACGCTGAAAGCTGTCCCCATCACTACAACTTCCACCTGCACAGCCAGAGTTCCGACGGGCAACTGATTCCCGAAAGCATTATTGACCAAGCCCTCCGCATTGGCCTGAATGGCATGGCGTTGACGGATCATCACACCGTTGAGGGATATTATCGTGCTCAACGGTGGCTGGATGCCCAGGCTCCAGACCGTCGGCTTCATCTCTGGACGGGGGTTGAAATCACTGCCCGCATCCATGATACTGATGTTCATATTTTGGGCTACGGCTTCAACCCTGAACATCCGGCGATCCACCTCTATCTACAAGGCGAGGCTCCACGGGGCACAGCCGCCGAAGCGGCCTTTGTGATCGCGGCGATCCATGCAGCGGGGGGGTTAGCGGTCTTGGCTCACCCCGAACGCTATCGTCGTTCGGCTCAGGAATTGATCCCAATGGTGGCCCAGTGGGGCATTGATGGTGTGGAAACCTATTACAACTACCGGCGCACCAACCCTTGGCAGGCCAGCCCCCAGGAAACAGAGCGGGTGAAAGCCTTGGGCGATCGCTTCAACCTCTTCCAAACCTGCGGCACAGATACTCACGGTTTAGATTTACTGCTGCGTTTGTAGGTGCTTTGGCGCGATCGCGGGGTGCTGGGGGTGCTTTTCGGACGTTGGCGGCGTTGCCATCGTTTATAGGCGGAACCCGTCCAATCCGCGAGGCTGTGGCTCATCGCCCCCAACTCTAAGCCGATAAACAGCGCCACGCCGCCGAGGGCATGGGTTTGGGCGAAGGCTTGGCTCTGCTGCCAGGCTTGCCCCCAATCCCACGGCAGATCAAAGAGGAGATGAGCGATCGCGCCGCCCACCCCCACCACAGCCCCCACAATTACCAAGAGATACACCACCCGAATCGCAGTGCCAATCAAAAACCCGTGGGAATAGCGGGAACGATGGCGCATTTTCTTTTGGTAGGGAAGCCAAATCCCCCGCAACAGCCCCCACCGCTTAAACTGCACCGAATGAATATCCAAATCGGGGCCGAACATCAGGCCACTAAAGAGATACCCGCTAGCGAGTAGCAGTGTGATTTTCGCGTTGCGGGTCGCCAACATCGACAGGCCGACGATAATGGGCAGACTCCAAAGGGTGATGCGATCGTGGGTGCGGCCAGAGGGCATGTTGGATCTTGGTGAATTTTGTGTTAGTGTAATACATCGTATCGGACGGTTAGCTCAGTTGGTAGAGCTCCTGCCTTACAAGCAGGCTGTCACTGGTTCGAGTCCAGTACCGTCCATTGTGAACGCAATTTCACCGGATCTGATCGCGAGAGGCGGGCGTGATCGTGCCGTTCGGGGCGATCGCACCCACCTCAGGCCATGATCGTGCGGATCGCGTCAACCTCTGCAATCAGCCAGGGCGCGGCTTGGTCAAGCTCCGCATCGGTGGTAAATTTGCCCAGCCCGATCCGGATCGCGCCTTCGATCTGGTCGGCGGGGAGGTGCATCGCTTGCAGGACATGGGAAGGGGCTTCCACACCGGAGGTACAAGCCGATCCGGTCGAGAGGGCAACGCGATCGCGCAGTCGGGCGGTGATGGCGCTGTTGGGAATGCCGGGGATGGAAATGTGTAAATTTCCGGCCAGGCGGTGGATTGGGTCGCCATTAATGACGAGATCGGGGATGTGGGTTTGGAGTTGGGTTTGGAGGCGATCGCGGCGTTGGGCGATCGCGGTTTCATCGGCGGTCATTTCGGCCTGGCGCAGATGGCAGGCAGCCCCTAACCCCACAATTCCGGGCACATTCAGGGTTCCGGGGCGTTGGTTGCGCTGTTGACCGCCCCCATACAACATCGGCGCTAACCGATGGTGGTCTTGCACCAGCAGCGCCCCGCTCCCTTTCGGCCCGTAGCATTTATGGGCCGACACCGCCAACATCGTGATCCCCCAATCCTGAAACTGGAGGGGAATTTTACCCACCGCTTGGGCCGCATCACAGAGATAGGGCACGCCGTACCGATGAGCGATCGCGCTCATCTCCCGCACCGGGTAAATCGTCCCCACTTCATTATTCGCCGCCATCCCACAGAGCAAATCTAAGCCTTGGGCACAGCAGGCTTCCACCGCATCCAGGTCAATTTGGGCGGTGCGATCGACGGGCAGCGTGATCCAGTCGATGCGATCGCTCTGGGCGAGGTGGCGGCAGGTCTCCAGGACGGCTTTATGTTCAACGGGGGTGCAGGCTACTCTCGGCCGTTTGCCCTGATCAATCAGAGGGTTAACCGTGCCCAAAATCGCCAGGTTCAAGCTCTCGGTGGCTCCAGAGGTGAAAATAATCTGGCGGGGGCGACAGTGGAGCAATTGCGCGATCTGCTGTGAGGCGGTTTTCACCGCAGCGGCGGCCGCATCCCCAAAACGATGGTCAGTGCTGCTGGGGTTCCCAAAGGTTTGGGTATAGGCAGCGAGCAGTTGGGGCGCAATCCGGGGGTCTAGGGGGGTAGTGGCGTGGTTGTCGAGATAGATCACGGTGGTGGCGGTGTACCCAACTCAAAAAATTCTGTCACAATTGAGGCAATCAATGGGGCATATTGGATTGAACGATGACCCATTTCACAGGAGCAAAATAATCGATGCAAAGTATTACCGTAACCTCTCGAATTGGCAATGATGGGGTGCTCAGGGTGCATTTACCCGATGCCACCAATACAGAAGTTGAGGCGATCTTAGTCTATCAAATCAAGGCAAATCCCCCTACTCCCGCCCCGCAATTTTATGGCTGCATCCAAGACAACTCTTTTCTTCGACCCCCCCAACCCCCCCAACCCGATCGGGAGAGATTGGAGTGACCTATTTGCTCGATACTAATGCCTGTATTACAGCCTTTACCTATAATACAAGGTACACTACAATTGGAGAATCAATGTTATAAATGAGCATAGCATAATCTCATGAGTCGTTACTCTCTAGATTTTCGCAAAAAAATTGTCGAAACCTATGAACAAGGAGGCACATCAATTCGCAAAGTAGCGCAACGCTTTCAAGTGAGTCCAGACACGGTGAGACGACTCCT
>NZ_JAQMTY010000234.1 GCF_028330765.1 Spirulina subsalsa CS-330 | reverse complement strand
GGGTGGGGGGGCGCGATGGGGTGGGGGGAATCGGGACGGGGCGGCTGGTGGTGGTTTGGCGATCGATGCCGAGGGCGAGGAGGTTGGGGCTGAGTTGCCGCAGGTCGCCCACCTCAAAGTTGGTGGCGGGATAGACCAAAATTTCAACGGTGTCACCCCGTTGCCGGACGCGCAGTTGAGAGATGGGGCTGTTGACGGGGAGTTGGGATTGGGCGACGGCATCGGCGACGCGGGCGTTAGGAATCAGGATTTGGTAGGCGCGATCGCGCTGATTCCATTCTTTTGTGCCGCTAATGGCGCGATCACTCCGGATTAACAGTTGATTCCCCACCCCCAGTTCAATGGCATTGATTGTACTCACCGCCTGCGCCTCCAAGCGGGAAGGGCGCAGCGATGGGCCAGGGCTGCGGGTGGGAGACGGCAGTTGCACCTGCCAACGGGTGGGCGTTTGGCCCGTGATTTCAATCTGTTGGGGATCGAGGGTATAGCCTTCCGTCAGTTCGATCAGGAGGCGACTGCCTTGATCCGCCATCGGTACAGCTTGGATAGAAGCGATCGCCCCCGCCGCCCCCGCCGGCAAACGCAATTGATCCGGGTCTAGCTGCGAAAGCTCCACCCCCGGCAAGTCAATCACCAACCGAGTCGGATTTTGCAGCAGCCGCGCCGTCGGTTGGACGGCCTCATCGGTGCTAAACACAAGACGATTTTGGTCTGATTCAAACTGCCAAAAGATTAGCCGTGCCGCCTCCACAGGCATTGCCCAAAACCATAAACCTAAAACACTCGAAAAAAGGCTGAAGCGTGTGATGAGGTGGGATGGCATAGCAGACTTAATCTAAACGGTAGTGAGAATAGGACTTATCCGCCGGCCTCCGAAGTCTCCGAGGCCGTGGGTTCCGGGTCACGAAACACAATGCGCAACAGGGGAGGAGCCAGGAAGGTCGTGGAAATCACCATCATAATGATGGCGGCTTCCGTCGATGATGATAGCACTCCACTCTCTGCACCTACACCAGCAAAGACAAGGCCCACTTCGCCCCTCGGAATCATACCCACCCCAATGGCTAACTTCTTCAAGTCACCCTGTTGACCAAACACAGTAAATCCTGTAATTACCTTGCCCACGATCGCCACCACAATCAGGAAAGCCGCAATCACCAAGCCTTCTCGATTCGTGGGATTCATCGGATTTAGCACCCCCAAATTAGTACGGGCCCCCACTTCCACAAAAAACACCGGCACGAGTAAATCCGCCACCGGAATCACCTGTTTTTCCAGTTTGGAGCGTTGGGAGGTTTCCGCCAGAATTAACCCCGCCGCAAAAGCACCAAGAATCGATTCCAATTGAATCGCGGTGGCAATGTAGGACAGGATAAACACCACCACCAACGCCGTCAGCAGTAGTTCACCCCGGGTCTTCATCTCCCCCACCAGATTTTCGTAGACGGGTTTAATCACATAGCGACCCAGTAAAATCGACCCCACCAAAAACGTTCCGGCGCTGATGACTAGATAAAAGATATTCATCACCTGGACTTCGCCCGTTTTCGCCAAACTCGCCACCACCGCGAGGACGATAATACCCAGCACATCATCCAGCACCGCCGCCCCGATGATGATTTGTCCTTCGGTGGAGGAAAGTTTGCCAATTTCAGCGAGTACCTTGGCGGTGATGCCGATGCTGGTGGCCGTTAACGCTGCCCCGGCGAAAATTGAGGGAACGATGGGCAGATGAAATAAATAGACCAAGCCGAGGGTTCCGGCGGCGAAGGGAGCCACAACCCCAACGATCGCGACGACCACGGCCTGGGGGCCAACGCGGAGCAGTTCATCGAGTTTGGATTCAAGGCCAATTTCAAACAGGAGAATAATCACCCCTAATTCCGACAGAACTGAAATGACTTCGCTTTGGGTTTCAAAAACTGCACTGGCCCCTAAGGGGGTGAGGGTGGTGGTCAGTTCAACAAATTTGATGATCAGTGAATTTTCAGCGGCGATCCCTTCGCCTGGAAACACAAGGAGTTGGAGGGCCGAGACCCCGACCACAACGCCGCCGACGAGTTCACCGAGCACCGGGGGAAGATTAATCCGGGCGCAGAGTTCCCCCCCGATTTTGCTGGCTAGATAGACCACAACGAGGCTGAGGAGGACGCTGGCAAGCACCATCGAACTGTCGGCGGATTCTGACGCTGTCGCTAGGATGGGGACGGATCGAGCAGCATCGCAGGTGAAGAAGGGGATGGAAAATAATTCAACCATGGGTAGGTCTAACAACAGTCACGTTCTCTTTACTGTACAAGGCCATTCACCTATGCTCTTCGCCTGGGTGCTGTGGCTGAGACTACCAAAGCATGGGGTTGAGGATGACTGTGTTCAGAATTGGTGGAGGTGGGGGCGAGTGGAGGGGCACGCGATCGCACCCGTAAACCCGCCCATCCCCCCAATCCGCAGGGCGCGGCCTACTGCTGAATTAACGTTAAGTCGGCCGTTTTGGTTTCCGTGCCTTGATTTGCTTGGACGGTGATGCTGTAGCGCATGCCACCTTGAACCACCGGGGGCCGTGGCACAGTCACGCCAAAGGTTCCATCTGCCTGCACGGTGGCGGGCACGGCATCGAGCAATTTCGTGCCGCTCCCTAGCCGGATCAAGCCGCCGAGGGCACTCGGTGCTTCTGAGGTAACGGTGACTTGTACGGTAGACCCTGGTGTGGCCGTCCCCGTGAGGCGGAACCCGTTAGCTGCATTCACCCGTGCATTGTTGGTGTGGCTGGTGATCGTCACGGCTAGAGGGGCGGCGGCGGGGGTGGTTTCAATGGGGTTTTGGGAAACGTTGGAGGTTTGGGTTTGCTGGACGGTGGCGGTGGTGGGGGTGGGGTTGAGGGCGAAGGCTTGGGAGGCGACGCTGTAGACAACTTTGCCACTTTTCTCGAAGCGGCCGACGACGATGCCTTCACTGACGCGATCGCTCGATCCCACCGGGAATGTGACCCGATAGACCCCGGACGCGGTTTCCGTCGCGCTCAATGTCCGCACGGTTTGACCATTTTGCACGAGGAGAACGGAGACCGTTGCCCCTGGCGTGCCCTTCAGTTCCGCCATGAAGGTGTCGCCATTGACGAGGGGCTGCGTGCTGGCGTTGTGGGTGACGCTGGCGATGGTCAAGGCCACATCAACGACATTGAACGACCAGGCCGCCCGATAGCTCACGCCTTGGGTATTGGTGAATTCCACCTGGACGGTGTGGCTTCCCGGCGCGAGGGGCTGCTGGGGACGGTAGCCGAAGGTGTTGGTGTTGGTGTCGATAAAGCTTTGGGCAGTGACATCCCGACCATCGAGGGAGACCTTGAGGGAATTGGGATTGACGAGGCGAGCATCATCAAACTTCCAGGTGATCGAACTGTTGTTGGGGACTTCTTGGCCCGCTGGGGTGGCGTTGACGATCTGTTGGGCGGTGCTGGGTTGGGGTGCGATCGCCATGGGTAAAAGCACACTCGCACTGGCCAGTACACCCAAACTGAGACGAGAGGAAAAATCGATAAACTTCATAAAACGTAAAGAAAGGTTAAGTAAAAACAATGACAGCAGACGCAAGATCAGCACGGGTCAACAGAACAATGGCAAACCCACCAACGCCTGATCCCTAGACCGTTACCGACACAAACTACTCTATTTCGTAACCGTGCCATTCTTCCATTATCCCCATTGAACCGGAGCGTTGCCCTCTGCCGAAAGCGTCATTTCTCGTGAATTAGATCAGCAGAAAGTTTGTAGTTTTGTATACTAGAAAGGAATTTCACTTATTTTTGCGCATCGAGGCGTTTTAAGGCTTGTGAGTCAGTCTCTGCTTTCCACCGATGATGTAACCGGACAACGCTACGATCCCGAAGCGATCGCACAATACTATTACCGACGGCCCTGGATTGTGATCGGACGCGCCATCTCCGTCGCATTTCTTCTGGGTACTTTTGCAATCCGTCTCATCCTCGATCATTGGCGAGACCCACAGCACAAAAACAAACCCAAACGCGCCACCGAACTCCGCGACATCCTGACCCAACTGGGGCCCACCTTCATCAAAGTCGGTCAAGCCCTCTCCACCCGACCGGACTTGATTCATCCGGATTTCCTCGATGAACTGATCAAACTCCAAGATCAACTGCCGCCCTTCGATACCAAAACCGCTTTTGCGATTATTGAACGCGAACTCGATCGCCCCATCCAGGAAATCTACCAAGACATTTCGCCCCAACCGATCGCCGCCGCCAGCTTAGGCCAGGTCTATCGCGCCACCCTCTACAGCGGTGAAGCCGTCGCCGTCAAAGTCCAGCGTCCTCAACTCTTGCCCGTGGTCACCCGCGATCTTTTTCTCATGCGCTGGGCGGCAGGGTGGCTCGCGCCTTGGCTCCCCTTAAATTTGGGCCATGACTTGAGTTTGATTGTGGATGAATTTGGCAGCAAACTCTTTGAAGAAATCGACTACATCAACGAAGCCCGCAACGCCGAACGCTTTGCCACGAATTTCCGCGATGATCCCACCGTTAAAGTCCCGGATATTTATTGGCGTTACACCAGCCATCGTGTCCTCACCCTGGAATGGATCAACGGGTTTAAACTGACGGACACCGAAAGTGCTAAGGCCGCCGGGATTGACCCCAATGAAGTGATCAAAATTGGGGTGGTTTCCGGCCTGCGCCAGCTTTTAGAATTCGGCTTTTTCCACGCCGATCCCCATCCCGGAAACCTGTTTGCGATGGCGGATGGCCGCATGGCCTACATCGATTTTGGGATGATGGATCAGCTTGAAGAAGAAACTAAAGAAACGATCGCAGCCTCGATTGTGCATCTGATCAACCGGGACTATTACGCCCTCGCCCATGATTTTAATGTTCTTGGCTTCTTGACCCCAGACACGGATATGACCCCGATTATCCCAGCCCTAGAGCGGGTTTTGGGGAATGCGATCGGGGAGAGTGTCGGGAATTTTAACTTTAAAACCATCACCGATGAATTCTCAGCGTTGATGTATGACTACCCCTTCCGCGTGCCGGCGAAATTTTCCCTGATTATTCGCTCCCTCGTCACCCAAGAAGGTCTTGCCCTCACCCTTGATCCCAACTTTAAAATTGTCGAAATCGCTTACCCTTACGTGGCTCAACGCCTCCTGAAAGGGGAATCCCCTGCGATGCGTCGCCGCTTGTTAGAGGTGCTGTTCCAAGATGGGAAATTCCATTGGTCACGGTTGGAAAATATGCTGTTAATTGCCCAAACCGATGGGCAGTTTGATTTGCTGCCCACGGCCCAATTGGGGATTCAGTACCTGTTTTCGGAAGAGGGGCAATATCTCCGCAATCAAATTCTGCTGGCGCTGACGGAAAACGATCGCCTTCACACCGAAGAAGTCCAACGGATTTGGAATTTGGTGAAGCATGAATTTGAACCGAATCGCCTCCTACATGTGGCGTGGAATGCGTTTCGGGATCTTTCCTCTGAACAGGTGGCTGCGTTTGTCCGCCCAGACTCCACCCAAACACCCTCTGCGGCCTAGGGGCCGCCCTACTATCAGGCAAGGGGCTTAAGCCCCTTGTTTTGTAGCGTGAATTTAGAGAACTGGTATTAGCCGACGGTGGCGGTGACGGTGACGCTGTATTCTTCCTCAAACACGTCTTTCTTGTAGTCCAAACTCCACAGTTCCAATTCACAGGCATCGTTGGGGTCGGTGGGGTGGAGATGGAGGCGGAGGGTGTCGTGGTGGGAATCATAGGTGCAGTGAACGCGGGCGATCGCGCCAATTTGACGGCGATCGCACGCCACCGCTAACCGGAGAATCGCACTGAGTTGATCGACCCGTTGGCGATCGGGCTTGGTGAGGCCGTGATAGGCGGGGTGCTTTTTCTTGGGTTTACTTTTGCGATGGTAGCGGGCGATGTTGGCGATTAATTCCACTTCTAGATCGGTATAGCCCAACAGTTCCGCGTGACGGATTAGATAGTAGGAATGTTTGTGGTGGGCGGCGTGGGAAATATACAGACCGCTGTTGTGGAGCATCCCCGCCGCCCAGAGCAATTCGCGCTCGTTCTCGTTCCAAAAATGGAGCTTGCCGTGGAGTTGGTCGAACAGTTGCACCGCGAACTCGGCCACCCGTTCGCTGTAGTCCAGTTTGACGTGATACTTTTTGGCGATGCTGTAGATGCTGCGATCGCGCACCGCACTTTGATACTGTAACTTATCCGCAATCAGTTGATGGGTCAGCATCCAATCAACGATGATGCCTTCGCGCAAGGCCCGCTCACAAATACTGATTTTCTCTAGCCCCAGCATTTCCATGGCTTCGAGCAAGATAATCGCCCCCGCCACAATAATTTCAGCCCGTCGCTCAGACATCCCCGGAAACACAGCGCGATCGTCATAGTCCAACTCAGCGAGCTTTTCCGTCAGGTCTTCGAGTTCCGCCCGCGACAGGGTGTAACCATTGAGAGGATTGGGCGGTTCGTCAGTTTGGGAGCGGGCTTGCAGAATCGCCAGGGTTTCAATCGTACCGGACGTGCCGATCATGCGGGGCACTTCGCCGGGTTTGAGATTAGCCAAAATTTGCTCCACGGGCCGCTCCAACATCCCCCGCACATAGGCGCGGAGGTAGGTGAGTTCTTCGGGGGTGATCGGGTCGGTGTGGACGAATTCTTGGGTGAGGCGCACGGCTCCGACTTTGGTGCTGCTCAGGAAACGGGCATCTTGGCGATCGCATAAAATCAACTCCGTCGAGCCGCCGCCAATATCAATAATCACATGGGGTTGCGCCGTGAACTCCAGCCCCGACAACACCCCCAAATAGATCCGCCGCGCTTCTTCGGGCCCCGAAATGAGGTTGATTTGCAGCCCCAAGGTCTCCTCCACATCACGGATGAAGTCCTGACCATTGGGGGCTTCGCGGGTGGCACTGGTGGCAACAGCAAGGAGATGTTGAGCACCGAAACTGAGGGCAAGATCCTGACAGCGACGCAGGGCGGCGAGGGCGCGATCGATCGCTTCCGGGGTGAGCTTGCCGGTTTTCAGGTCGCGATCGCCTAAGCGCACTGTGTCCTTTTCCTTGGCAATGATCGAAAAGCTCGGAAATTGCGGCTCAATTTTCACCACCACCATATGAATCGAGTTCGTGCCGATATCGATCGCCCCCAGGATGATCGGCTCGGTGGCGGTGCGGGGGTTGGTCTGCGGGGTGAGCGATTCGGCCATAACAAGATTTGAATAAGCGGTCTAGAGCGTCTCTAGTGGCTAGTGTACGGGCAGAGGGCGGCCGACGGTCTGCCTTTGTGATGTTCTGTTGCGATCGCGCTTCTGCCCACACATTTTCCTAAGATTGGGCAATAAATTCATCAAAAATAGCCGTCAAGGGGCGGGGTTGCCAGCCTAATTGATCTTTTGCTTTTTGACCACTGACCCGCACACAGCGTTCATAGACATAGTGGAGGCGTTCGCGGCTGAGGGGCGGATTCCAGCCGAAGAGATGGCCGAGGGGATCGAGAAAAAAGGTGAGGAAATATACCAGGGCTTTGGGGGCTTCTTTGGGGGTGGGGATGCCTGTTTTCGAGCCGAGGTAGGCAAACATTTCGCGGGTGGGGAGGTCGTCGGTGGAAATGATGTAATGCTCACCGGGGGGGCTTTTTTCCGCCGCGAGGAGCATGGCAGCGACGAGATCATCCACATGAACGATGCCGGTGATGCGATCGCCCCCCACCCAAAACGGCAATTTTCCCTTTAAAAACAACCGAATCACCGGCCCAAAATGCGGATCATCCACCCCAAAAATCCCCGACGGCATCACACTCACCACCGGAAACCCCGCCGCCGCCGCTTGGTTCACTAACTGCTGTGCGTCGTATTTAGTGCTGTCGTAGGCTGAGGAAAACCCCTGTTGGCGACGTTGAAACGTTTCAGTAATCGTCTCGCCTTGGGTGTCGCCGTAGATGCCGATCGTGCTGCAATAGACCATTTTTTGCACCTGGGCAACTTGGGCAGCCGCGAGGACATTCCGCGTCCCCTCCACATTCACCCGCGCCATCCGCTCCCCATCCACAATCCCCAAATCCACATAGGCCGCCGTATGAAACAGCCAATCTACCCCCACCATCGCCGCATCAAGACTAGCGCGATCGCTCACGTCGCCATAGGCCAGTTGCATCGGTAAACCGGAGAGGCGATCGCAATGACTCGTCTTCCGCACCAACCCCACCACCTCAAACCCACGCTCGATCAACGCCCGCACCAAATGCGACCCCGTGAACCCATTCGCCCCCGTCACCAATGCTTTCATCGCAAATCCTTACAAACCAATTTCCGCCTATTGTGCCACAGGACTCCGCCCAACCTGCCTCAACCCCCCAGAATTCCCGCGCCTCACTCCCTAACGACTGAGAACAATATCCAAGAACAATCCCCCCTATAAATCTATAGTCAGCCTGCAAAACCAAGAATCACTAGGAAACAGATCCCTTGACCAAAGACGAAAAATACATTGCAACATTCTTGGAACCGGTAGAAAGATCTCGGCTTTTTGACATACTCCCCCACTAAACCCTACGGGCTATAGTGGGGGATTCTGAACAGCCAGTTACCTGACCATTTATCCACTCAAACAACGAGAGTTGCAGAGGGTTGCTAGGCTCAACGACTAGCGCCATTGATTTATCCTGAT